>NZ_JBHSMH010000113.1:20168-225592 GCF_042655365.1 Cohnella suwonensis | reverse complement strand
TGCCGTGTGCTGATAAACAACTCAGCCACGGCATTGGATATTAAATTGTTCTTGATCTCGGGTATTTCAGCTAACGTTAATGTGTTCACGACGTCCCACCACCTTAAGGCTCCGTAAGGAGCCGGCCGCGACGCGGTTAGGTGGTGCGGATGTGTCCGGCTGAATTACTTACAGTTGCTGGGCTACTCCAGTCGAATCCGCTTCCCTACTTCTGCCGGACCGAGGCGGCTCGTCCGCCGAAGCGTGAACATGGTGTTATACGATGTTGGACTATTCCTCGCAAGTTGCATCACTCCTGACTCGCTTCCGAGCTCGAATACGTCCTAAAAATGGGTTAGTCTCTCACGCTGAATCTCAGAACACCGCAATAACTCTTGCCATCTCATCCCGACTACTTCTTCGATTAATCCTCATGTTCCTGCTTCATTGCCACTCTCGCTGTTCTCTAGACACCGACAATTATTGCTTCCTGGCTCATCATACACAGACTAATTATATTCCTTGCTTTCAGGCACCTCTAGCTTTCAAAATAATACGATTTTGATCTTCTACTTTCAGGCACCTTTGCCCCCACAGATCTTAACCTAAGTTCAATTTGGTTGCTTTATTCATTAAAAGTACGTTCTTGATCTTGCTGTCAGGCACTTCTCGCTTGCATAATATTTCGCTTTTGACCTTCCACTTTCAGGCACCTTTGCCTTCACAGCCTTTAACCTGTGTCCTATTAGGTTTCTCAAAGTATAAAAATACGATCTTCGATTTTGATCTTAATTGCCATGCACGCTGTAACTAAGTCCCTCGAAACCTGAAATACTCCATGTCTCTTCCCTGAATCCAGATGGCAATCTCGATTGTACGCATACAATTCTTTAATTCGCAGTAGCTTCGAGTCCAATTTCGTATAACGTAAATTCTATGAATTTCGGATAATCCTAATAAGTTGTGGAGTTTCTGTATTTCGTAATAACTCGCATATATTCCACTTCTAATCCATTGACTTATTCCCGATCAATCATCCGATCCAAAGGGCTCTGAATACGACTCACGTCTTTTATCGCCACATGCGTATATATTTCAGTGGTCGCGACATTCTTATGTCCTAGCAGCTGCTGGATGTATCGAATGTCGATACCGCCTTCCAGCAAATGCGTTGCGAATGAATGTCTCAAGCTGTGGACGCTGACGTTCTTGCGAATTTCGGCTTTTTTGACCGATTGTTCGAACACTTTTTGGATGGTACGTTCGGTGAGGTGCCGATTAGAGTCAGCGCCGGGAAATAGCCAGCCTCCGCCCGGCTTTTCTTGTTTGACATATGCTAATACCGTCGCGTACGCCGCCTCGGAAAGTAGCGTTTGTCTGTCTTTCCTGCCTTTGCCTTGCCTCACGAGGAGCGTTTTTCGGTCGCGATCGATGTCGGCCATTCGCAACCGAACGACTTCGCTAACTCTAAGTCCCGATGAGTAAGTCAGAACGAGAATGGCGCGATGCTTCGGATTGCTCACGGCGGCAAATAGCCTCATCACTTCTTTAGCGGATAGCACGTCCGGCAGTTTTTTCTCCTTTTTAGGACGGATATACGCCCCCGGCTCTGCCTTCAGACCGCACACCTTTTCCAAGTAAAACTTGACCGAGCTTAGAGCCTGATTGACGTACGAATGAGAGAATTCCAATCGCAACAACCCGTTACAGTACCGCGGGATAAGCTCCGTCATGCTCAATTCCCGATTCTTTTCGTAAAAATCGTAAAACCGTCGGACTTGCCCGCAATATGCTGTAATCGTTTTCGAGCTGTATCCTCGAAGTCTTAGTTGCCGGGACAGCAGCTCTTCTGCATGCTTTCCCCACTGCGATTCCTCGAAAATCACGAGCTGCCTCCGGGCTAGCGCCTTCGCTTCCCGCTCCTCTATGCGATCGCACAGCCATTGACATTCTTCTAGCAAGCTATCGTCTGCGTGAAGGTCGGCATGATCGAACTTCTCTAACAATTCTCCCATATCCCGGAACGTATAAGGGATGATCCACGCCCGCAATTCAGGTTCCCAACGACGCCGATGTAGCTGCCTCATTCGTTGGATCGAATCTTCCAATGAAGGATCTCTCGACAAGCGTACGGTTAGTTCGCTATCGTTCCTCTTCCCAATCCAAAGCTCCATTCTCATCCCGCCTCTCCATTTTATCAGATACCTATAATTTGGAAAACAAAAAGAGGCCGCCCGTCCGATGACGGGAACAGCCTCGCGATGCTTTCGGAGTGTTCTTCTGCTATTGATGGGATTCTGCTAGTCTTGTGCCAAAAATCCGACATTTTACGTTTGCCCAAATCATACCATTGCCGCGCCGCCGTGTCCATTCCCAATGAGCCTGCGTGAGCCCGCATAAGCTTGCGC
This sequence comes from Cohnella suwonensis, assembly GCF_042655365.1. Classification (NCBI taxonomy): domain Bacteria; kingdom Bacillati; phylum Bacillota; class Bacilli; order Caryophanales; family Paenibacillaceae; genus Cohnella; species Cohnella suwonensis. The sequence goes on along the minus strand of NZ_JBHSMH010000113.1, from coordinate 223,205 downwards.
TCGCCGCCTACAATTCTTCTTTTCAATCCCGCCGCCATCCGTTACTGTTAGAAATGATCGCTCATGCACTTCAACCGGGAGGCCGTCTCACCACATGTTACACCACGCAAATACCGCAACGGCTCAGACGCGCGATAGCGCTTGGCTTGAACGCCGCCGTCATCTCGTTTTCGCCATCGCGACGGTACTCTATTGGTCTACGCTATACATATACGTGCCGATTCTAAGTCCTTTCTTGAACGACCGCGGTCTGTCGATGGGATGGATCGGATTTATTCTCGGCAGCTACGGGCTTACGCAAGTGCTTATCCGTTTCCCGCTGGGCATTTATTCGGACGCGCTGAACCGCCGCAAGCCGTTTCTGATGATCGGGATGGCCGCCGGTCTCGTCAGCTGCGCTTTGTTCATGATTCCGGGAGGCTGGGGAGGTCCGCTCTCAGGCCGGCTTATGGCGGGCATTTGCGCGGCGACTTGGGTGCCTTTTACAGTGTTATACGCGTCCTATTATCCGGCTAACGAGACCCATCGCGCGATGGGGACGCTTAGTTTCCTGACCGTGTTCGGCCAGCTCGCGGGCATGAGCGCCAGCGGCTGGCTCGCTTCGGCGGGAGGCTGGAACGCGGCATTCCTGTGCGGCATCTTCATCGCGTCCGGCGGTATGCTGATCACGTTATTCGTCTACGAGCCGAAGTCTCCGGTCGCCACCCCGCAATCGAATACGATCATTAAGCCTAGAGTGGATCGTAAAATCGTGCTGGTTACCGTACTCCGTTCCTCCCTGCTCCGTAAAGTCGCGTTATTATCGCTACTCGCTCATGGCATCCTATTCATTACGATGTTCGGCTTCACCCCGCTCCAGGCGGTCGAGCTTGGCGCCAGCGAAATGGAACTGACCGGCATCGTCGTCGCGTTCATGGTGCCCCACGCGCTCGTCTCCTTATGGAGCGGCCGTTACCTGACGCCCCGCTTCGGCACGAGGAACGTCGTCGTCGCCGGTTTCCTGCTCGCGGCCGTCTTCACTTGCGCCATTCCGTTCAGTCCGACTCTCGGCTGGCTCGCCGTGACGCAGATGCTGAACGGCGTCGCCCAAGCGATGTACTTCCCGCTCCTGCTCAGCCTGGCGATTCGCGACTTCAAACCCGCGGAACGCGCGACGGCGATGGGCTTCTACCAATCCGTCTACTCGCTCGGCATGTTTCTCGGTCCTTACCTCGCGGGCGCGCTGAACGCCGCTGGAGGGTTAAAAGCCGGCTTCCTGTTCGGCGCCTCGCTCGGCGTCATCGCCGCGATTCTATCCGTCGGTAAATCTCTTCGCGATTGACCCGTCGCCATTGGAGCATATCCCGCCTATCGATCGAAACCGACAGCCGCCAATGCCCACAATCCGATCATCGCGAGTGCGGAGCCGACGACTAGCAAGTAATCGCGCCATCGCCATAGCTTGCCGCCTGGCGATGCCATCGCGCGTGCGCCGTCGCCGACTCCCCTGCTTTGAAGCGCCGATACGACTTCGTCTCCGAGCCGGAACAACGCGAGCATGAACGGAATCGCCACGTCCCTCAGCTTCCGACCCAGCGCGATCGGCCCGCGGGAGATCGTTTTGCCTCGCGCGAGGAAAATCCTTTCGAATCTCCCCCACAGCTCGAGCAGTACCGGCACGAATCGCATGATCAACGTTACGGTTAGAATCGGACGCTGCGCCATCCCAAACGGTCTACCTTTATACGATGCCAGCCTCTCCAGCGACTTGCGAAGCGACAAGGGCGACATGACGAGCGGAATCGCCAAGCCCAACAGCATAATTAGGAAAGTCCGCAAGAACGGAAACATCGTCCCGCCGAAAGCTCCCCACTCGAACGTCCATCCGCCGCTCGCTCCCCAAGCGAAGATCGCCGACGTCGCCACCGTGAAGATCGCGTAATTGACGAGCGTTCCCTTCCATTTGCGAAGAGACACATTACCCGCCGCTAGTAGCGTGATGACGAAGACCGCGCCGATGGCAAGCGACGTCCAATCGCCGAGTCGGAACAACCCGGCGGACAACAGCGCGTAACCGAGCCAGATCGCGCGCGGATCGAATCCGGCCAGCCGATGGCGACGCGGCGCGTTTCCCCGTTGCCTGCGAGACTCGCTTAATCGCCCAGCCGCCGCCGTATCCGGTAACTCCCGATCCGTCAGACCGTCCGCCTTGACCAGCCGATGTTTCCTCTCGTTTTCCGCGGCTTCCGTCCCCTCCGCGCTTTCGGAGCGTTCCTCGCCGGACTCATTCGCGATCCATGCCAAAGAACCCCAACCGCTCGCCGCATCCGCCGGCCGCCACGCGTCCGTTGGCGAAATCCCGCAGCGCACCAGGAACCGGGCCATCCGCAGCCATTCCGGCACGGCCATGCCCGCTTGAGCGATCAATTCCGGCCGTTCGAGCAGCCGATCCCTCGCGCATGACGTTACATGGCCATCGACTCCGAGCAATAGCACGCGATCGGCAAGCGGGAGCGCCCAATCCGAATCGTGGGAGACGAGCAATAGGCCCCGCCCTTCCCCTTTCATTCGCAAGATCGCCTCCGCCAACCGTTCGTGGCCGGCGCCGTCGAGTCCCGAAGTCGGCTCGTCCAAGAGCAGCCAAGGTACCGGCGACGCGAACACGGAAGCAAGAGCCGCCCGGCGTCTTTCCCCGCCGCTCATCCGGTACGGATCCCGCTCCAGCCAGCCGCCCGCTTCCCAACCGACCGCGTACAACGCTTGAACCGTACGAGACCGACGTTCCTCCTCGGATAGACGGAACGGCTTCAACGAATAAGCCATTTCCTCTTCCAAGCTCCGCGCGAACAAGCCGTCCTCCGGCGATTGGCTCGCGTACCCGTAGCGGAACAACGCCTGACGGTTCAATCGCGGTCGCCCCGTCCGCCCGGTCGTCCATAACGGTTCCGTGCCATAGCTGACGTCGATGCCTTCGGGCGGCCGCAATCCGGCGAGTTTCTCGAGCAACGTCGTCTTGCCCGCCCCGTTCGCCCCGATCAGCACCGTCACGGTGCCGGGTTCTAACCGCAATTCCCCGCTAGATAACGAAGGAGCATCCTCACCCATATCGCCATCGCGCCAGCTTAACCCTTTAATGTTCAAAAAAACAGCTTCGTTATCGTATCGTCGCGTCATCCCGTTTCATGTCCCCCATGCGTTCTCTCGCCATGCGCCATTCGTCGGCCGTCACCGGCAACGGATCGTCCAATCGCCCGAGTCTTCGCAGCTCCAGCGCAAGCGACGGCATATAAGGCAATCTCAAACCCGCCCTGAGGCAAGGGGATATCGTCGTAAAAGGGGCATCGCTATCGGCACCGGCAACAACATCGGCACGACTACCGTATAAGAACTCGCGAGCATTCCCGTCGTGCACGATCCGGCCGTCCTTCATGGCGATCACCCGCATGTCCGGCAACAATTCGTCGAGCCGCTGCGTCACCCAGACGACGGCCGTCCCTTGACGGTGAAGCGCCGTTGCCAGCCGCATCACCTCGTCCCGGTTGCGATCGTCCAGCATCGACGTCGCCTCGTCGAGAACGACGAGAGGCTTACGCTCCGCCCCTGCCGTTGCCGCCGCGATCGCCGCGAGCTGCTGCTGCCCCCCGGACAGCGACTCCCATGGCTCGTCGCGCAGCCCGGACAAGCCCGCGCCCGCAAGCGCCCGTTCGACGAGCGCGTCGAATTGTTCCGCCGGCGCGCCGCTCCACTCGAGCGCGAACGCGATTTCCTCTCGCGGCGTCTCTCCGAACAATTGCGCCCTCGGCTGCTGCAGTACGATCGGACTCGCGCGATGTCCCGCGAATCCTCTCTCCGCTTCGCCGTACATGACGTCCGGATACAGGCCCGCGACGATGCGCGCGAGCGTCGACTTTCCGCTGCCGTTCGCTCCGACGATCGCTACCCATTCTCCGGGAGAGATCGTTACGTCGACTTCGAGCAATCGGGCATGAACATCGCCGTCATGCTCCCGCGCGATACCGATCACATCTCCGTATACCGTTACGGCGCGCAGCGCGAACGGTTCGTTATCCCCACTCGCCATCCGGAAATCTCCTCTTTTCAATCCGCCGATCCCGTGCTACAATCTCAATTGTTAACCAATAATATAGAACCAAGGTTAACATTTAGGAGGCATTTTGACAATGAATTCATCTACAACCACCTCACCTCAGACCGTACATACGGCCACCTCGACTTACCGCACGCGGGCTCTCGTCTATACCGCATTGCTCGGCGCGCTGTTCATCGTGACCACGCTAGTTAAGATCAACCTCGGCTTCACGCCGGTTCCGATCACGCTCGGCACGTTCGGCATTATGCTCGCGGGCGGCTTGCTCGGCGCCACCTACGGATTCTTAAGCATCTTTATCGTCGTCGCCCTGACCGCGACGGGACTTCCGTTCATCGGCGGCGCCGGCGGCATCGACAAGCTGACCGGACCGACGGCGGGTTACATCTGGATGTACCCGATCGCCGCCCTGCTGATCGGACTCGTCAGCGATGCCTTGTTCGCGAAGCGCGGGAAGCTAGGTCGTCCGCAGCAACTGCTTCTTCTTCTCGGCGTATTCGCCTTCGGTTCGCTGCTGCTTTACGTTTCCGGCGTGCCATGGCTTGCCCATGCGATCGACAACCCCGATTACGATACCGTTTCCGGGGCGCTGAAAGCCGGCTTCTATCCGTACCTGCCGGGAGACGCCATCAAAGCGGTCGTCGCGACGCTCGTCATCGTCGCCGTTCGCCCGGTCATCCCAGCCATCCGAGCCCGCCGTCCTCGTTAAAACACAGGGTAAGAAAGCAACCTCACTCCCCCTTATCCTCAAGGGCTCCCGCGTTCCTGCGCGGGAGCCCTTCTTCATGGCCGATTTCGCTCGATCAGGACGATGATACAATCGAGCCCCGACTCTCTTGCATAAAGTAGTAAGTCTCCTAGATTCATCCGCCTTGAAGGAGTGTGTCGCCTACTTTATGGCCAGCGGTCGCCTTGATCTGTTTATCGCCAAGCTCCCCGTCAACAACGTCGTGCTCACCCTGAATTGCTCTTACACCGGCTCGGAACTGCTAGCCATTCCCCGCAATACGCCGATAACTCTTAAGAGGGGAACGATCAAGCAGACGATCGAGCTTCAATTCCTGGAAGGCCGGGAGTGCTTCGCCGATTTCATGGAGATGAATTACGCGCTCGCGCGGCGGTTCCAACTGACCGCCTTGCGCAGATATTCGCTTACTTACGCGGAAGCCGACCAGACGATCACGATCGCCCCGGCCCCGCTTAGCGAGACGGTGTCCATGCTGACGGCAAGTACGCTCGGCGCCGGCACGTTATCCGTCGGGTATGAGCTGCTATCGAGGCTCGGCATTCCCGAAAGACAAGGCATGGTCATCAAAGTTCGCCAAGGAAAGAACATCGCGCGTATGCGTCTGCACGTTCCCGCGAACTTGTCCGACGATAAGTTAAGAGTTCCATCTTATTGGATCAACAAGTGGAAGCTGAGCGCGAATCAACCGCATGCGCTACAATTCGATCAGCGTAATTTCATGCTAAGCCTGAACGTCGCCGCCGTCGCGGCCCGATAATCGCTCCATTCGACGCCAAAGGCCGCGCAACCGCGCGGCCTTCTACGTTCCTTCGACATTCAAGCGACCCGTTCACTTCGACTTCTTCTTCGCGGCCGATCTCCCCTGCTTTTTCGGGTCGTCCGGCTTCGGCGCCCGCGTCTGCGAGTTCGGAATGCCTTCGGTCATCGGGTTGTCCTCCTTCGGCGCATCGGGCTCGTTTGACCCATGCGACCGTAGGATGGGAACTTGAGGCGCTTTCTATGCTTCTTCGGGCGATGCAGTCGTCATTCGCCCTTCGCTAGCGGATTCAGTCGCACTCTTCCGGCGCTTCGGCCGGTTTCGCCGCTTCCACGTCCAGCTTCTCGGCTACCGTATCGCGAATGACGCTCACGATCGATTGCAGCAAGTAGTTAACGTCGACTTGGCTTTGCTGGAACTGTTGTACGATCGGAATGTTGTCGAGCTCGTCTTGGATGGCGTCGATCTCGCCTTCGATTTTCTCGACCATCGATGGGTTCTTGAACGTGTTCTGGAACGCGACGAGCTCCTTCTGCTTTTTCTTGATCGTCGTAATCAAACCTTGCACCTTATCGTGCGACTGGATGAGCTTCTCGGACTTCTGATACAATTCGACCTCTTCGGACGTCGTGATGAGCTGAGCCAATTCTTTGGCTCTCGCCAATATATCTTCGCGGACGATCAGCTCCCGGTTATCGAATACCGGTACCGCGCAGCCTTCCCCGTGTTCATGGTCGTGATCGTGGTCGTGTGCGTGTGCAGACATCTTTCGTGATCCTCCGTTCGGGAATTCTCCCGCTTATCGTTATGGTCTATTGCCTTGTCTTATCCCGCTTGCTCGGCCAGCTCGGAAACTTCCGGGACCGGCTCGCCGATCGCTTCGGCTTTCACGTACCAAGTCTGGGCCGCCGTGATTCGCACGTTCACGAACCGTCCGATCCATTCCTTCTTCCCTTCGAAATGAATCAGCTTGTTCGATCGGCTGCGCCCGGACAGCACGTTCACGTTCGCTTTGCTCTCGCCCTCGACGAGCACTTCGACGACTTCCCCGACAAGCTCCCGATGATGCTCGAGCGACAGCTCGCCGATCAATTCGTTTAGCCTCGCCAGCCGATTCCTTTTCACTTCGTTAGGAACATCGTCCGCCATGTCGTAGGCCGGAGTTCCTTCCCGAGGCGAGTAGATGTACGTGTAGGCCGATGTCATGCCCGCTTCACGCATGAGCGACAGCGTCTCCTCGAACTGCTCTTCCGTCTCGCCGGGAAACCCGACGATGACGTCCGTCGTCAGCACCGCTCCCGGAATGTTCCGGCGAATGCGGTCGACAAGCTCCAAGTACCGCTCGCGCGAATACTTCCGGCTCATCCGCTTCAGTACGTCCGAGCTGCCGGATTGTACCGGCAGGTGAATATGCTCCACGAGATTGCCGCCCTTGGCGAGCACTTCGATCAGATGGTCGTCGAAATCGCGGGGATGCGACGTCGTGAACCGAACGCGCGGGAGGTCGATCTTGCGCATCTCGTCCATCAAGTGCCCGAACCGGTATTCCCGATCGGTAAAATCTTTGCCGTACGCGTTCACGTTCTGCCCGAGCAGCGTAATCTCCTTGAACCCTTGCCGCGCCAAGTCCCGCACTTCGGCGATGACGTCCTCCGGCAGCCGGCTCCTCTCCTTGCCCCGCGTGTAAGGAACGATGCAGTACGTGCAGAACTTATCGCAACCGTACATGATATTCACCCACGCGCGCAAGCCTTCGGTCCGTTTTTTCGGCAAATTCTCGACAATATCGCCTTCCTTGGACCATACCTCGATGACCATTTCCTTGCCGAAGTGGGCGTCCAGGAGCAGATGCGGCAACCGATGGATGTTATGCGTTCCGAAAATAAGATCGACGTGCGGGTGCTTCTGCATAATTCGGTTCACGACCGACGCTTCTTGGGACATGCAGCCGCATACGCCCAAGATCAGCTCGGGACGCTGCTGCTTCAGCACCTTCAAGTGCCCGAGCTCTCCGAACACCTTGTCCTCGGCGTTCTCTCGGACCGCGCACGTGTTCAGCAGAATGACGTCCGCGTCCGCGCGATGTTCCGTCTGGACGTAGCCCATTTCCTCGAACAAGCCTCTCATCACTTCCGTGTCGTGCTCGTTCATCTGGCAGCCGTACGTCTGAATCATATATTTCCTGCCGGCGCCGAGCGTTCTTAGCTCCTCCGGAACCGCGTTCTCGTAATGGACGCTGACCGCTTCTTTTCCCCGCTGCTTCTCTTCCCGGTAATCGGGCGCCGCGTTGATCTGCACGTTGCGGCCGTTGATCCGGTAAGTGGTCTTGCCGTCTTCGCGGCCGACCAGCTTCGCATCCGAGAAATCGAAATATTTGGAGTAATCTTTAGCATGATCGGACATTATGCCGTTCACTTCCTTCGTCTCGTCGAAGTCGAACTCGCCGGATGCGCGTAGCTATCCAATGGTCAATTATAGCACATTCGGGTAGCGGAATCAGCCTACGATCTCGCCGAAATCTCCCGTCTTCGCCCCGGTCGCGTTGCCCTCGTCCGTATCGATGTGCATGTCCAGCGCATATAGATCCGACACGCGCGCAAGCACCTGCTCGAAGACGAGACCGCGTTCGCCGCCGACCCGCACGGCCAGCATCATCTTGTCCGCGATGCCCCACTTCTCGGCATCCGACGTGTGGAAATGAATATGCCGCGCCGCCACGATCACGCCTTTGTCCACCGTCACCTCGCCCGCCGGACCGACGATGCGAATGCCCGGCGTGCCCTCGATGTTCCCGGACTCTCGTACCGGCGCCTGGACGCCGAGCGCGAACGCATCCGTGCGGGACACTTCCAGCTGCGTCATCGAACGCGCGGGACCCAGCACCCTAACGGTAGCGAACGAGCCTTTCGGTCCGTGCACGGCTACCGTCTCGTTCGCCGCGAATTGGCCCGGCTGCGAGAGCGGCTTGAATTCGGTCAACTTCGCGCCCGCCCCGAACAACGCTTCCACGTGCTCTTGGGACAAATGAATATGGCGCGCGGATACGCCGATCGGTACCTTTTTGCTTATCGTCATCGTTCGCTCCCCCTACCTTCGCGCGATTTCCAAGATGTATGTTGCTTTCAGTATAACGCAAGAGGCGCGCGGGACAAAACCCGCGCGCCTCTTGGGAAACCCTCTTATTTGAACTCCGTCAACAATTTGTCAAAGTCTTGGCGCGAAAGCATCATGTCCTGCTTCGACAGCGCCTCTTCCTTGAAGCCGACCGCGAGGTCCTCGTACGATTTGCGTTCCTTGTTCTGATAGACCAGACCGGTCAGCATGCCGTTCGTTTCCATGATTTTCGTCATCGCCGCGATGCGGTTGGAAGGATCGTAATCCGGGAATTGCTCCAGATTCACGATATTTTCCTTGAACCAGTCGTACGTGTTCACCTTATTGAACGTGACGCAAGGGCTGAACACGTTGATGAGCGAGAAGCCTTTGTGATTCAGGCCTTGCTCGATCAAGGACGTTAGCTGCTTCAAGTCGCTGGAGAACGATTGCGCGACGAACGTAGCGCCCGCGGACAGCGCGATCTCGAGAGGAGACAGCGTCGACTCGATCGAACCTTCCGGCGTCGACTTCGTCTTGAAGCCTTCCGCCGAACGAGGAGACGTCTGGCCTTTCGTCAGCCCGTAAATTTGGTTGTCCATGACGATGTACGTAATATCGAGGTTACGGCGAATGGCGTGAACCGTGTGGCCCATGCCGATCGCGAAGCCGTCTCCGTCTCCGCCCGAAGCGATGACCGTCAGTTCGCGGTTCGCGAGCTTAACGCCCTGCGCGATCGGAAGCGAACGGCCGTGGATGCCGTGCAAGCCGTAAGCGTTAATGTAACCCGAGATCCGGCCGGAGCAGCCGATTCCCGAAATGACCGCGAGCTGCTCGGGCTCGAGGCCGACGTTCGCGGCGGCCCGTTGGATCGCAGCCTGCACGGAAAAGTCGCCGCAGCCCGGGCACCAGTTCGGCTTGACATTGTTACGGAACTCTTTGAATGTAGCCATCCGTTAGATCAGCTCCTTGCAGGCTTTGTGGATTTCCGAAGGCAAGAACGGCGTACCGTCGTATTTCAATAGATTTTTGATTTTGTCGTGGTGTCCGATGTTTTGCTTGATCAAGTTGGCGAGCTGGCCCGTCGCGTTGTTCTCGAGAACGACGATGCGCTTCGCGGCTGCCAAGTGAGGCTCGAGCAGCTCGGACGGGAACGGGAACATCTGCCGGACCATGATCTGGTTCGTCGTCACGCCGTCAGCCGTCAGCCGTCCGCGGGCTTCCTCGATCGTGCCGCCGGTGGAGCCCATCGCGACGATCAGGAGATCCGGCGTCGCGTTCGGCGCGTCCGCCTTGATCGCGTTCGTCACTCGCAGGTCGCGAACTTTGCCCAAGCGTTTGTCCATCATTTTCTCGCGATTGAGCGCGTTCTCGGACGGTCTTCCCTCTTGGTCGTGCTCGACGCCCGTCACGTGGTGGATGCCGTGCTTGGCACCCGGCAGCACGCGGGGGGAAATGCCGTCTTCCGTGAGCTCGTAACGCTTGAACAGCTTGTTGTCTTCGTTCGCGGGCAACTCTTCCGTCACGAGCTTGCCGCGCTTGATGACGATTTTCTCGTAATCGAGCGGCTCGGACGTCTGCTTGCCGAGAGACAGCTGAAGATCCGTCGCGATGATGACCGGAATTTGATATTCTTCCGCGAGGTTAAACCCTTCGATCATATCGTAGAAGCATTCCTCGATCGTGCTCGGAGCGACGACGAGCTTCGGAATCTCGCCGTGCGTGCCGTAGATGAGGGCGTTGATATCCGATTGCTCCTGCTTCGTCGGCAAGCCGGTCGAAGGACCGCCGCGCTGCGTATCGACGATAACGAGAGGCGTCTCCGTCATGCCGGACAAGCCGATCGCTTCCATCATAAGCGCGAGACCCGGGCCCGCGGATGCGGTCATCGTGCGCACGCCGCCGTAGTTGGCGCCGATCGCCATCGTCACGGCCGCGATCTCGTCTTCCGTCTGAATGACGGTACCGCCGAATTTCGGCAGCTTCTTAATCAAGTATTCCATGATCTCCGAAGCGGGCGTGATCGGGTAAGCGGACATGAGACGGCATCCCGCCGCCAAGCTGCCGAGCGCCATCGCTTCGTTGCCGATCATAAACAGCTTCTGCTGACCGTCCGCGTCCTCGAGCTTGAATTCGTCGAGCGGACCTCCCGCTTGCTCCAACACGAATTCCGCGCCGCGGCGCACCGCTTCGATGTTCTTCTCGACGATCGCCGGCCCTTTGCGTCCGAACTCTTCTTCTACCGCTTTATAAAAGACTTCCATCGGCAGGCCAAGCAGCCCCCAGGAAGCGCCAGAAGCAACCATATTTTTCATGAGGGATGTGCCTAATTCTTCTGCGATGGCTGTAATCGGTACCGCGAATAGCCGCGCTTGCACGCCTTCCGGAATCGTCGGACCGAACTTCGCGTCCGCGACGACGACGCCGCCCGTCCGCAGCTCTCCCGCGTTCAGGTCGATGCTCTCTTGGTCGAACGCCACGAGAATATCCAGATCGTCGGAAATCGCCCGAATCGGCTTCGTGCTGATGCGGATTTTGTTATTCGTGTGTCCGCCCTTGATCCGCGAGGAAAAGTGCCGGTACCCGTACAGGTAGTAACCCAGCCGGTTCAGCGCGGTGGAAAAAATACGGTCCGTACTTTCCACGCCCTCCCCTTGCTGCCCGCCAATTTTCCATGACAGTTGACTGATCACATGCCCATCTCCTCTTAATCTCTAAGTCGTCGTATTTCGACACAATTACCCTATAATATTTTATATTACCGTAATAAAGTTTATGTTTAAGGAACGTAAATTGCAAGAAGTATTCGCGTAACGGAAATATGTTAGTTTGCGATCGGATCGTTGCCGATCCGAGATCGATTGCACGCGATCAATTCATTTCGGCAGATTTTTGGCGAAAAACCTGTAAGCGTTGTCACCCATAAAGCCTTCAACGAGCCGCTCCGGATAACGTTTCAGCAATGCTTCCGCAAGCGCGGGGTATTGGCCCGGATGGGACAGTCCGTCCACGTGCCGGGAAATGCCGTCGAAGTCCGACCCGAACGCGATGTTGGTCTCGCCGCCGAGGGCGCATACGTGCTCGACGTGGCGAAGCACGTCGTCGATCGTGGCCGGTTCCTCCGTCGTAAGGAACCAAGGCACGAACGTGATGCCGATGATTCCATCGGTGGAGACGAGAGTTTGGATCTGAAGATCGGTCAAGTTGCGAGGATGGTCCACGATCGAACGCGCGTTTGAATGGGACGCGAAGCAAGGACGCGAAGCCATCTCCGCGACGTCCCTGAAGCCGGCGTCCGACAAATGGGACACATCTACTAGGATACCCAACTTTTCGCACTCCGTAACAAGGCGGCGACCCGCCTTCGTCAGCCCCGCGCCTCTCTGCTCCATCGCCCCGTCGCACGCCCAGTTCGAATGGTTCCATGTCGGGCCCAATAGGCGCAAGCCGAGCCGATGGAGCAGGCGCAGCACCCACAGCTTGCCTTGAAGCCCGTCCGCGCCTTCGAGCGAGAGCAGCGCTCCGATCTTATTCTCCTGCCTGGCCGCTTCGAGATCGCCGGATCTGCGGATCAGCTTCATGCCTTTGGCCGTCAGCACCTCGCTCCAGAACAGATCCGCGCCGCGGAATACCGTTTCCGGATCGGACGGCAAATCCTCCGGCAAGAACAGCGCGAACGCCTGCAAGCCGATCCCTCCGGCCGCAAGACGCTCCGGCGTCGCGTCGAAGATCGCTTCGGCTCCGGTCGCGTTCCACTTGGCTCCCGGATTGTCCAGCAGCTTGCAGATGACGTCGACGTGCAAATCCGTAATCCTCATCTTGCATCCCCCTTCGTCATGACCGATCTATCCCCTCTTCCGCGCACAAAAAAACCTGTCGCAACGACGCAGCCGCCGCGTCATGACGACGCGGGCTCGGCTGCCGTCCTTGAACAGGTCGACATCGGCTAGCTTTGTTTTACCTCGGTTCGACGATCAGCTTAATCGCCGTGCGGTCTTCTCCGTCGATGACGATATCCGTGAAAGCCGGGATGCAGATCAAGTCCACGCCGCTCGGAGCGACGAAACCCCTCGCGATCGCGACGGCTTTCACCGCTTGGTTGAGCGCCCCGGCGCCAATCGCTTGCAGTTCGGCAGCTCCGCGTTCGCGAAGAACGCCTGCCAGTGCGCCTGCTACGGAATTTGGATTGGACTTTGCGGAAACCTTCAGAACTTCCATGACCAGTACCTCCTCTTATGACAACCCGCGACTTTGTTGGTTGCATCGGGAATGCATCGGAATCACAGGATGGGCCCACTAAGGCATACTTATTCGGTAACCCGAACGATAATTCCTTCTTTTGTTTCCCGTTCGGATGGGAACCGTTAGAGTTCTACGCGTTCCGGGGTAGCCGCAAAGCCAAAAGACCCCTAGGCCGGATGGCGTCGGAGTCTTTAAGGGTCGATCTTGTAAGCGCGAACCCGCTAGGATAACCGATTATACGGCGATCCAAGTGTCCTCGTCCAAGGAAATGTTCTGCACTTTCGTCGCTTTGCCGGTCGCTTCGTCGATGTCGACGAATACGCCGTTCAGCGTCCACTTGCCTTCCGCGACCGTGAAGCGGCCCGGCATGCCGGTGATGAAGCGGCGAAGCACCGTCTCTTTCTCCATGCCGAGAACGCCGTCGCGCGGACCCGTCATGCCGGCGTCCGTCAAATACGCCGTGCCTTCGGGCAGAATTCTCGCGTCGTTCGTCTGCACGTGCGTATGCGTGCCGACGACGAGGGACGCGCGGCCGTCCAAATGCCAGCCCATCGCGATCTTCTCGCTTGTCGCCTCCGCGTGGAAGTCGACGAGAATGCATTTCGTGCGGCGCCGAAGCGCCTCGATTTCTTCGTCGGCCGTCCGGAACGGACAATCCGACGGAGGCAGGAACGTGCGCCCGATCAAGTTCACGACGCCGAGCTCCTTACCGCCGACTTTCACGATCATGCTGCCGTTGCCCGGAGTGCCGGGCGGCAAATTGGAAGGGCGCACCAAGCGAGGTTCGTCGTCGATGAACTCGAAAATGTCCCGGTTATCCCACGTATGATTGCCCATCGTAATGCCGTGAACGCCCCACTCGAACAGCTCCCGGGTAATTTGCGCGTTAATGCCGCGGCCGCCCGCCGCGTTCTCCCCGTTGGCGATGATGATATGGGGATTGTATTTGTCCTTGATCCACGGCAATAGGCGCTTGACCGCGTCGCGGCCCACGTTGCCGACGATATCTCCGATGAATACGACTTTCATAAGTTTCAACTGCCCTTCTGCTCTTGTCGCGAAAAAAAGGGAAAAGTGGCTGCTTGTTGCCGCAGCCACTTCTCATCCTTCCCTGCATTCCGAAATTTATTTCGTTATTTCGCGTATTCCACCGCGCGGGTTTCACGAATGACGGTAACTTTGATGTGTCCCGGATAGTCCAGTTCGCCCTCGATTTTCTTCGTAATATCCCGGGCTAAGCGGAACGCCTCGGTATCGTCGATCTTCTCGGGTTGAACCATGACGCGGACTTCGCGTCCGGCTTGAATCGCGTACGACTTCTCGACGCCGTCGAACGACTCCGAGATCGCTTCGAGCTTCTCGAGACGGCGAATGTAAGTCTCGAGCGTTTCGCGGCGAGCGCCTGGACGGGCCGCGCTGAGCGCGTCCGCCGCGCCGACGAGCATCGCGATGACCGAAGTCGCCTCCACGTCGCCGTGGTGGGATGCGATACTGTTGATGACGACCGGATGTTCTTTGTACTTCTTGCCCAATTCCACGCCGATCTCGACATGCGAGCCTTCCACTTCGTGGTCGAGCGCTTTGCCGATATCATGCAGTAAGCCGGCGCGTTTCGCAAGCGTGATGTCTTCTCCGAGCTCTCCGGCCATCAAGCCGGTCAGGTAGGCGACTTCCATCGAATGCTTGAGCACGTTCTGGCCATAGCTCGTCCGGAATTTCAGACGGCCGAGAATCTTGATCAAGTCCGGATGCAAGCCGTGAACGCCGACTTCGAAAGTCGCCTGTTCGCCGTACTCGCGGATCCGCTCGTCGACTTCCTTGCGGGACTTCTCCACCATTTCCTCGATGCGGGCCGGGTGAATGCGTCCGTCCGCGACGAGCTTCTCGAGGGATGTCCTCGCGATTTCCCGGCGGATCGGATCGAAGCCGGACAGAATGACCGCTTCCGGCGTATCGTCGATGATCAGGTCGATACCCGTGAGCGTCTCCAGCGCACGGATGTTCCGCCCTTCGCGACCGATGATACGGCCTTTCATCTCTTCGTTAGGCAGCGAGACGACGGAAACCGTCGTTTCCGCCACGTGGTCCGCGGCGCAACGCTGGATAGCGAGCGAGATGATATCGCGGGCTTTCTTGTCGCCCTCTTCCTTCGCTTGGTGCTCGATTTCCTTGATCAGTTGAGCCGTTTCGTGACGCACTTCCTGTTCCACCGTCGACAAAATCATTTGTTTCGCGTCTTCTACCGACAGGTTGGAAATGCGCTCCAGTTCGATCATCTGCTGCTTCTGCAGCTGCTCGATCTGGCTTTGAACCTCGTCGATCCGTTTCTCTTTGTTGGCGACTTGCTCCTCTTTGCGCTCCAACGCTTCGAGCTTGCGATCCAGCGACTCTTCCTTTTGCAATAGCCGCCTTTCCAGGCGTTGAGTTTCGTTGCGGCGTTCGCGAATATCGCGTTCCGCCTCGTTACGGAGTTTGTGCACCTCATCTTTGGCTTCCAGCACCGTTTCCTTGCGGACGGCTTCCGATTCCTTCTTCGCCGATTCGACGATCTGAAGGGCAGCGGCTTCGGCGCTGGAAATTTTGGCTTCGGCAATGGATTTGCGAGCGACATAACCGATCCCAAAGCAAAGAACGCCAACAACGAGAATGATCAAGACCCAGATCCATGATTCCATGGTCTTTCACCTCCTCGTTGCATCTCCAAGGCAACCGCTTGGGGATACTTATTCAATTGACTTCCGGTTTCCAAACCGTTCGATTACATGTGAACAAAGCTTTAAGGGTCGAAAAAACGCGTTCCGGATCGTTTTTTGGAAGGAAAAAACGTACGGATGGGAAGATGGAATACAAAATCATTTTATCTTTTGCGAAAATAGATTGTCAAGCAAGCATCATCGGTACGTCCGGCGCTTCGGCGACGGTAACGATGATGTCGAAGCGATCGGAGAAGCGAAAGCTTGTCCATGCGGCGATTATCCGGTCTTGCAAGCATCATCGGCACCGGCGACGCTTCGGCGACGGTAACGATGATGTCGAAGCGATCGGAGAAACGAAAGCTTGTCCATGCGGCGATTATCCGGTCTTGCAAGCATCATCGGTACGTCCGGCGCTTCGGCGACGGTAACGATGATGTCGAAGCGATCGGAGAAGCGAAAGCTTGTCCATGCGGCGATTATCCGGTCTTGCAAGCATCATCGGCACCGGCGACGCTTCGGCGACGGTAACGATGATGTCGAAGCGATCGGAGAAGCGAAAGCTTGTCCATGCGGCGATTATCCAGTCTTTGCAAGCATCATCGGCACGTCCGGCGCTTCTGCGGCGGCAACTCTCGTTACCCGATCGCGCAGCCTTATTCGTCCGGATAACCGGCTCCGTCGACGTCGTCCGAGGCATCGTAACCGTCCGACCATTCCTCATAGGGGTCGTCCGCAGCTTCCAAGGCAGCGGCTTCCGCTGCTAGCCTTACCGCTTCCCTTGCTATAGCGTTGGAGTAGCCTCTGCGCAGAAGCATGCCCATCACCTTCATTTTACGCTCGCGGATTTCTCCTTTGGCGGAAGGCCATTTTTTCGCGGCAAGCTGATTCGCCGCCTCTTGCTCCACGCCGCCGTCGAGCCCGCCGATCGCGCTGTCCACTTCCGCGCGCGCGACGCCCCGCTGCAACAGCTCTTGCCGGATGAGCATCCGGCCTTTGCGGTGTCCCGCGACGCGTTGCTCCGCGAACCGCCTCGCGTAGGCCGCGTCGTCCACCATCCGGCGCGCCTGGAGCCTCTCCACGCACGCGGCCGCTACGTCGGCCTCGTAGCCCTTGCGCTTCAACGCGCGCGTCAGCTCGGCCGTCGTACGGGCTTTCGCTTCCAACATATGAAGCGCCGAGCGATACGCTTCTTCCTTTCGTTCTTCCCGCTTCAGCTCCCCGTACTCTTCCGCCGACAATCTACGTCCCTTCAACAGTCGCCAACCGATTAACGTATCCTCGTGAACGGTCACGACCGTCTCGACGCGCTTCTCCCCGGATTCCGCCGATTCTGTCGTATCCGACTCCATATCGTCCAGCGCCGCTGCCGCCTTTGCCCCTGCGATGAGCGCATCAACCTCGCTGTTCCAGTCGTTCTCAACCTTCTCCGCTTGCACAGCATGGATGGATGTTAATCCGCTTGCCGCGTCATCGTCGTCATCGGCATCGCCATTGTCTTCATAGGCGAGCTCTTCCACCGTGGCGAGCAAAGTAATCCTATACATGCCGGCTTTCCGCGGATGCGGCTCCATGCCGACGACTTCCGCGCTTATTACGGGCGCTTCTAGTTCAGTCTGTTTGTTCGACTCCGCTTGCGTACGGCGTCCTCCAGGCTTCTTCCCTTTGCTGTCGACGGCGCCTCTCCCGGCCCCCGTCCGTCTCCCGAACATCGTCATGAGCTCCTTTCCTAGAAAACAGAAAGAGCGGCATACTATGCCGCTGCTTTCCAACTGAAATGTTCAATTCGTTCTCGTCCGATGCGCGAGCGTCCAATCGATGAATGATCGGTTCGACTCGGCATGCGATTCGAACTTATGCTTCGTCTTCGCCGAACTCCTCGTCGTCCTCTTCGTCGCTGGAGAACGTCGCCGATCCCGCGTTAGCAAGCGAGGAAGCGAGCAATGCTTCGCGAATCTGCTTCTCGATTTTGTTGCTCAGATCCGGGTTATCCTTCAAGAACTGCTTCGCGTTCTCGCGGCCTTGACCAAGGCGCTCGCTGTTGTACGAGAACCAAGCTCCGCTCTTCTGGATAATATCCTGTTCGGTACCGATATCGACGATGCTACCGACCTTCGAGATGCCTTCGCCGTACATGATGTCCACTTCCGCTTGCTTAAACGGAGGCGCGACTTTGTTCTTGACGACTTTGATCTTCGTCCGGTTCCCGACGACGTCGTTGCCTTGCTTGATCGCTTCCACGCGGCGAACGTCCAAACGTACGCTGGCGTAGAACTTCAACGCGCGTCCGCCGGGAGTCGTCTCCGGATTGCCGAACATGACGCCGATCTTCTCGCGCAATTGGTTAATGAAGATCGCGAGGCACTTGGACTTGCTGATCGCCCCGGACAGCTTGCGCATCGCTTGAGACATCAAGCGCGCTTGCAGGCCGACGAACGAATCGCCCATGTCGCCTTCGATCTCCGCTTTAGGGACGAGCGCCGCGACCGAGTCGACGACGATGATGTCGACCGCGCCGCTGCGCACGAGCGCTTCTGCGATCTCGAGCGCTTGTTCGCCCGTGTCAGGCTGCGAGAGCAACAGCTCGTCGATGTTCACGCCGAGGTTCTTCGCGTACACCGGATCCAGCGCGTGCTCGGCGTCGATGAACGCTGCCGTACCGCCATTGCGCTGCACTTCCGCGATCGCGTGAAGGGAAACCGTCGTCTTACCGGAAGATTCCGGTCCGTACACTTCGATAATCCGTCCGCGAGGATAACCGCCTATGCCAAGAGCAATGTCGAGCGCCAAGACGCCGCTGGAGACGGTCTCGACCATACGCTGCGCGCTCTCTCCTAATTTCATTACAGAACCTTTACCGAATTGCTTCTCGATCTGGCGCAAGGCCATGTCTAATGCGGCGCGACGATCCGACAACACACCCACATCCTTTTCTTTGATAGGTTCATCATACCGTGTTTCTATCCGTTTGCCAAGCATTTTGAGAACATTTGTTCGATTATTTTGCGAAAAAAGAACCGCAGCAAAGTAATCTTCGCTACGGTTCTTCCGCAACTTTCTAGTCCACTTTATCATAACAGGCGAAAATTGACAAGTATCGACATTTTATCGTCACATTTTCGCGAAACCGCGGATCGGATGGCGATTGGGGACCTATGCGGCTGGGAGGTTCATGGCGGCCAGCGACCTCGCTCAACCAACCTCAACCACGCCTCCACCGCGCGGCAACCTGCACGCGCTCCCGGTGCCTCCGCTCAAGCGCGCCCCGTCAGCGACTGCCAGAGCATGTACAGCGCCCGCTTCGCCGCGCGGATGCGGATGCCCTCGCGGTCGCCGGACATCTGCAGCTTCTCGACCCGCGTCCCTCGGCCCCGTTCGGCCAAGCCGACGTAGACGAGGCCGACCGGCTTCTCCTCCGACGCCCCGGGACCGGCGTTGCCGGTGACGGACAGCGCGAAGTCCGCGTCCGCCGCTACGCGCATGCCCTCGGCCATCGCCGCGGCCGTCTCCGCGCTGATCGCGCCGGGGGCACCCGGCCCTTCGAGCAGCGCCATCGGAACGCCGAGCTGCTTATGCTTCACGCCGTTGCTGTACGAGACGACGCCGCCGACGTAGACGACCGCGCTTCCGGGCACCGTCGTGACGAGCTGCGACACGAGCCCGCCCGTGCAGCTTTCCGCGAGCGCCAGCGTCCTCTGAATCTCCGTCAGCTTGCGGACGATCGTCGCCTCGATCGGAACGTCTTCCTCCGCGAACAAGTACGCGGACGTCCGCTCCCGGATGAGCGACAGCGTCCGCTCGAGCTTGCTGCCCGCTTCCGCGGCGTCGCCGGCTTTCGTCGACACGCGGATCGCCACTTCCCCCTCTTTCGCGTAAGGGGCGATCGTCGGATCGCTTTGCTCCCGAATGAGATCGATCAGCAAGTCTTCCAAAGCCGATTCCCCGATCCCCGCGAACTTCAGCAGCACCGAGTGCAACGCCCGCGACGGCCCGAGCTGTTCCCTCAGCCAAGTCGAACCGTCGTTGTCGAACATCGGCTTCATCTCGCGCGGCGGGCCCGGCAACAGCAGATAGCAAGTGCCGTCGACCGCAATGGCGTTGCCGACCGCGAGCCCCGTATCGTTGCGAAGCGGCGTCGCTCCTTCGATCAGCAGCGCCTGGCGGCGGTTGCTTTCGATGAACGCGCCTCCCCGCCCGGCGAACATCGCCTCGATCTTCGCCATCGACGGCGCATGCAACGCGACGCCGAGTCCCAAACGCTCCGCGAGCGCGTCCCGCGTCAGATCGTCCAACGTCGGGCCTAGCCCGCCCGTGAAGACGAGCAGATCCGCCCTCCCCCGCGCGATATCGATCGCCTGAATGAGCCGTTCCTTGTTGTCCCCAACGACCGTCTGGTAGTACACGTCGATGCCCAGCTCGGCCAGCCCCCGGGACAAATACTGGGCGTTCGTGTTGACGATCTGGCCGAGAAGCAGTTCCGTACCGACCGCGATGATCTCCGCTTTCATGACATGGCGCCCCCTCTACCCGACGAACCGGAGAACGGCTGCCGTTCGCCTTGTTGCAGCGAACGGCAGCCGCTTCATTAGCTGGCCGGTATTAAATTTTTATTCTTGACGAAGTAATCGATGCCGGAATACACCGTGATCAGCACCGACGCCCACACGACGACCAAGTCGATGCGCAGATCGATGAAGTTGAAAGGGAAATTGTTCAGCAGCAGCACGATGATCATCGTGATCTGCACCGCCGTTTTCCATTTGCCCCACTTGCTCGCGGCGAGTACCGCCCCTTCGAGCAACGCGACCTGGCGAAGTCCGGTTACCGCCCATTCGCGGCTGATGATAACGATGGCGACCCAGGCGCCGAGCTTCTCCATTTCGACCAATGCGATGAGGACGGCGGCCATCAACAGCTTATCCGCGAGCGGATCCAGCAGCTTGCCGAGATTCGTGACGATTTTGCGCTTGCGCGCGATGTAGCCGTCCAACCCGTCCGTGCTCGCCGCGATGATGAACAGGAGCAAGGCGAGCACTTGGTTGTACGAAATCGAGTAGTCGCCGATCGTAAGCGGTTCGACGTCGAGCCTGACGAGCAGGAAGATCGTCACGATCGGAACGAGAAAGATTCTGGCCAGCGTGATTCGGTTGGCGAGGTTCACGCGATTCCCTCCCCTGACAAGTCGTACTCGTAAGCATGGGTAATTCTGACTTTGGCGATCTCGCCGATTTGCGCTTTGCAATTCGAGATGTAGACTTCTCCGTCCACTTCCGGCGCGTCGTATTGGCTGCGGCCGACGAACACGTCGCTGCGGCCGTCGTAACGTTCGACGAGCACGTCGATCGTTCTGCCGACGAACTTGGACCCGAGATCCTTCGCGGATTCGCGCTGAATCTCCATGAGCGTGTTGGCGCGATACTGCTTCACCTCGTCCGGCAATTGATCCGGCAACCGGTTCGCGGGCGTATCCTCTTCCTGCGAGTAGGCGAACACGCCGAGGCGGTCGAATTTCATCTCGCGGACGAATTCGCACAGCTTCTCGAAGTCTTCTTCCGTCTCGCCGGGGAAGCCGACGATCATCGACGTACGAAGCGCCACGTCCGGAATGCGGGCGCGGATTTTGCCGACCAAATCGCGAACGTCCCGCTGGCGGCCCGGCCTTCGCATTCTCTTGAGAATCGAATCTTCGCTATGTTGCAGCGGCATATCGATATAATCGCATACTTTCGGATTCGAGGCGATTGCGTCTATCAGTTCGTCCGTGAAGAAGCCCGGATAAGCGTAATGGAGGCGAACCCACTCGATGCCCGGCACTTCGCTGACCCGGTTCAGCAGCTCGGGGAGCTTAAATCCCTCGTAGAGATCCGTTCCGTAGTTCGTGGAATCCTGCGCGATCAGGCTGATTTCCCGGACCCCTTGCGCGGCGAGCGACTCGACTTCGGAGACGATCGACTCGACCGAACGGCTGCGGAATTTGCCGCGCATGATCGGAATGCTGCAGAACGTGCACGCGTTGTCGCAGCCTTCCGCGATTTTGACGTACGCCGTGTGCCGCTGCGTCGTCAGCAATCTCGGAAGCTTCTCCTCGTAGTTGAAGACGGGGTTGCCCACGTACACCGGCTTGCGACCGCGAAGCGCCTCGTCGATGATCTCGTTGATTTTATGAAAATCCCCGGTGCCGACGATGCCGTCGATCTCGGGCATTTCTTCCATCAATTCTTTTTTGTAGCGCTGCGTCAAGCAACCGGATACGATAAGCGCCTTCAGGCGCGCCGTGTCCTTGAGCTCGGCCAAGTTCAGAATCGTGTTGACCGATTCTTCCTTCGCCGCGTCGATGAAGCCGCACGTATTGACGATGACGACCGTCGCGTCTTCCGGCTTGTCCACGAGCGAAAAGCCGCGTTCGTGGATGAGTCCCGACATGATCTCGGAATCGACCAGGTTTTTCTCGCAGCCGAGCGTGACGACGCTGACTTTCTCTATCATGAATGACTTCCCCCAAATGTTCGACCGTTGTTATCCACAACAGTATAATCGAAGCCCAAATACGTGTCAAAAGAGAGAATCGTTTATCGATAGTTGCTGAATTGAAGCTCCAGCGGCAGTCCCGCTCCGCGGAGAAGAGCCATGACTTCCTGCAGATCGTCTTTGCTTTTGCCGGTCACTCTCAGCTGGTCGCCTTGGATCTGGCTTTTCACCTTCAGCTTCGAATCGCGGATGAGAACGTTCATTTTCTTCGCGTTCTCCTGGTCGATGCCCTGCCTCATCTTGATCGTCTGGCGTACGGTGCCGCCGGAAGCCGGCTCGATTTTGCCGTAATCCATGTTCAGGATCGGCACGCCTCTCTTGATCAGCTTCGTTTGGAGAATATCGACGACGCTCTTCAGCTTGTAATCGTCGTCCGAAGCGACGACGAGCTGTTCTCCCTCCACCTTGATGCTGCTCTTGCTGCCCTTGAAGTCGAAACGCGTCTCGATTTCCTTCATCGCTTGGGTGACCGCGTTGTTCACTTCCTGGAAGTCTACTTTGGAGACGACGTCGAACGAGTATTCCGATGCCATTGGATCCTCTTCCTTTCATCTATTACCCATTTATCGTTTCATTATAGCATGAGAGCCGTCGCGGATTAAAACAAAAAGCCCTCCGGAGGAGGACTGACTGTTCGCCGATCGGCGGGTCATTGGACGGAAGTACCGGTAACCGGGGTGAAAATGACTTTGATCGATCCCGCTTTGTCGGCGTCGGACACCGGCGTCGTCTCGTCCACGTAGAACGCGACGTGATCCATGCGGCCCGCGTTCACGTAGATCGGCGTCGTCAAGTCGAAGTAGAGCGCGATCGGATCCTTCAGGCTCTTCGTATACAGCACTTTGCCCTTTTTGTCGTTCTCGCGGACTTCGATCCATACGTCCCCGGTCACGTCGATCTTCAGCTTGTGGCCTGCGCCGGGCGTAACATCGTAATAGGTAATTTTGTTTTTCGTTTCCTTCAGCGTGACGGCGACCGCGGGTACGGACGGCGTCGGCGTCGGGGTCGCCGAAGGCGTAGGCGTCGGAGACGCGCTGACGGAAGGCGTCGGCGTGGACGTTTCCGACGTGATCGGCGGATTCGTGCCGAGCTCCTTCGTGTCCGCCTCTTTATTGTTCGACCAATAAATATAAATAACGGCGGCGATCAAGATCGGGAAAGCCCACATCAGAAGCGAAACGGCGATCTTGCCCCAGCGGTCGTTATGCTGGACGCTCCGCCGCGAAGGCTTCATTCTCGACTCCGCGACGACGTGATCGGCCGTCGGCTTCTGCGGGAGCTCCTTCTGGTAAAGCCGAAGCACTTCCTCCGCGTCGAGCCCTACGGTCTCCGAATAGGTTTTGACGAACGCCCGCACGTAAAACGAACCCGGAAGCACCTTGTAATCGCCCGACTCGATCGCTTCCAAATAGCGTTTGCGGATTTTCGTGTATTCCTGTACGTCCTCCAGCGTGTACCCTCGCTGCTCCCTTGCTTTGCGCAGCAAGGCGCCCAAATCGGACATGCCTGTCACCTCCCGGAAAGAGTGTCGCGGGCGGCGTTACCGCCGCTCTATGTTCGTCATGCGTTCAATATTCGTCTCCCAAGCCGGCCGTCGTGAAGTTCTCGTAAGTGATCTCCTCGTCCGGCGCATTGCGCAATTCCACGATGCAGTCGAACACGTCGTAATTGAACTGGGATTCCCGGATGAATATATCGGGGTGCTCGATGACCTTCGTGGAAGGCATCGCCATAATATCCTGCAGCAATCCGTAATGCTTCTCGTTGGAACGAATCGTGCTGACGATGCCGTCGATGATGAACACGTTGTTCAGCGTCATCTCATCTTCCGACAATTGGCTGCGCACCGTCTGGCGAAGCAGCGTCGACGAGACGAACGTCCAGCGCTTGTTCGCGCACACGCTGCCCGCGATGATCGATTCCGTCTTGCCGACGCGCGGCATGCCTCTTAAGCCGATCGTCTGGTTGCCTTCGCGCTTGAACAACTCGCCCAGGAAATCGACGAGCAGCCCCAATTCGTCGCGCGTGAAACGGAACGTCTTCCTGTCGTCGGAGTCGCGTTCGATATAGCGGCCGTGGCGAACGGCCAGAATGTCCGTCAGTTTCGGCGGACGAAGCGTGTTGACGGTAATGTTCTCGACTTTCCGAAGCATTTTGCCGAGCAGCTCGATTTTCTCGTCGTCGTCCGTCTGCAGCAGCATGCCGCGCGTGCGGTCTTCGACGCCGTTGATCGTCAAGATGTTCACTTCCAACATCCCGAGCAACGATGCGATATCGCCGAGCAAGCCCGGACGGTTTTTGTGAATTTTGTATTCCATGTACCACTGTTTCATTTCCATCTTGCACCTCATCCTAATAAAGGAAAATAATTCCTGAATATATAAGCCCCGTGGGCGAATGATCGTCTTTAAAGGCGCTAATATTCGTATTTTACGTTCTATCCTTGTTTATTCTACAACGCTCGGCATTATCCTGCAAAATAAAAACGGATTATTGCGCCGAAAGTCCCAGCGATCATTCGACATCGCATGCCGAAGCCGTCTTACCCGAAGGGAGCGCAAGAAGCCTCCTTGTCGGAGGCTTCCCAATGATTTGCCGTTAATGTAGCCATAATTGCCGGCGCCTATGCGCGGGATGAAGAAGTTTGAGCGTTCGCGTTCGCATAGCGTCTCGCGCTTTGCCTTTACATATGCCATCCGCCGTTAAGCCCGATCGCTTGCCCGGTGACGTAACCCGCCCCGTCGGAGGCGAGAAAGCGGACGAGCTGCGCGACGTCGTCCGGCGTCCCTAGCCGCCCGAGCGGAATGTCCCGCCGGAGTTCGTTCAAGTCGTCTTCGCCGAGCGAAGACAACATGTCCGTGTCCACCGCGCCCGGACTGACCGCGTTCGCCGTAATGCCGGAGGAAGCGAGTTCCTTCGCGGCCGACTTGGCGAACGCGTTCAACCCGCCCTTGGAAGCGGCGTAGGCCGCCTCCCCCGCGGCGCCGACCGATCCCCAGACGCTCGATAGGAAGACGAAGCGCCCCCATCGGTTCCCGCGCATCGTCGGCGCGAATGCTTTGACGAGTTCATGGGCGCCTTTCAGGTTCACGTTCATCAAGCCGTCCCAGACGTCGTCGTCCGTGTCCTCAAGCAGCCCGTAATGGGCGATGCCCGCGCAATGAACGACGATATCCGGCGTCCAGCCGAGCTCGTCGAGCCGCTCTTTCATCGACAAGCAGGCGCCGCGCAGACGCATGTCGGCCCGCAGGACGACGGCTTGTCCGCCGTAAGCGCGGCAGTCGTTCGCGACCGCCTCCGCCGCTTCCGCCGCCGCGAAGAAGTGGATCGCGACGTCGGCTCCGTCCTCCGCGAGCCGACGCGCCACCGCGGCGCCGATGCCGCGGGACGCGCCGGTCACGAGAGCGACGCGCTTCACGAATCGGCGCTCCTCACGACGGACACCGAACGGAACGACGGATTCGCGTGTTCTTTCAGGCGCGCGTTCGTCTCCTCGAGAGTCAAGCTTTCGTAAGTCTCGACGACGGTGAACAGATCGCCGCCCCTGTGACGGTAACGCGTGAATTCGCTCGCGATCGATTCCGGACTGTTCATCATTCGCAAGTAGGCTCCGATTTTTTTGCGGCGCGTCCGCTCGAACGTCTCGGCGGGGATGCCGTTGTCCGCAGCCGCGCGAAGCGCGTCGCTCACTCGCGCCACGAGTTCGTCCGGATCCCTCGTCTCGCCGCCGATCATCGAGAACGCGTAGCCGGGCCCGGTGTTGTATTCGTGGCCGAAGCCGTCCGAGATCAGGTTATCGTCGTACAACTGCTGGTACAGCGCCGAGCTGGAGCCGAGCAGCGCTTCCAGCGCCAGCTTCGTCGCGAGCTCGCGGCGCACGGCGTCCCCGCCTTCGGGCGGCTGCTCCTTGTAGCCGAACAAGCATTTCGGAAGCGAGACCGGCAATTTCAATTCCTTATTCGGCTCTTTGACCGCGGCCGGTTCCGCCTCGAACAAGCGCTTGATCTCCCCGCCTTTGGCGAACGACTTGGCCGCCTGGTCCCGCTTCACCTGCTCGAGCGTCGCTTGCGGGTCGACGCCGCCGACGACGAAGAGCGTCATGTTCGTTGGGTGGTAGAAAGTATGGTAGCAATCGTACAGCATTTCCTTCGTGATCGAGCGGACGGAATCCGCCGTGCCGGCGATATCGATATGGACCGGATGTTTGCTGTACATCGCCTCGATCAAGCCGAAATACACGCGCCAGTCGGGATTGTCGCGGTACATGTCGATTTCCTGCACGATGATCCCTTTTTCCTTCTCCACGTTCTCGTCGGTGAAGTACGGATTTTGCACGAAATGCAGCAGCGTATCGAGATTTTGCGCGACTTCGCCCGTCGCCGAGAACAAATAGACCGTTCTGTCGAAGCTCGTATAAGCGTTGGCCGAAGCGCCGAGGGAAGCGAATTTGGAGAAAATATCGCCATCGGGCTCTTCGAACATTTTGTGCTCCAGGAAATGCGCGATGCCGTCCGGCACGCGAATCGGTTCGCCGTCCGGGGGAACGAAATGGTTGTCGACGGAGCCGTACTTCGTCGTGAACGTCGCGTACGTCTTCGTGAAGCCAGGCTTCGGCAGGACGAACACCTCCAGCCCGTTGTCCAGCTTTTCGTGCCAAAGCGTCTCCTGCAGCTTCGGATAAGGCGTGGATGCCATGGTTAGCCCTCCTCTTTGCGGTCCCGAAGGAAATAGATCGTATCGAGCGCGACGCCTTGCGCGGCCGCGGTCACGTGTTCCGGCTTCACCGCTTCGATCTCGGCGATGAAGCTGTCGCCCGATCTCTCTACGCCGGACAAGACGTTGCTGAAATCGAACGAGATCCGTTCGAAAGCGGAATCCTGCAACTCTCTAAGCTGGTTGACGATCATCGCCTGGGTGCGCTTCAGATCGTCCTCGGCGAAATCGCCGGCCTTCATCGCTTCGAGCTGCTCGCGGATGATGCCGACCGCCCGTTCGAAATTGGCGACTTCCACGCCCGACTGCAATGTCATAATGCCCTTATGGCCGTCCAGCCTGGACATCGCGTAATACGCGAGGCTTGCTTTCTCCCGAACGTTCACGAATAGCTTCGAATGCGGAAATCCTCCGAGCAAGCCGTTGTACACGAGCAATGGCGCGTACCGGTCGCTGCCGTATGTCGCGCCGACCCGAAGTCCCATGTTCAGCTTCCCTTGGCCGACGTCGAGCCGTTCGACGATGCGTTGCGGTTCCCCGCGCGCCGCTCTCAGCTCGGGCGCCGCGTACTCGGCGGGCGTTCCGTCCGGTAAGGAGAACGCCTTCGCGACCCGCTCCGTCACCTCTTCGAGCGTCGTGTCGCCCGACACGTACAAGTCGAACGACGCTTCGCTCAGCCAGCTCTTGTAAGCGGCCGTCAGCGCCTCCGCGTTCAGCTTCCCGAGCTGCTCTTTCGTTCCGAGCGCGGATAGCCGGAACGGTTCGTCCTTGCACATCTCTTCGACGCATCGCTCCGCCGCGTAACGGATCTTGTCGTTGATGATCGCGTCGATGCGTTTGCCGACGGTTTGTTTCTCCGCTTCGACGTACTTGTTTCTGAGTTGCCCGTTCTCGAGCGCCGGCGCCGTCAGCACCTCGCCGAGGAACCGGAGCGCTTCGCCGAGCAGCGATTCGTTCGACGATACGAACCGGTCGTTAATGATATCCAATCGGAATTGGACGATCTGATGATCGCCCCGCTTATACAAATCGAATCCGAAGCCGGCGCCGTACAAGTCGTCGAGACGCTCGCGGAAGTTGATCGTCTCCGGGTACGACTTCGTTCCCCGGCGCAGCACGAAAGGCGTCAACGCGACCGAAGTCACGCGTTGTTCCGACAGCGGCACGCCCGCGAACAATGACAGCGCGAACGTTTTGAATCTCTTGGTCGGCAAGACGTGGAGTCGCATTCTTCCCCATACGCCCCTTTGAAACTGTTCCGACATCGCCTCAAGCCCCTTTATCGCCAAAGTGTCGCTACGTTAACGTCCAGCGCGACGTTCAGCCCCATTCTAACCGATCGGATGAGCAGGAAGCAAATACTGGAAACCGTTCGTAATCCCCGTTGCGCGCGCAAGACGCCGGACGCAGCTCGCGCGTCCGGCGTACGCTTCTTTCCGGATTATCTGCAGAAAATATGCTTGCCGATCGTCTTGTATTGCGGACGCGTCCAGATCCACTTCGACGTGGCCGTCTCCGGGTTGAAATAATACAGGCAGCCGTCGCTCGGATCCCAGCCGCTGACAGCGTCCTTGACGGCTTTCATCGCGCTTTCGTTCGGCGAGAGCCAGATTTGCCCGTCGGCGACCGCCGTGAACGCGCCCGGTTGGAAAATGACGCCGGTCGCCGTGTTCGGGAACTGCGACGACTTCACCCGGTTCAAAATGACGGCGGCGACGGCGACTTGGCCTTCGTACGGTTCGCCGCGGGATTCGCCGAAGACGGCGTTCGCCATCATTTTCAAATCCTTGTCGGTAAGGCCCAGGTTATTGGAAGCCGGAAGCTTGCTCTCGCTCCCGTCGGACGATTCCGCTCCGGCGGCGTTCCCCGCGTTGCCGGCGTTGTCGGATTGCGGCAATTCCTCGGCCGTCGGCTTCCAATCTTTCGTCGCCTGCCATAGCTTCAGCTTCGTTTTCGCGCCGACGACGCCGTCCGACTTCATGCCGAACTTCCATTGGAACCACGTCACCGCGTTTTTCGTCGTCGCGCCGAACTGCCCGTCCACTTTGCCGTTATAATAACCGAGCGCCTTCAGCCTGCCTTGCAACTCGTAAATGTCTTTGCCCGATGCGCCTACCTTGAGCGTCGCGCTGCTGAACGTTTCCCGGCTTTGGTGCGTATGCTGGAGCGTGTACAGCCCAAGCAAGCCGAATACGACGCAAACGGTTAAAATTACGAGACGATAACTCACGTCAGGTCACGCCTTTCCTGGTCCATGTTGGTGTTGTCGACGCTTAGTATGAGATAGGCGACAGCCTCTTATACCCATATTTGTATGTCTCGAAAAAACGCGAAAAAAGCCCGCGTCCGATTCCGGAACGCGGGCTTGCCAATTATCGATTGCCGGGATCCTTCTCAGGAGGAGACGCGTTGCTGGTATTGTTCGAGCGTCATAAGCACTTCGCGGGGTTTGCTTCCTTCGTAAGGCCCGACGACGCCTTTGGCCTCCATCGAATCGATGAGCCTCGCCGCGCGCGTGTATCCGACGCGCATACGCCGCTGGAGCAACGAGACGGACGCTTGCTTCGCCTCGAGAACGATCTGAACCGCTTGGTCGAACAACTCGTCCAAGAATTCGTCCGCCGCGGCTTCCGCGGAATCGTCGATCTCCGGCACGAGATCTTCGTTGTATTCCGCCTCGGCTTGCGTGCGGCAATAATTGACGACGGATTCGACTTCGCCGTCGGACAGGAACGCGCCCTGCACGCGGATCGGCTTGGACGCTCCCATCGGCAGGAACAGCATGTCTCCCCGGCCGAGCAGCTTCTCCGCGCCGACCATGTCCAAGATCGTGCGAGAGTCGACTTGGGAACTGACCCCGAACGCGATGCGGCTCGGAATATTCGCCTTGATGACGCCGGTGATGACGTCGACCGAAGGCCGCTGCGTCGCGATAATCAAGTGGATGCCGGATGCGCGCGCCATCTGCGCGAGACGGCAGATCGCGTCCTCCACGTCGCCCGCGGCGACCATCATCAGGTCGGCGAGCTCGTCGACGATGACGACGATATAGGGCAGGACGGCATCCGGGTTGTTGCCGCTCAGCATGAGGGCGTTATAACCCTCGACGTTGCGCGTGCCCGACTTCGAGAACTTCTCGTAGCGCTTCTCCATCTCGACGACGATTTTCTTGAGCGCGAGGGAAGCGCGGCGAGGATCGGTCACGACCGGCGCGAGTAAGTGCGGAATGCCGTTGTACACGTTCAATTCGACCATCTTCGGGTCGATCATCAAGAACTTCACTTCGTCCGGCTTCGCCTTGTACAGCAAGCTCGTGATAATGCCGTTAATGCACACCGATTTGCCGGAGCCCGTCGCGCCCGCGACGAGCAGATGGGGCATTCTCGCCAGATTGCCGACGATCGGCTGACCGGAAATATCCCGGCCGAACGCAATCGTCAACTTAGCGCTCGACTCCTGGAACGGCTGCGTCTCCAGCACTTCCCGGAGCGTGACGACGCTGACTTCGTTGTTCGGCACTTCGATGCCGATCGCGGATTTGCCCGGAATCGGCGCTTCCATCCGGATATCCTTCGCGGCGAGGGCAAGGGCGATGTCGTCGGTCAAGCTGACGATCCGGCTGACCTTGACGCCGACGTCCGGTTGTAGCTCGTACCGCGTCACGGCGGGGCCGCGCGCGACGTCGAGCACTTTCGCCCGCACGCCGAAGCTTTCCAGCGTCGCTTCCAGCTTGCGCGCGGTACTCATATAATCCGATGCGTTGCCCGACTTGCCGCCTCCCGAAGGCTTGTCGAGCAAACCCGCTCCGGGGAGCTTATACGGTTTCTTGATCTTCTTCGGCTTGGCTGGTTCGGCGGATGCGAGCGCGGCGGTCGCGGCTATGCCGCCGGATGGCGCGCTCGCCGCGCCGACCGTGCCGGCCGTTCCCGCCGCGACGATCGGCAGCGCTTCTTCCCCTTCGAATTCGTCATCTGCGGACAAGCCGGCATCCGGCAAGTCTAGCGGTAACGTCTGCTGCTCCACTTCGCCGTCTTCCCCGTCTTCCCAATCCGGATACGTACCGGACGTGAAATCGGTAAAGCGCGGCTCGTTGCGCTCGTTCGCAGGCAATTCCGGGAAATCGTCGTCTTCGTCGTCCATGTCCGGTTGCATCGCATCCGCGGTAGCAGGCCCGGCTTGCGCCGGCGTTCCGGAACCGCGAAGAGGCTCTTCCCGCGTCCGGATATTCGCCGTCGGCGGAGCGACCTGCGCAGATGGTCTTCCCGAGTAAGAGACCGGCTCCTCGTCGTCCCAGTGCTCTTCCTGCGGCGCGTTCGTATCCCTCTCGGGCTGGCCGTGGAACAGTTGGAAGAACAACGGCGTCCGTCTCGGTCCCGGGACGAGCGCCGGCTCGTCCATGCCGTCGTCGTCGGGAACGGCCTGCGCGGGCGGCTGCGCCGCGGCTCCGCGACCCGATCTCCCTCCCGCGGGTTGCACGGGTATCGCCCTCGCGGACAAGAGCCTGCGTCCCGAAGAGAAGCGAGACGCCAGCACCGGCATGACCCTCTTCAAGAATAGGCGGATCGACTTTCCGATCTCGACGTATGAGCGGTTCGTGACGAGCATGACCGCGATCGCGATCTCGATGATCAAGACGAATTTCGCTCCATAGTACCCGAAGAGCCAGTAAAGGACGGAGTATTGCAACGCGCCTACGATGCCGCCCCCGACGTCGACCGCGAACATTTTTATGTTGCCTTCGGCCGGCGCCTGCCAAAGCATTTCCCTTAACTGCGACATCGTCTGGGTGACGATGTTCGACGGGGTCACGACGCCGAGCTGTCCGAGACTGTTGTCGATGGCGGCCATCGCGCTCCAGAGCGTCGCGACGAGGGAGACGAGAATGAAACCCGACCGCCTGGACGTCCAGCCCCGCGGCCAGCTTCTTTTAATCATGACGTATAAACCGACCCAGATGCCGGCAAGCGCTAACAAATAGTAATGTTTGCCCAGCAGAAAACCGAACAGCTTGGACATCGAGCGGCCCACGGCCGCTTCACCGGAGATGGCGATGACCGAAATCGTGATCAACACGATGCCGTATACTTCGTATTTCAAGCTCGAGGCGAACGAGGCCCGCTTTTTTTTCCTTTTGGCCAAATTTGCCACCTCCCGACTCAACATTATACCACAGTCGAAGGAAGGTTGGCAGTTCGTCCCGCCCTACGGGCCCTAGTCGGACAGACCCAAACCGGGACCCCCTTGCGGCGTGCCGGGGCCGTCCGGCAAGTAACCGATCGTTCGTCCGGGAGCGTACTCCGAACGCAAATAGAAATCGAGTGGAGCGTCGATCAGCCGGACGATTTTGCCGAGGCCGGGGCCGATCGGCTGCAATTGCATTTTCACGCCGCCGACCGTCGCCTCCACCGTCGCGGGCGGATCGTTCCACACGCCGTCCAGCACGAGTTCGAGCGGCATCGTCGTATGCAAGGTCATTCCGTTTTCACCTCTTCGGCGCTCGAAGATGACGTTTTGCGCTCTTTGATTCTTCTGTTCAGCTCTTTCAACGCGTCCCCGAGTCCGCCTACCGCGTCGATCAGGCCGTGCTTGACCGCATCGCCTCCGATGACCGTCGTTCCGATGTCCCGCGTCAGCTCGCCCGTTTTGAACATCAGTTGCTTGAACAACTCCTCCGTGATGCGGGAATGGCCGGTGACGAATCGCGTCACTCTCTCCTGCATTTTTTCCAAGTAATCGAACGTCTGCGGCACGCCGATGACGAGTCCGTTCATCCGGATCGGGTGAATCGTCATCGTCGCCGTCTCGGCGATGAGCGAGTAATTCGCGGACACCGAGATCGGAACGCCGATCGAATGGCCTCCGCCGAGCACGATCGTCACCGTCGGCTTCGTCATCGAACTGATCATCTCCGCGATCGCGAGCCCCGCCTCCACGTCTCCGCCTACCGTGTTCAGCACGATAAGCAACCCTTCGATTTTCGGATTTTGCTCCGCGGCGACCAATTGCGGAATGACGTGCTCGTATTTCGTCGTCTTGTTTTGCGGAGGAAGCATGAGATGCCCCTCGATCTGGCCGATGATCGTCAAGCAGAAGATGTTGCTTTCTCCCGACGGAACGGAAGTTTGCCCGAGCTGGACGATCGCCTCCGTCGCCGATACGGGCTTGCGCCCCTCGTCTTGTCCTCCCGGCGGTGCCGCCGACGGTTGCTGGGGCGGTTGTTCGGACGCGCCGTGCGTGAACGTTGCGCTCATGATGATGCCTCCTATGCTGTCTAGCTTGCCATAGTATGGACGGCGGGCAAAATAAAAAACCGTCCTCCGGCCGCTGAAGCGGTGGAAAACGGTTCGTTATGAGTGTGGTGTGAGGGGTGGCGCTACACTTCCATGATGATCGGCAAGATCATCGGTCTTCTTCTCGTTTGTTCGTAAAGGAAACGGCCGAGCGCGTCTTTGACGTTCGTCTTCAGCGACGCCCACTCGTTGACGTTGTCGTTCATGAGCTTATGCAGCGTGCTCGTGACGATCCGGTTCGCTTCCTCCAGCAATCCTTCGGATTCGCGTACGTAGACGAAACCGCGGGAGATGATGTCCGGTCCGGACAAAATCGTGCCGTCTTGCTTGCTGAGCGTCACGACGACGACGAGGATGCCGTCTTGCGACAGCAGCTTGCGGTCGCGCAAGACGATGTTGCCGACGTCGCCGACGCCGAGGCCGTCGATCAGGACGTTGCCGGCAGGGATTTTACCCGCTTTGCGCGCGGCGCCGTTCTGAATCTCGACCGTGTCGCCGATGTCGACGAGGAAAATATTTTCCTTCGGAATGCCGACGGATTCGCCGAGCAAGCCGTGATGGCGAAGCATGCGGTACTCTCCGTGGATCGGAATGAAATATTCCGGACGCATCAGGTTGAGCATCAGCTTCAATTCTTCTTGGCTGCCGTGACCGGAGACGTGAACGCCGGAAATCGAGCCCGGTCCGTAGATGACGTGAGCGCCGAGGCGCATAAGCTCGTCTACCGTTCGGCCGACGTAACGCTCGTTGCCCGGAATCGGAGTCGCGGCGATAATGACGGTGTCGCCCGGCAAGATGTCGACTTTGCGGTGCGTGGAACGCGCCATCCGCGTGAGGGCGGACATCGGCTCGCCTTGGCTGCCGGTCGACAGGATGACGACGCGGTCGGCCGGAAGCTTGTTCACTTCTTCCGGTTCGATCAGCATGCCTTCCGGAATGTTCAAATAACCGAGTTCGGAAGCAATGCTGACGACGTTGACCATGCTGCGTCCGACGACGGTCAGCTTACGGCGCGTTTCCGCCGCTGCGTTGATGACTTGTTGCACGCGATGGACGTTCGAAGCGAACGTAGCGACGACGACGCGCTGTTTGGCGGAACGGAACAGCGATTCGAATTCTTTGCCGATGTTGCTTTCCGAAGGCGTATAGCCCGCGCGTTCCGCGTTCGTGCTGTCGGACAGGAGCGCGAGCACCCCTCTGCTGCCGATTTCAGCCATTCGTTGCAAGTCGGCGAACTGGTCGTTCACCGGCGTATGGTCGAATTTGAAGTCGCCCGTGTGGACGACGTTGCCTTCCGGCGTTTCCAGGCAGACGCCGACGGAATCCGGAATGCTGTGGTTCGTGCGGAAGAAAGTCGCTTTGATCGTTCCGAACGTCAACTCCGAGTCTTCGTTTATCAGATGGCGTTTCGTATCGCCGAGCAATCCCGCTTCCTTCAGCTTGTTCTCGACGAGGCCGAGCGTCAGCTTCGTTCCGTAGATCGGCACGTTCAATTGCTTGAGCACGTAAGGCAAACCGCCGATGTGGTCCTCGTGTCCGTGCGTTAACAAAATCGCTTTCACTTTATCGCGGTTCTCGAGTAAGTAAGCGATATCCGGAATGACGACGTCGATGCCGAGCATTTCTTCTTCCGGGAACTTCAATCCGGCGTCAACGACGACGATGTCGTTGCCGTACTGGATGCAATACATGTTTTTTCCGATTTCTCCGACTCCGCCTAGCGCGAAGATGAGCAATTTATCTTGGTTGTTTTTCTTTGACACTACTAGAACCTCCTAGATCCATTCGACGCACCCGATCGATATGAAATTTTCAATTTGCTATTATTTACTAGCCGCACCCAATCACTCTCAATCATTATACATGAAGCAAATCAGGAAAAACAAGCAAAAACGCCTTCCAAAGTGCCCGGCCGGGGAGCGGATTCGCGCAGGGATCGGATGAACGAAAGCCCTTCTAAAGCCCGCCGAAAACGGATGAATGCCGAATCGCCGAATCGTCCCCCTTATCTTTCCCTTCCCCGCACAAGAGATTCCCGGGCCAATAAACGCGAAAAACCGGCGTCCGGAGGACGTCGGTTCCCTTCACGCGGCGACTGGGCGACGGAACGACCGGCAATACTCCTGAATTAACCGAGCAGGTTGCGAAGGAATTGCGCTTCCGCTTCCGTAGCGCCCACGAGCGGCAATCGGACGCCGCCGACCGGCAACCCGCGGAGGCCGAGCGCATACTTGACCGCAACCGGATTCGGCACGGGATTCGGGCAATTGAACAGCCCGTCGAACACAGGATACAATTCCGCATTGAGCGCGCGCGCGTCTTGAACGCGGCCGTCGAGATAAGCCGCCATCATGATCTTCATTTTGGCGCCGACGACGTGGCTGGCGACGCTGACGATTCCGTATCCGCCGACGGACAACGCCGGAAGCGTCAAGCCGTCGTCTCCGCTATAGAGCACGAAACCTTCGGGAGCGGCGCTGACGATTTCCGTCATCTGGCCGAGCGATGCGCATTCCTTCGTCGCGACGACATTCGGAATTTGCGCCAAACGTAGCGTCGTCGCCGTCGTCATGCTGACGACGGTACGGGAAGGCACGTTATAGAGGATGATCGGCAGCGAAGTCGCTTCGGCGATCGCGCGGAAATGCTGGTAGATGCCTTCTTGGCTAGGCTTATTGTAATAAGGAGCGACGAGCAGCGCGCCGTCGACGCCGACTTCTTCCGCTTTCTTCGTCAGCTGGACGGAATGGGCCGTCTCGTTGCTTCCGGTGCCCGCGATGATTTTGCAGCGTCCGGCCGCGTGCTTTACCGCGAAGCGGAACAACTCGACCTTCTCCTCGTCGGACAACGTCGGGGATTCACCGGTCGTTCCGGAGACGATGAGGCTGTCGGACTTCTGCTCTTCGATCAAATAGTCGATCAGTTTCCCCGTCGTTTCCCAGTCGATATTCAAGTTCTCGTCGAACGGCGTGACCATTGCTGTAATTAAACGACCGAAATTCATTTAGATATCCTCCTCTAAGTTCCCTGCGCTGGTGACAGATGCAAGCCGAACGCGGAGTGCAACGCTTGAAGCGCCTCCGCCAAGTTACGTTCGGCTATGAGCACCCAGATGGTGGCGTTCGAGTCCGCGGACTGGAAGATCGGTATGCCCGCGTTCGTCAACGCTTCCACGATTACGGCCATGACGCCCGGTTCCCCGTTCATTCCTCCGCCGATGACGGATACTTTGGCGCATCCGCGCCTGACGACGGGCTCGAAGTCCAATTGCCCGAGCAAGTCTACCGCCGTATCCGTATCGGCTTCCGATACCGTATAATGCACGCCCGTGGGCATGACGTTAATAAAGTCGACGCTGATGCCGTGCGTGGCCATCGCGCGGAATATCCGCAGCTGCAGGTCCGACGGCCCGTTGCCGTTGACGACGGCGAGTTGGGTAACGCCCCTGACGTGCGCGAGCCCCGTCACCGTCTTGTCGTACCAGATGCCTTGGCTTCTCAGCGACTTCGCGTTCGTGACGAGCGTGCCGACGCCGTCCGAGAACGTCGACCGGACGCGCACCGGAATGCCGGCTTTCATCGCGATCTCGACCGCTCTCGGGTGAATGACTTTGGCGCCGTTCTGCGCCATGTTGCATATTTCTTCGTAGCTGACCGCCGATAACGGCCTGGCGTCGCTCACCCACCTGGGATCCGCCGTCAAGATACCGTCGACGTCCGTGTAGATATCTACGATATCGGCGTTAAGCGCCGCGCCGAGCGCGGTCGCGGACGTATCGCTTCCGCCGCGGCCGAGCGTCGTCGTCTCTCCGCCCTCCGTGGCTCCTTGGAAGCCGGCGACGATGACGACCTGCTTGTCTGCGAGATGCTTCTGCATGCGGTCCGTCCGGATTTCGGAGATGCGGGCCGAGCCGAAGCGGCCGTCCGTGACGATGCCGGCTTGACCGCCGGTAAGCGCTACGGCCGGAATGCCTTCGGAGCATAACAGGCTGCATAACACCGTAGCGGAGATCAGTTCCCCGCACGAGAGAAGCAAGTCCTTCTCCCGCGGGGGCAACATGTCTCCGTTCGCGCGAACGAGCTCGAGCAAGGAATCCGTGGCGTAAGGTTCGCCGCTTCTCCCCATCGCCGATACGACGACGACGAGCCGGCTGCCGGCCTCGTGCTCCCGCGTAATATGACGGAGGACGTGCCGCCGACTCGATTCATCGGATAGCGACGTCCCGCCGAACTTCTGCACGATCAGGTCCATCTTCTCTTCCTCCGCTCATGCGATGAAGTGATCAACGAGGGGAACGAGATCGGATAGCTGCCGCGAATGATCTTACGCGTACAAGAAACGCTCGATGAGCATCGGTTGCAGTTGTTTGTTCTGAAGCGCCGCTTCGCAAGTTTCCATGACCAAGTCCATTCTCGCGACTAGCGAATTCGGCTTGGCGGCCGGATTGTCTTGCCCGAACGGCACGAAATAAACGTTCTTCATAATGAGCAGCTTGGCGATGTTCGCCGCGTTCAGGCCGAGTCCGTCGTTCGTCGAAATGGCGAGCACGAGAGGCCGCTGATTGCGCATTTGCGCCTTAGCGGCCATGAGGACCGGTCCGTCCGTCAGCGCGTTGGCAAGCTTGCTCGTCGTATTGCCGGTGCAAGGCGCGATTGCCATGACGTCCAGCTTCTTGGAAGGGCCTAACGGTTCGGCTTCTACTATAGAAGATATGATTTCATTACCGGTAATTTGACGCAAAGTTTGTTGCCAATGATTCGAAGCGCCGAACCGGGTATCCGTCGTCATGATCGTCTGAGACACGATCGGCACGACGTTCGCCCCCGCGTCGACGAACCGCTGGATTTGCGGCATGACTTCCTCGAGCGTGCAATGCGAACCGGATAACGCGTATCCGACCGTTAATCCTGTCCAGTTCATGGCTGATTCCCCCGTAGTCGGTCGTCTTCCAGAATGATCTGGGTGAGACTGTTCGCGATGATGCGACCTGCCGTCTTCGGCGCCACGATCCCGGGCAATCCGGGAGCGAGCATCGCTTTGATTCCGCGCTTCTCGGCGAAGCGGAAATCGGTGCCGCCGGGCTTGGAGGCAAGGTCGATAATACATGCGCGCAGGGGGAGTTGTGCGATCACTTGTGCTGTGACTATCATAGTCGGAATTGTATTAAAAATCAAGTCGATATTCCCCGCCTGGCGCGCCAATTCAGGCATATAGAACGGCTCGAAACCCATCTCGAAAGCTCTCGCGAACGACTCGTCTCGGCGTACCCCGACCTTCACTTTGGCTCCGAGCGCCTGAAGCGTTCGGGCCATCGTGAACCCCGTCCGGCCCAATCCGAGAACGATGCAATTCGACCCGTGGATCGTAATGTCGGTATTCTGGATCGCCATCATGAGCGCGCCTTCCGCCGTCGGGATGGAATTGTAGATGGCCACGTCGTCCCGTTCGAACAGCTCCGCGAGCCCGATGCGGTGTTTCTCGCACAGCTTTCGCAGGAATGGCTTAGCCATGCCCGTTATCACTTTGCCCGTTCTGGGCATGGCGGCGAGATGGGCGTCCGTCAGCTTGAGTTCCGCGTCGGAAAACAGAGCCGATATCGCCCCTTCGTCGTCCGTCCCTACCGCCGGCAGCACGAGCGCCGTCGCCTGACTCAGCAGAGCAGGCGTCCATTCGCCTTTGACGGCTCCGCTGAACGGAGTATCCAACCGGTCGAAGCCGACCATCGTCACCGTCGCGTCCAGCTCCGTCAGTCGTCGGATCACTTCCAGTTGTCGGGCGTCTCCGCCAGCGAGAACGATATGATGTCCCGTAAGGATCGTCGTCCCCTCCTTTCGGCATTGTTGCATAGATCATCGTATGCATGAGCCCAGTCCGGGGTGCCGGGAACGAAAAAACGCAACCGGTTCGGCTCTGCGCCGATCGGTTGCGTAGTCTGCTAATGACGATAATTGCGATTTACTTGCCGGTATGCCCGAAGCCGCCCTCGCCGCGAATGGTGTCGGACAGTTCTTCCACTTCTTCGATCGCGATTTGCGGCACCCGTTGGAATACCATCTGAGCGATCCGCTCTCCTCTTTCGATCGCGAACGGCTGCTGGCCGAGGTTCACGAGCAGCACTTTCACTTCGCCCCGGTAATCGGCGTCGATCGTTCCCGGGCTATTCAAGCAAGTAATGCCGTGTTTGTAAGCGAGCCCGCTCCGGGGCCGGATTTGCGCCTCGAGCTCCGCGGGCATCGCCATCGCGAATCCCGTAGGAATGAGCGCCCGTTCGCCGGGCGCGAGCACGACCGGCTCCGCGACGGCGGCATGCAGGTCGAAGCCCGCCGCCATATCCGACATCCGGCGCGGCAGCGCGACGTCCTCATTCCCCGGTAGTCTTTTCAACTGCACTGGAAACAATGAATTCCCTCCCGATTCCGGCGAGCGGCTTCTCGCTCGATCCGACGAGCGCGACCGAGCACGGTTGCGCCATGATCTCTTTCATGATAGCGTTCAAATGGGGCATCTCCACCTGGTCGATGCGCTCGAGCATTTCGTCCAGCGTATAATGGCGGCCGAGCATTAGCTCGTTCTTGCCGATCCGGTTCATCCGGCTGCTCGTGCTTTCCAAGCTAAGGATCAGGTTGCCTTTCAATTGCTCCTTGCCCCTCGTGAGCTCCGCTTCCGTCAACCCTTTGTCCGCGATCTCGTTCAGCAGCTCCATCGTGATTTCGTACACTTCGCGCGTCTGCTTCGGCGCCGTCCCTGCATAGACGGTGAACAAGCCGCTATCGGCGTAGGACGTATGGTAGGAGTAGACGGAATAAGCGAGGCCGCGTTTCTCCCTTACTTCCTGGAACAGATGGGAGCTCATGCCGCCGCCGATCGCGTTGTTCAGCAAGATCATCGCGTACAGGTTCTTCTCCTGAATGGAGTATCCGGGGAACGTCAGGCACAGATGGTTTTGCTCCGTCTTCTTCTTGTGGAACAGCGCGCGGGAATGGAACGACGGCACTTCGAGCGGCGTATCCGCACCATTCACGTCGAACGAACCGAAATGCTTCTCGAGCAGCTCGAGCACTTCTTCCCCGACGTTGCCCGCGAGGCTGACGACCGTATTGTCGATCCGGTAACGCTGGCCCATGTAGCCGCGCAGATCGGCGGAACTCATCGCGTTCAGCCGTTCCACCGTGCCGAGTATCGAATAGGCGAGCGGATGGCCGTCGTAAGCCGCCCTCGTCGCCAGGTCGTGCACCGTATCGTCCGGCGTATCCTCGTACATCGAGATTTCCTCGAGAATGACGTTCTTCTCTTTCGCGAGCTCGACGTCCGACATTTGCGATTCGAAGAACATGTCCGACAGAATGTCCACGGCGATCGGCAAATGCTGGTCCAGCACCTTCGCGTAATAACACGTGTATTCCTTGGCGGTGAACGCGTTCACGTTGCCGCCGATGCCGTCGAAGCGGTCGGCGATGTCCTTGGCGGAATGGCGTTTCGTCCCTTTGAACAACATGTGTTCGATGAAGTGGGAGATGCCGTTGTTGCTTTGATCCTCGTAACGGGAACCGGTTTTGACCCAAATGCCGAACGATACCGACCGACTCGTCGGTATCGATTCGATCATGACGCGCAATCCGTTTTTGAGTACGTATTTGTTCATCCGATTTCCCCCTTTGCCTCTTAAGGTACAGGCAGTAGTACCAATATATCAAATTACGACAACCGTCACAACCGAACGTCGGTCCTCTCCGACGACAGCGTCTCCGACACGGTCCCGGGGGTTAGTCCCTTGGCCCGTATCGCTTTGATCATCCCCGCGAGCGCGCCTCTCGACGTCGACGTCGGATGCATGAGAATGAGGCTGCCCGGTCCTACCTTGCGCGACACTTTCTCTACGACGGCGGACGGATCAGGCTTCATCCAGTCGATCGTATCCAGCGTCCACAACACGGTGCGCAGCCCGAATTCCGAAGCGACCTTCACCGTATTCGCATTGTAATACCCGGATGGCGGCGCGAACCACTCGTTGCGAACGCCCAACTTCTTCAGCAACTCTTCCGTTCTGCCGATTTCCTCGCGTTGGCGCGCGGCGCCCAACTTGCTCATATCGGGATGCGTGTACGCGTGGTTGGACACCTCGTGCCCCTGGGCGATAATCGCTTTCGCGGTATCCATATGTTTCGAGAGCCATGTCCCGTCGAAAAAAAACGTCGCCTTTACGCCCGCTTCTTTCAGAATATCGAGCATCGGCGCCAAGTATTCGTCTCCCCACGCGACATTGATCATCAACGCGACCGAAGGCTTACCCGCGTTGCCCTTGTAGATCGGTTGCACGGGCAAATCTTTAAGCGAGACTTTGGGCTTGATCGCTTTGTAAATCCACGGAAACCCTTTGTCTCCCGGAGACGCGCGGAGCGATTTCGCTTTGCCGTACGTCGCCTGCACGTCGACCGTCCTGCCGTCGTAACCCGGAATCGCTTTCCACACGCGGTCGATGACCGCGTCGACCGGCTGTTGCATGCGTTTATCCGCTTCGCTTTGAATATACGCAAGCAAGCGAGCGTCGTCCGATTCCGGTTCGGCGTTAGCGACCGCGATCACCGCGGCGTCCGCCGCTCCGCCTTGTTTAACGTCTTGAACGTATGAACGCAGGGGTCCATACGAACCCGCGAGCCATACCGCGCAACCGATCAACGCAAGCCCGGCCAGAAACCCGGCCGGCATTTTCTTCCTCATTCCGTTCACCCCGTCTTGTCCCGCGATCCCTGCCTCATCCTATGCCCGGAACGAGGTCATTATGTGTAAGCATCCCTAGAACCGAAGAGAATGATACGCAACGATCAAAAACGTCTTCGGCGCCATTTGGGCGCCGGAGTAGCTTTGCGTAGGTTATTCGGAGACGGATAAGCGTGAAACATAGACATTCCGAATAAAAACAAAAAGAGACCTCCCGATGAAGAGTCTCTATTGTGCGAACTATGAGGTTGAAACGGCTCGCGAGAAAAGCGAACCGCCGGGAATTACACCGACGGCTGCGCTTGCTCCGGATTGCCAAGCAATGCTTTGCGGGACAGGTTAACGCGTCCCATGTTGTCGATTTCGGTGACTTTGACCGTTACCGTATCGCCGATGTTCAAGACGTCTTCCACCTTGGCCACCCGCTCGTTCGCGACTTGGCTGATGTGGATAAGCCCGTCTTTGTTCGGAAGAATTTCGACGAAGCAACCGAATTTCTCGATC
Organism: Cohnella suwonensis; assembly: GCF_042655365.1. Taxonomy (NCBI): domain Bacteria; kingdom Bacillati; phylum Bacillota; class Bacilli; order Caryophanales; family Paenibacillaceae; genus Cohnella; species Cohnella suwonensis. The sequence continues at coordinate 180,832 of NZ_JBHSMH010000113.1, read as the reverse complement.
CGCTTGACCGTACCGGTATAGATTTCGCCGACGACGACTTCTTTGACGATGCCTTCGATAATCGCGCGGGCGCGTTGGTTCGCCGCTTCGTCGGCCGATGCGATGTACACGGTGCCGTCTTGCTCGATATCGATTTTGACGCCGGTGTCTTCGATGATTTTGTTGATGATCTTCCCGCCGGAACCGATAACGTCGCGGATTTTGTCCGGGTTGATCTTAAGGGAAATGATCTTAGGCGCGTATTTGCTAAGCTCTTTGCGCGGTTGTTGGATCGTTTCGAGCATTTTACCGAGAATGAACATGCGTCCCTGTCTCGCTTGCTCCAACGCTTCCGACAATATCGAGCGGTCGATGCCGTCGATCTTGATGTCCATCTGGATGGCGGTAATGCCTTCCGCCGTGCCCGCGACTTTGAAGTCCATGTCGCCGAGATGGTCTTCCATGCCTTGAATGTCCGTCAGGATGGACGTGTGGTCGCCGTCCTTGATGAGACCCATCGCCACGCCGGCTACCGGAGCTTTGATCGGAACGCCCGCGTCCATCATCGCGAGCGTGCTCGCGCAAATGCTCGCCTGGGACGTCGAGCCGTTCGATTCCAGCACCTCGGAAACGAGACGGATCGTGTACGGGAATTCCACCTCGGACGGAAGTACTTTAAGCAGCGCGCGTTCGCCGAGCGCGCCGTGGCCGATTTCGCGGCGTCCCGGCGGACGGAGCGGACGGGCTTCGCCGACGGAGAACGGCGGGAAGTTATAGTGATGCATGAAGCGCTTCGATTCCTGAGGGCTGATGCCGTCCAGAATTTGCACTTCGCCGAGCGGTCCGAGCGTACAGATGCTAAGCGCCTGCGTCTGGCCGCGCGTGAACAAGCCGGAGCCGTGCGTGCGGGGTAGAATGGAAACGTCGCTGGAAATCGGGCGGATTTCGTTCAGCGCGCGGCCGTCCGGACGCACTTTGTCGTGCGTGATCAAGCGGCGCACTTCGTTTTTGACGATATCGTAGAGCGCTTCTTTGACGTCTTTGAGCTTGGCGGGCGTTTCGGCGAATTGCACGGCGAAATGTTCGACCGTCTCGCCGTTGATCGCGTCGATCGCCTCTTGGCGGGCATGCTTCTCGGCGATGCTGACAGCTTGTACCAAGCGGTCCTTCGCGAACGCTTGCACGGCCGCTTCGATTTCCGCGTCTACGCTGTGAAGCTTCACGGCCATCTTCGGATTGCCGGCGACGGAGACGAGCTCGTCGATCTTGTCGACGATCTTCTTGATCTCGTCGTGACCGAACATGATCGCTTCGAGCATGACTTCCTCGGACACTTCGTTCGCTTCCGCTTCGACCATCATGATCGCGTCGCGCGTTCCCGCCACGACGACGTACAGGTCGGACGCTTCTTCTTGCGCTTGGGTCGGGTTCACGACGAATTGTCCGTCTACGCGGCCGACGATAACGCCTCCGATCGGTCCGTTAAACGGAACGTTGGAGATCGCCAGCGCCGCGGACGTTCCGATCATCGCCGCGATTTCCGGAGAGCAATCCTGATCGACGCTCAGGACGAGATTGACGATTTGCACGTCGTTGCGGAACCCTTCCGCGAACAGCGGACGAATCGGACGGTCCGTCAGACGGCTCGCTAAAATCGCTTTTTCGCTCGGGCGGCCTTCCCGTTTAATGAAGCCTCCCGGAATTTTGCCTACCGCGTACAACCGTTCCTCGTAGTTAACGGTCAGCGGGAAGAAGTCGAGATCTTTAGGTTCGTTCGAAGCCGTAACGGTAGACAGTACGACCGTTTCTCCATAGCGCACGACGATGGCGCCGTTCGCCTGCTTGGCCAATCGTCCCGTTTCCAAAGCGAACGGGCGGCCGCCAAGCTGCATTTCCACGCGTTGTTCCATACTGATTCCCTCCTTGTTTATAACCTTATGTACGAATATCGGACCGCTTCGGTTATCGCTTCCCCGCGCTTGTCCGATACTTCCGACATATACGGATTTCCGTCAGAAAACGGAATTTGCCGTATATGCCTCTTTCGACACTATTTCCATTATTTCCTGCCGGGAGTTTCTTAGGCAACTTCCATTATGAATAACGGAAAAAGCAACCTGATGCCGCCGATACGGGGCGTAGAGCCCCATATCGGCGCGTCCAGGTTGCTTTCGTCGGTAACGTAACCGAATTAACGGCGCAGTCCCAATTTCGCAATCAGGGCGCTGTAACGGCTAACGTCTTTGTTTTTCAAGTATGCGAGCAGCTTACGGCGTTGGCCAACCATCTTAAGCAAACCGCGGCGGGAGTGGTGGTCTTTCTTGTGCTCCCTGAAGTGTTGCGTCAGATTGTTGATGTTTTCCGTAAGGATAGCGATTTGGACTTCCGGGGATCCCGTGTCCGAAGCGTGAGTCTTGTGCTCGTTGATCAACTCTTGTTTGCGTTCCTGCGTCAATGCCATCCTTGGTCACCTCCTTCTTTCGTAATCGCCGTTGGCCAAGCGGGCGTCGGTGATGTCGCGTCGCCAAGCCAAGGTTCAGCGTTGCTCGCGTAGGGCGTGAGCCCGTCGACGGCAACGTTGTCTAGTATAGCATAGTACGGGGCGAACATTCAACAACCGATATCGCCCATTAAGATGGCCGCGAAGCTAACGCGAACAGCCTTCTGGCTTCGGACGCGTCGCTCGAGATTTGCTCGACCAGTTGTCCGACCGATTCGAACTTCTTCTCTTCCCGAAGGTAAGCATGGAAAGAGAGCGATAGTCTTCGTCCGTACAAATCTCCCGTGAAATCGAATAGATGCGCCTCCAGCTTAAGCGCGCCGCCAGGCGCGTCGAACGTCGGACGGAGCCCGACGTTCAGGACGCCTTCGTAGCTGCCTTCGGACGCGCCCGATTCGCCGGGCACGTCGATCCGGATCGCGTACACGCCCGATCGCGGGATGACGTAAGGTTGTTCCGGACTCAAGTTCGCCGTCGGGAAGCCGAGTTGCCGGCCTCTGGCGTCGCCGTGCACGACCGTACCCGCTATGGCATAGCATCGTCCGAGCAACCTGGAGGCTTCATGGCAATCGCCTGCCTGAAGCCGTTCCCGGATACGCGTGCTGCTGACTTTGTCTCCGTCGAGGAACACCGGGGATACGACTTCGACGTCGATAGCCCCTTCGCCGTATTCCCGAATCTTCTCCGCGTTGCCCGCTCCGCGATGGCCGAAGGCGAAATCGAAACCGACGGTCGTCGACTTGGCGCCGAGCGGGACGAGAATCGACTTGACGAATTGCTCCGCCGTCACTTCCGAGAACGCCTTGTCGAACCGAATGACGTAAGTCGCCTCGACGCCGATCTCGGCGAGCAAAGCGAGCTTGTCTTCCAGCGGAGTCAGCACCGTCTCGTAATGCGAGCCGTGCCCGAGCACGACGCGCGGATGCTGGCTGAACGTCATGGCCGCGGGCACGAGCCCCCGGCGGCGGGCGGCGGCGACCGCTTGCCGGACGACTTCCCGATGTCCGAGATGCATGCCGTCGAAAAACCCGATCGCCAGCGATACGCCTTGCCGTTTCGTTGCTCCTTCAGGCAGCCCTTCCGTGACGTGGGCTGCCGATAAATCGTACCGTTCCACCTGATGCCGACCTCCTGTTCAATCGGACGTTCCTCCGACCGGTTCCGGTTCCGAAGGATGGAACACTTTGACCGGACTGACCCGGACTCTTCTCTCGTCCAAAGAATATAAACCAAGGAAAGCGCCGTCCGAACGATATAGCTTCAATAGTCCTGGATTGGAAGGCTGGGGCTGCAGCTTCGCCGCGGAAATGCCCTTGCCCTGCAGCACGTGCAACGATTCCGGATAAATCGCGACCGCGGCGGGGACGTTCGTCAGCAAGCCGTCCGGAGACAGAAGCTTCTCCCGAAGTTCTCCGCTCGCGACGAGCGCCGGAATCTGCTCCAACGTCACGCATTGCGGCCGGCGAATGCCCGCGCTTTCGGTACGGACAAGCTCGGCCATCGCCGCGGGCACGCCGAGCTTGCGTCCGATATCGACGCAAAGCGTACGGATGTACGTGCCTTTGGAACAAGCGACCGAGAACGTCAGCTCGGGTCGGGTAACGCCTACGGTAACGTTCTCGACGTCAAGGGAATAGATCGTTACCCTTCTCGACGGACGTTCAACCGTTACGCCTTCCCTCGCCAGCTCGTACAGCCGCTTGCCTCCGATTTTGACCGCCGATACCATCGGCGGCACTTGATCGATCTCCCCGACGAACGACTTCGCCGCCCCGACGATCGCCTCTTCCGTCAGGAACGAAGCATCGCTTTCGTCGACGACGTTGCCCGTTAAATCTTCCGTATCCGTCGAGATGCCGAAGCGAAGCGTCGCCCGATACGTCTTGGGCAGCTCCTGCAAATACTCGACGAAACGGGTAGAACGTCCGATGCAGAGCGGCAGAACGCCGGTAACGGCGGGATCGAGCGTGCCCGTATGGCCGATCCGGCGCTCCTTCAGCATGCCCCGGGCTTTCGCCACGACGTCGTGCGACGTCCAGCCGGCGGGCTTCCATATGGCGAGCACGCCTTCCCATTGCGCTTGCTTCATATCGCTCATGCTTCATCCAACGCTTTCCGGACCTCTGCGACGACTTGATCGATCGCTTCCCTCAACGGAACGGTCACCCGTAACCCCGCGGCGCGGACATGTCCGCCTCCGCCGAACGCTTGGGCGACGGCCGCGACGTTCACTTTGCCCGCGGAGCGCAAGCTCGCCTTGACGGATGCGCCTCCGTTCTCTTTGAACAAAATGCCGACTTCCACGCCTTCGACGTTACGGGGGTAATTCACGAGCCCTTCCAGGTCTTCGTTCGTTGCTCCCGTCTGCTCCAGATCCTCGGAAGTCACCCAAAGCCATGCGATGCGCTGGTCTTCGCTGAACTCGAGACGGTTTAGTCCCCGCCGGATCATAGACAACTGTCCCGGCGTCATCCGCTCGAGCAGATGCTCCGCCAATTCCGGACCGTTAACGCCCGCTTCGAGCAGCCTCGAAGCCATAGCCATGACGACCGGGCTCGTATTCGAATAGCGGAATCCTCCCGTATCCGTCATCAATCCGGTATAGATGGCCGTCGCGACATCCTTGTCGATGGCGAGCCCGAATTCGTCGATCAATTCGAACAAAATCTCGGCCGTCGCCGCGGCGTCGAACTTCATCAGGTTCGCGAGACCGAAGCCGTCGTTCGTCGGATGATGGTCGATATTCAAAATGTCCGCGCCTGGAGCGAACCACGAAACCGTCCGTCCGACCCGGGCGTAATCCGCGCAATCGACGCAGATGACGCTGCGGTAAGTTTTTGCCGGCGGCTCCGCGTCGTCTCCCGACGCCACGATGGCGTCGCTTTTCCATAAATATCGAAGCTTCGAAGGCACGGGGCCTTCATTAAACATTGTATACCGCTTCCCCAGCTTACCGAGTAACCACCCCGTCGCCACGGTGGAGCTAATCGCGTCGCCGTCGGGCTGTACGTGAGAGACGATCAGAAAATCGTCCCTCTCGCGAATGAAGTCGGCCGCTTCCCGCAGAGCGTTGACCCACATGCCTGTTTCCCCCTAGCCAGTGTTCCGAAATACCGAGCAAAAAGGCCTTCTCCGTCTATGGATGCATGAATGCGATACCGAAGCCATTTTTGCGGCGGTTATACAGCAAAAGATAAGCGGGTAGCTTATCCTTTGCGAATAACCAAGCAAAAACGCCTTAGGCGATCTTAACGCCTAAGAAGCTTTGCGAAGGTAATTCAGGAATGGATAAGCGTGAAACTTATCCATTCTGAATTACCGAGTAAAACGGCATCGCCGGCCATCGGCCGGCTGCATGCGTAAGTATGGCGCGAAAGAACGGGACGGTTGCCCGCCTTCCGATCGCCCTTTCTAAGATTCGCGAGAATCTTTGTTGATTTGGTTCAGTAACGCTTCGATGTGGCTGCCATAAGCGATGGAGCTGTCGAACTTGAACTCCATGACCGGCGTATGGCGCAGCTTTACCCTGCGTCCAAGCTCCGAACGGAGAAATCCGTTCGCCCGGCCGATCGCTTTCAGCGTCTCCTCTTTCTGTTCCTCGCTGCCGAGAATGCTCAAGTACACTCTCGCGAGGGATAGATCGTTGGTGACGTCCACACCGGTGACGGTGATGAATCCGATCCGGGGATCTTTCAGCTCCGTCTGGATGATGGAGCTGATCTCCTTCTTGATCTGTTCGCCGACCCGCCCGACCCGGAATTTGGCCATGCTGATCCCACCTTATCTTGCTTGCGTGTAATAATCCGTTTTGCGCATTGCCGCGCGGCGTCCGCTTAACGTTCGACGGCTTCCATGACGAACGCTTCGATGACGTCGCCTTCTTGGAGATCGTTGAACTTATCTAGCGTGATGCCGCACTCGTAGCCTTCCGACACTTCTTTCACGTCGTCTTTGAAACGCTTGAGCGTGTCGATTTTGCCCGTGTAGACGACCACGCCGGCACGGGTAAGCCGAGCCTCGGCGTTGCGAGCGATTTTGCCGTCGATGACCATACAGCCGGCAATCGTGCCGACCTTCGTGACTTTGAACGTCTGGCGAACTTCCGCGTGACCGGTGACTCTTTCCTTGAATACCGGATCGAGCATGCCCTTCATCGCTTGTTCGATTTCCTCGATGACCTTGTAGATGATCGAGTGCAGGCGAACGTCCACTTTTTCCTGTTCCGCGATCAGTTGGGCGCGCGGCTCCGGACGGACGTTGAAGCCGACGACGATCGCGGACGAAGCGGACGCAAGAACGATATCGGATTCGGTAATCGCGCCGACGCCGTTGTAGATCGTGCGAACGCGAACGCCTTCGATCTCGATCTTCTCGAGCGAGCCTTTAAGCGCTTCGAGCGAGCCTTGAACGTCCGCTTTGAGGATGACGTTGAGCTCTTTGATGTCGCCTTCTTTGATTTTGCTGAACAGATCCTCGAGCGTAACCGTTTGGTTCGCCTTGATCTGCGATTGGCGCGTCTTGATCGAACGCTTGTCGGCGATTTCGCGCGCTTTGCGTTCGTCTTCGAACACCATGAACGGATCGCCCGCTTGCGGCACTTCCGTCAAGCCCGTGATCTCGACCGGCGTCGATGGACCCGCTTCCTTGATTCGGCGTCCGCGGTCGTTCGTCATGGCGCGGATACGTCCGAAGCAGTCGCCGGCCACGAAGGCGTCGCCCACTTTAAGCGTACCGTTCTGCACGAGAATACGGGCGACCGGTCCTTTGCCTTTGTCGAGCTCGGCTTCCATGACCGTACCGCGCGACCGTTTGTCCGGGTTCGCTTTGTAGTCGTTCATCTCGGCCACGAGTAGGATCATCTCGAGCAAGCCGTCCAAGTTGATTCGTTGCTTCGCGGATACTTCGACGAAAATCGTATCCCCGCCCCACGCTTCTTGCACGAGACCGTACTCGGTCAATTCTTGCTTCACTTTATCCGGATCCGCGCCCGGTTTGTCGATCTTGTTGACCGCGACGATGATCGGCACGTTCGCCGCTTTCGCGTGTGCGATCGCTTCCACCGTCTGCGGCATGACGCCGTCGTCTGCAGCGACGACGAGAATCGTAATATCGGTAACCTGGGCGCCGCGTGCACGCATCGTCGTGAACGCTTCGTGACCCGGAGTATCCAGGAACGTGATTTTTTTGTTGTTGATCTCGACTTGGTACGCTCCGATATGCTGCGTGATGCCGCCAGCTTCGCCGCTAGCGACTTTCGTCTCGCGGATAGCGTCGAGGAGCGTCGTTTTACCATGGTCGACGTGACCCATGATCGTGACGACAGGCGGACGGGAAATGAGATCGTCCGGGTTGTCGTTCTCTTCGATCGTCTCGAATTGCGTATCCTCGACGACGATTTTCACTTCGACCTCTACGCCGTACTCGCCGACGACGAGAAGGACCGTATCGAGATCGAGTTCTTGGTTAATCGTCGCCATGACGCCCATCATGAGCAATTTCTTGATCACTTCGGACGCGTCTTTATGAAGAAGCTTCGCCAATTCGCCGACCGTCATATTGCCTCGGACGATGACTTTCTTAGGCGTGTTGTCGATTTTCTCGCGCGGAGGCATATTGCCTTTGCGGGCGTTTTTGCCGCCCTTGCCTTTCGGGCCTCTGAAGTTGTTTCTTCCGTCCTCGAACCGGCTATTGTTCTCTTTCCGTTTGCCGGCCGCTGCGCCCGGAGCGCCCGAACGGTTGAAGTCGTCGCGTTTGCCGTCCGGACGGCCGCCGCGAGCTCCCGCGCCCGCAGCCGAAGAGCTGCGGCCCGCGCCGATGCCTTGACCCGGACGGCTAGGCGCCGCGCTGCTCGTTCCGCCGCCGAAGCCGCCTCCTTGAGGGCGAGGAGCGCCGCCGAAACCTCCGCCTTGCGGACGCGGAGCGCCGCCGAAGCCGCCGCCTTGCGGACGATTGCCCGCGTAGCCGCCTTGACCGCCGCCTTGCGGACGGTTGCCCGCGTAGCCGCCTTGACCGCCGCCTTGCGGACGGTTGCCTGCGTATCCGCCTTGACCGCTGCCTTGCGGACGGCTACCCGCGTAGCCGCCTTGACCGCTGCCTTGCGGACGGTTGCCCGCGTAACCGCCTTGACCGCCTTGACCGCCTTGACCGCCTTGACCTTGCGGACGGTTGTACCCGCCTTGGCCGCCCTGACCGCTGCCTTGCGGACGGTTGCCCGCGTAGCCGCCTTGACCGCCTTGACCTTGCGGACGGTTGCCCGCGTAACCGCCTTGACCGCCTTGGCCTTGCGGACGGTTGCCGTCGCGGTTATACCCGCCTTGACCGCCTTGGCCTTGCGGACGGTTGCCGTCGCGGTTGTACCCGCCTTGACCGCCTTGACCTTGCGGACGATTGCCGTCGCGGTTGTAGCCGCCTTGACCTTGCGGACGGTTGCCGTCGCGATTGTAGCCGCCTTGGCCGCCTTGGCCGCCTTGGCCTTGCGGACGGTTGCCGTCGCGGTTGTAGCCGCCTTGGCCGCCGTTCGGGCCGCCGCCTTGCGAAGCCGAAGGCGCCGGAGCGGCGGAAACCGCAGGAGCCGGATTCGCGGACGCAGCCGGTACCGAAGCCGCAGGAGCGGAAGCCGCAGGAGCAGCCGGTGCCGTCGCCGCTGGAGCCGGATTCGCAGACGCAGCCGGTGCCGAAACCGCAGGAGCGGAAGAAACCGACGCGGCAGGGCGGGATTGCGATCCGTTGCCGCTGTTGCCTGAGCCCGCGTTAGAAGAAGCTCCGCCTTGCGGACGACGATCGCCCGATTGCGCGCCGGAAGAAGACGCAGGCTTGGAAGCTTGCGCCATCTTGGCTGCCGCGTTCGCTTTCACGTCGCGGAAGAACTTCTCCACCGCGTTCGTCATGCCGTCTTCCATGACGCTCATGTGGTTGTTGACCGGCATATTCTGCCGTTTCAATATCGTAATGATTTCTTTGCTGCTCATGTTGAGCTGCTTTGCGTATTCGTAAACCCTAAGCTTATCTTTGTTGTCCGTCTGATCTTGTTTACTCAATATTCTCCACCTCCGAGTGTTGAACCCAACCGGCGGTTAGCATGTCGGCGAAACCCCGATCCGTGACCGCGAACAGCACGCGTTCGGGCTTGCCGACCGCGGATCCGAGTTCGTATCTGGTATAGCCGATAAGCAATCGCACGCCGTAACTGTTGCATTTATCTTTTACTTTTTTCGTCGTATTGTCCGATGCGTCTGCCGCGAGCAGCACGAGCTTCGCTTCCCCCGAGCGGATCGCTTTCAGCACGATTTCCTCGCCGCTGATCAACTTTCCGGCTCTCGTGGCGAGGCCTAGCCGCGACAACGCCTTATTCGCCGTCTTCATCGTCGTCCGTCATCTCCTTGTTCGCTTGGAACTCGTCTTCGACTTTCACGAAGTCGGCTTCCAGGCGATCGTATATATCGGCGGAGACGGGAACTTTGAGCGCGCGCTCGAACGCCTTCGATTTCTTTGCCAGCTTAAAGCAAGAAACCTTGCCGCATAAATAAGCGCCCCTGCCGGGTTTCTTGCCCGACAAGTCGATCTGAATTTCCCCTTGCGGGGATCGGACGACGCGGATCAATTCTTTTTTCGCCATCATCTGCTGGCAAGCGACGCACTTGCGCTGCGGAATTTTTCTAGGTCTCACGGGGATCCCCCTCAGTCGATGGAGACGCTGTCCTGGTGCATCGTCGCTCCGCTCGTTTTCGGACGGCCGTATTCCTGCTCCGCCTGCGTCTCGCTCTTGATATCGATTTTCCAACCGGTCAGCTTCGCCGCGAGGCGGGCGTTCTGGCCCTTGATGCCGATCGCGAGGGAAAGCTGGTAATCCGGAACGATGACCCGCGCCATTTTCTCCGCTTCGAATACGATGACTTCCAGCACTTTGGAAGGGCTAAGCGCGTTGGCTACGTATTCGTCGACCGCCTCGGACCATCTGACGATGTCGATCTTCTCGCCCTTCAGCTCCGTGACGATCGATTGGACGCGAGCGCCCCGTTGACCGACGCAAGAGCCGACCGGATCGACTTCCTCGTTGCGGGAATAAACCGCGATCTTCGAGCGGAAGCCCGCTTCGCGCGCGACAGAACGAATTTCCACCGTGCCGTCGAAAATTTCCGGGACTTCAAGCTCGAACAGTCTTTTCAGCAGCCCTGGATGAGTGCGGGAAAGAATGATTTGCGGGCCTTTGCTCGTGTTCTCGACTTTCGTGATGAACGCTTTGACGCGGTCCAATTGCTTGAACTTGTCGGTCGGCATGAGCTCGGTGAGCGGCAGAGCCGCTTCGACTTTGCCCAGATCGACGTACAGGTTGCGCAAGTCCATCCGCTGGATGATGCCGGTCACGATGTCTTGTTCCTTGTCCACGTAAGCGTGGTAGATCAACCCGCGTTCCGCTTCGCGAATGCGCTGCGTGACGACCTGCTTCGCCGTTTGCGCGGCGATGCGGCCGAAATCGCGAGGCGTTACTTCGATCTCCGCGATGTCGTCCAGCTGATAGTGGGGATTGATCGAACGGGAAGCTTCCAAGGAAATTTCCAAGCGCGGATCCAGCACTTCTTCGACGACCGTTTTGCGCGCGTATACTTTAATTTGCCCCGTTGTCCGATTAATGTCCACGCGAACGTTCTGAGCCGTATTAAAATTACGCTTATAGCTGGAGATGAGTGCCGCTTCGATAGCCTCGATCAGGACGTCCTTGCTGATGCCCTTATCGCGCTCGATTTCGGACAGCGCTTCGATAAACTCCATGCTCATTTCAACATCATTCCTCCTCATATACGCGACAAAAATATTTAGAAAACGATGGCCAGCCGCGCGGAAGCCACTTTGTCGTAAGGAATGGCATGCTTGCGCCGCCCTACCGTCACGTTCAGCGTCGTCCCGTCGAATCCGTCCAAGCGTCCTTCGAACTCTTTCGCTCCGTCGATTTTCTCGTAGGTCGTCACGAATACGTGCTTTCCGACCGCTTTCGCGACGTCCTCGGCTTTCTTGAGCGGCCTTTCGGCGCCCGGAGAGCTGACTTCCAAGAAGTACGCTTCCTCGATCGGATCCAGCTCATCCAATTTCGCGCTGACGAACTCGGAAACGATGCCGCAATCGTCGATGTCGATGCCGCCTTCCTTGTCCACGTAAACGCGCAGAAACCAGTTGCTGCCTTCCTTCACGTACTCCACGTCCACCAGTTCGAACCCGTTCTCTTCCATATAAGAAGAAGAAAAGTTTTCCACGATGGACTTGATTTGCGTCGAATTCAAATGGGTTGACCTCCCGATGCTACAAATGGATTGCCTCTCCGTTCCGCATACCCTTCCATTTCGCATAACGCAAAATAGCCGCAGACAAAACGGAAAGAGTGGGTTTCCCCACTCTTCTGCAGACAGTGTTATCCACATGATTACCAAAAATAATATAACATAATCTTGACGAGGCTGGCAACTACAACTTTCCTGCTCTTCCGCCGCTTCCCTAGAACAGCATGAGCTGGTTGGATTCCGGCAAGCCGCGGAACGTGCCGAGACCGGTCAACAGCTCGACGATCGTTTTGCTCGCTTTGGACCGTTGCTGGAAGTCTTCGATCGACAGGTAATCGCCGTCTTCCCGGGACGCCGCGATGTTGCGCGCCGCGTTCTCCCCGACGCCCGCGATGGCGCCGAACGGAGGAATAAGGCTGTCGCCGTCGATGATGAACCGGGTCGCTTCGGACCGGTAAAGGTCGACCGATTTGAACTTGAACCCGCGCGCCGTCATCTCCAGCCCCATCTCCAGAATGGAAATCATGTTTTTCTCTTTCGTCGTCGCCTGGAAACCCTTCTCCTCGATTTCGAGAAGCATTTTCAGAATCGCGTCGTAGCCTTGGCAGAACAGCTCGACGTCGAAGTCGGCGGCGCGTACCGAATAATAAGTCGCGTAATATTGGATCGGATAATACAATTTGAAGAATGCCGTCCGAACGGCCGAGATGACGTAAGCCGAAGCATGGGCTTTCGGGAACATGTACTCGATGCGCAGGCAGGAATCGATGTACCATTGCGGCACTTTGCACCTTTTCATTTCCTCGATCCACTCCGGCGTCAGCCCTTTGCCTTTACGGACGCTTTCCGTAATCTTGAACGCGAGCGACGCGTCCATGCCCGCCTTATAAATAAGAAACAACATGATGTCGTCCCGGCAACCGATAACGGTCTTGATCGTGCAAGTGCCGTTCTTGATCAGTTCTTGCGCGTTGCCGAGCCATACGCCCGTTCCGTGGGACAGACCCGAGATTTGAAGCAAGTCGGCGAACGAGGACGGCTTCGTCTCCTCGAGCATCTGACGCACGAACCTTGTGCCCATCTCCGGCACGCCGAACGTCGCGACGTTCGAGCGGATCTTCTGCGGCGATACGCCGAGCGCTTCGACCGAGTTGAACAAGCTCATGACTTTCGGGTCGTTCATCGGAATCGTCGTCGGATCGATGCCGGTCAAATCCTGCAGCATCCGCATCATCGTCGGGTCGTCGTGCCCGAGAATATCGAGCTTGAGCAAATTCGCTTCGAACGCGTGGTAATCGAAGTGCGTCGTTTGCCATTCGGAGTTTTTGTCGTCGGCCGGGTACTGTACCGGCGTCACGTCTTCGACGTCGATATAGTCCGGAACGACGACGATGCCCCCGGGATGCTGGCCGGTGCTGCGCTTGACGCCCGTGCAACCGGCGGCGAGCCGGTTCAGCTCCGCTCCGCGCCACGATTTGCCGTGCTCTTCTTCGTATTTCTTCGTGAAGCCGAATGCCGTCTTCTCCGCGACCGTGCCGATCGTGCCCGCGCGGAACACCCTTTTTTCCCCGAACAGCACTTTCGTGTAGTTATGGGCGTGCGGTTGATAATGGCCCGAGAAGTTCAAGTCGATATCGGGAACTTTGTCTCCCTTGAATCCGAGGAACGTCTCGAACGGGATATCCTGCCCTTCTCCCCGCATGATCGTGCCGCAGTGGGGACACGTCTTGTCCGGCAAGTCGAAGCCGCTCGGCACGCTGCCGTCGAGGAACCATTCGCTGTGCTTGCATTCGGAATTGCGGCACAAGTAATGGGCGGGGAGCGGATTGACTTCGGAGATGCCGAGGAACGTCGCGACGACGGAAGAGCCGACCGATCCCCGCGAACCGACGAGATATCCGTCTTGGTTCGATTTTTTAACGAGCTTCTCGGATATGAGATAGTTGGCCGAGAATCCGAACTTGATGATCGGAACGAGCTCCTTCTCGAGCCGCGCGGTCACGACTTCGGGCAACTCTTCTCCGTACATCGATTTCGCCGTCTCGTAACACGTGGATCGGATCTCCTCGTCGGCACCGTCGATGATCGGGGAGAACAACCCGTTCTCCGCGGGACCTCCCTTGCTAGGGAACATATCGAACGGTTCGAACCGGTCCGCGAGCTCCGACGTGTTCGTCACGACGACTTCCCGCGCCTTGTCCGCGCCGAGAAACTGGAAGGCTTCGAGCATTTCCGCCGTCGTGCGGAAGTGGGCGTCCGGCTTGCGCTGGTCTTTGAGCGGGCTGAAGCCGGTAATGCCGTGAATCGTAATATCGCGGAATATTTTCTCTCTCGGAATCAAGTAATGGACGTTGCCCGTCGCGATGACAGGCTTCGTCAGCTTCTCGCCGATGCGCACGATCCGGCGAAGCGCTTCTTCGAGCGCGGCCCGGCTCGAGACGAGCCCCTTGTCCAGCAAATGCATGTAAAAGTCGATCGGTTGGATTTCGAGCACGTCGTAGAATTCCGCGATTTCTTCCGCTTCCTCCAGCGACTTGTTGAGCACCGTCTCGAACAATTCGCCCTTTTCGCAGCCGGAGATGACAAGAAGGCCTTCGCGATGCTCCACGAGTTTGCTCTTCGGAATGCAAGCCATCCGGTTCAAATACTCGGTATGCGACAACGAGATCAGCTTGAACAAATTTTTCTTGCCGACGGCGTTCAGCGCGTAGATGCCGCAATGGAACGGACGCGTCGTCTTCCAGCTGTTGACGTTGACCTCGTTCAGTTGGCGAAGCTCGGTCACTCCCCGATCGAGCGCGTCCTTCAGCAAGCCGATCAAAATGCCGCCGAGAGCGATCGTGTCGTCGATCGCCCGGTGATGGTTCTCGAGAGAAACCTTGTACAGCGATGCGAGCGTGTTCAATCGGTGGTTCTTCATCGTCGGGTGGAGAAATCGGGCGAGCTCGAGCGTGTCGAGCGCCGGATTCGGCAATGGCGGCTCCCCGATTCGCTTCAGGTTTTCCTGGATAAATCCGATATCGAAGCGCGCGTTGTGCGCGACGAGAACGGCGTCTCCGACGAATTCGACGAACTCTCTCAGCTTCGGCTCGAGCTCCGGCGCGTCCCGTACCATGTCGTCGGTGATGTTCGTCAACTGCTGAATGTTATACGGAATCGGCTCGTGCGGGTTGACGAACGTCGAGTATCGATCCGTTTCCTGCCCGTTCTTCATTTTGATGCCCGCAAGCTCGATGATTTTGTTGTCCGTGACCGACAATCCCGTCGTCTCGATATCGAACACGACGTATTCGGCGTCGGTCAAGCTTTGCTCGCGGGGCTGGATGACCATCGGCACCGCGTCGTTGACGACGTTCGCTTCGACGCCGAACAACACCTTGATGCCGTGCTTCTTGCCGGCCTTCGCCGCTTCCGGGTAGCACTGAACGTTCGCGTGGTCGGTGATCGCGATCGCCTTGTGCCCCCATTTGGCCGCCGTCTTAATATAGACGTCCACCGGCGTGACCGCGTCCATCGTGCTCATCGTCGTGTGCAGATGAAACTCGACGCGTTTCTCATCGGCCGTGTCCTTCGGCTCGGGGGGCGCGACGATTTCGCGGATGTCGTTCGGGAACATGACGAGTTCCGGCGGATTGAGAAACCGGTCGTATTCGATTTTGCCCCGCAGCTTTACCCATTTGCCGTTCGCGAGCAGGCTAAGCATCTTAATATCTTCTTTGTTTTTGCCGAACACTTTGCAAGACAGCGAATCGGAGAAGTCCGTTACGGAAAAAGTGAACAGCGTGCTGCCCGTCCGAAGCTCCTTCGTCTCGAGGCCGAACACCGCCCCCTGCACGGTCACTTTCTTCTCTTCCTCGCGTATTTCCTGAATCGGCATCGCCGGTTCCTTGATTTCGTAACCGTGCGCGAGCACCTGCGGCGGTTCGCCTTCCTCGACCGGCGTTTCTTCCCGCGCGCTCGCCATGATCTGCTCGATCGCGGCCCGGTTCTCCTGTTCGATCTTCTGCGCGAAATCGTTATACGTGTCCGGCTTCGTCTCGCCGACCGTCATCTTGATTCGCAGCGAGCGGTCGAACCTCATCTCGTAATATCGTACCGCCTGCGTGTCGAGCTCCTTCTTGCGCGCGAGTCCGAGATTCGTCTCGTTCAGAAGCGCGATCGTAACGATATCCTTGTCGAACTCGAGCTCCGCTTTGGCCAACCAGCCGTTGACGGAGGCGACCTCGCGCTGCATCCATTCGATGAAGAGCGGCCAATATTCCCGCACGATTTGCTCCGTCGTCACTTGGCTTCCGTACCGCAACACGTGGGTAATGTCTGCGACATGTCCGAGCTTCGCCTTCACCCGCTCGACGAATCCCGCGTAGATCGTCTTCGGAAGCAACGCCTCTTTGGCCGTATGTATCGTCCACTCTTTGCGCGACCGGCTGATTTCCACCTTCTCGATCTGCCCGTCACGAAAATGCTGGCTTAGCCATTCGGTCGGCAGTTCGGCCTGCTGCAGCAGCACCTCGAATCTCTTGCGTCCGTCGTTCGTCGGCTGCATCGCTTCATTCCTCTCTCCTCGTCCGTGAACCCCGTAAATAGAAAAGCTTCCGTGAAAAAGCCCGGAAGCTATCGTTTGCGCTTTGTCTATTATTTTAACTGAACGGGGGCTTACCTTCAATAGAGAAGGCGGGGCAGAACCTCTTAACGATGGAAGTTTTGACGTGGGAAGTATCTCCTTCCGGCCGCGGGTTGCAATCTTGAACTCTGAATTTGTAAACTCGCGACAAGGAGAGTTCAAGATTGCAAAGGCGGACACTTCGTTCCTCCAGGAGATACATCCCCCTCTTTCACCATCGAATGAAAGGCACAAGATTAATAAGCCCTCGCGAATACGACCGTATGCTTCGACTCTTCTCCGCAGACGAGGCACTTCGTCTTCGTTTCGGAAGGCTCGAACGGAATGTTCCGGCTCGTCGCGCCGGTTTCCGTCTTCACCTGCGTTTCGCAAGCGTCGGAACCGCACCATCCGGCCAGCGCGAATCCGCGTCTCTCCTCCATCGCGGACTTGAACTCGTCCAACGTGTCGACGGAGAAGAAGTTTTCCTCGCGGAAGCTCTTCGCGCGATCGAACATCTCGGCGTGGATTTGCTCGAGCATCGCTTGAACTTCGACCACGATGTTGTCCAGCGGAACGGATTTCTTTTCTCCGGTCACGCGGGAGACGAGCACGCATTGTCCGTTCTCCAGGTCGCGCGGTCCGAGCTCCAAGCGTAGCGGAATGCCTCTCATCTCGTACTCGTTGAACTTCCAGCCCGGCGACACGTCCGCCCGGTCGTCGACGCGGACGCGGACGCCCGCCGCCTTCAGCTGAGCGAACAGATCGTCCGTCTTCCCGATAACGACTTCGCGCGTCTTCGGAGGACCGATCGGAATCATGACGACTTGCGTCGGCGCCACTTTCGGCGGCATGACGAGACCGCGGTCGTCGCCGTGCACCATGATCAGCGCGCCGATGAGGCGCGTACTCACGCCCCAGGAGGTCGTATGGCAATATTGCTGCGTGTTCTCACGGTCGAGATATTTGATGTCGAACGCGACGGCGAATTTCGTGCCGAGGTAATGGGACGTACCGGCTTGAACCGCGCGTCCGTCCTTCATCATCGCCTCGATGGAATACGTGTCGACCGCGCCGGCGAATCGCTCCGAAGGCGTCTTTTGGCCGCGGATGACCGGAATCGCGAGCACGCTCTCGACGAATTCGGTGTAGACGTCCAGCATTTGCATCGTCTCGCGGCGGGCATCCGCCTCGTCCTCGTGCGCCGTATGCCCCTCCTGCCAGAGGAACTCGCTCGTCCGCAGGAACGGGAGCGTTCTTTTCTCCCAACGGACGACGTTCGCCCATTGGTTGATCAACATCGGCAGATCACGGTATGAGTTGATCCATTTCGCGTACATATGCCCGAACATCGTTTCCGAGGTCGGCCGAATCGCCAGCTTCTCTTCGAGCGGCTCGCCGCCCGCCTCCGTTACGAAAGGAAGCTCGGGATTAAATCCCTCGACGTGCTCCTTTTCCTTCTGGAAGAAGCTCTCCGGAATGAACAGCGGGAAGTACGCGTTGCGGTGTCCCGTTTCTTTGAACCGGCGGTCGAGATCTTTCTGGATGTTCTCCCACAGCTCGTAGCCCTCCGGACGGAAGACGATACACCCGCGAACCGGCGAGTAATCCATCAACTCGGCCTTCTTGATGACGTCGATATACCAACGGGAAAAATCTTCGCTCTGGGGCGTAATTTCCGTAACGAACGCTTTATCCTTCGACATGACGGTTTCTCCAACTCCTACGTAAAATCTTGCGATACGCTTATGCGCCGTTAGGCCGCAAGCGGTTTAATCCCTGACCAAGCCGATAATATCGTTGTAAGTGACGACGATCATGAGCAGCATGAGCATCGCGAAGCCGATCAAGTGCACCATGCTTTCGCGGTTCGGATCGATCGGCCTGCCCCTCACCGCTTCCAGTCCGAGGAACAGCAAACGGCTGCCGTCGAGCGCGGGAATCGGCAACAGATTAAAGATGCCCAAGTAGAGACTGAGAATCGCGGCCCACCTTGTCAAATCCGGAAGGCCTTCCTTTGCGATCTGCACGGTCATTTGAGTCGTCTTAACAGGTCCTCCAAGATCATCTAACTTCACTTCGCCGAAAACGATTTTGCGGAAACCTTGGAAAATCATTTCGGTCGTATACTTCATCGCCTCTCCGGACAATCGAATGGTTTCCAACGTTCCCGTCTTCCGATACTCACCGACAAATGCTATTCCGATCAGGCCTGTCTTTGCATCCGGGGTAATTTTTAATGTCAATAACTTGCTGTCCCGATCAACTACCCAAGTCATTTGTTTGCCGGGGGATGATTTGATTTGAGCGATGGCGCTTTCGACATCCCCTCCTATTTCTTGCCCGTTGATCGATTTCACCCAATCATCGCTATGGAGTCCGCCGCGATCTGCCGGTCCTCCTCCGCTGATTTGGGAAACGAACACCTTTGAGGAAGTTTCAGAAGGCACGCCTTGCAAAACGAAATACAAGCCGAACAACACGAACGCGAGAAGGAAGTTCATGACCGGACCGGCGACGATCGAAAGAGCTCTCTTGCCTACCGGCTTATGTCCGAACTGGCGGTCCAGAGGCGCGATCTGCGTCTCCCGGCCTCTCGCGATGACGAGCGCCTGCGGATGGACGGCATACTTCTCGATTTCCCCGTCTACGTCCAGGGCGATGAACAATTTGTTCTCCAAATCGATCGACGTTACTTCACCGCTGAAGACGCCCGTGCCGGACCTTTCGTCCAGCTTATCCAAGTAAATTCTCGTCACGAGACCGTCTTTCGCGCGTACGGCGAGCGTCTGCCCGGTCTGCACTTCGACGATCTCGGGATCTTCCCCCGCCATGCGGACGAATCCGCCGATCGGCAGCAATCTTAACGTGTAACGGGTTTCCCCGCGTTTGATGGAAAAAAGCTTCGGACCGAAGCCGATCGCGAATTCGCGCACGAGAATGCCGGCCCTCCGCGCGAAGTAGAAATGTCCCCATTCATGCAGCGAGACAAGCAAGAAGAACATGAGCACGGTCAATAACGCGACCTGGATATTTCCCATCATTTCAACCCCTTCATACCGAGCGAACGGCTGTCCTTAGATTAACATTATTCTCCGAGCCGTTACAAGAGAATACCCGGCGCCTAAACTTCGCTCGCGGACGCCTCCGAACGGGCCCATGCGTCCGTCTCCAATATCGTTTCCAGGTCGGGGGCGGGGATGCCGGCATGCTTGGAAAGCACGTTTTCGATGATGCTCTCGATGGCGAGAAAAGGGATTTCCTTGCGCAGGAAGCGGGCGACGGCCACTTCGTTGGCGGCGCTGTAGACGGTCGTCGCCGTGCCGCCGCTTCGTCCGGCTTCGTACGCGAGCCGCAGGCACGGGTAGCGATCGAAGTCCATCGGCTTGAAGTTTAACGTGCCTTGTTTGAGCAGATCCAGAGGCGACGCCGGCGATACCGCGCGTTGCGGATAAGTAAGCGCGTATTGAATCGGCACGCGCATGTCCGGATTGCCGAGCTGAGCCATGACGCTAGTGTCGACGAATTCGACCATCGAATGAACGATGCTTTCGGGATGGAGCATGACGTCGATCCGATCGTAAGGCAAGCCGAACAGCCAATGGGCCTCGATGACTTCGAGCCCCTTGTTGACCATCGTCGCCGAATCGATCGTGATTTTGGCGCCCATGCTCCAGTTCGGATGCTTCAAGGCGTCTTCGACCGTTACGCCGGCCAGCGCTTCCCTGCCCAGATGGCGGAAGCTGCCGCCGGAGGCGGTCACGATCAGTCTGCGGATAGCCGAGACGTCTTCGCCGTTTAAGCATTGGAAAATGGCGGAATGCTCGCTGTCGATCGGAAGAACGGACACGCCTTTGCTCTTGGCCTTGTCCATGACGAGATGGCCGGCCGTGACGAGCGATTCTTTGTTCGCGAGCCCGATGTCGGCGCCCGCCTCGATCGCGGCCAGCGTCGATTTGAGCCCGAGGCTTCCGACGAGCGAACAGACGACGTAATCCGCCCCGGAACGGGACGCGATTTCCGTCAATCCCGACTCGCCGGACAGAACGCGCACGCCGGACGGCACTTCCGCGCGAATGCGATCCGCCAGCGTCTCGTTGCCGGCGGATACCCATTTCGGCTTAAACGCCCGGACTTGCTCGAGCAGCAGGTCGACGTTGTTCCCGGCCGCCAGTCCAACGACTTCGAACTCGTCCGGCATCCGGGAAACGACGTCCAACGTCTGCGTCCCGATGGAACCGGTGCTTCCTAGTACCGCGATTTTTCTCATAGTCGTTCCCCCGCTTGCTAGAGGTGGTTCAAAAAGTCCGATTTTGATCACGAAGTAAATTCGAGAAGCTGTTTCGACGTCGAATCTTGAATTCAGCCGGGACTTCCGGTACTCACGTAGGTTTGCCTACGCTCCGTTCCTCATTCCCTAGCTACTTTCAATCTTCTCGGTGCTGAAAACCGAACTTTTTGAACTTTATTTGTTGTGGTGGTTCAAAAAGTCCGATTTTGATCACGAAGTAAATTCGAGAAGCTGTTTCGACGTCGAATCTTGAATTCAGCCGGGACTTCCGGTACTCACGTAGGTTTGCCTACGCTCCTTTCCTCATTCCCTAGCTTCTTTCAATCTTCTCGGTGCTGAAAACCGAACTTTTTGAACTTTTGTTATGTAATTAATTGAGCTACATCGTCAGCAACCCGAGCATATGGACGAGCGGGAACACGATCAGCCAGCTATCCGTCCGGTCGAGCACGCCGCCGTGGCCCGGCAACAGCTGCCCGGAGTCCTTGACGCCGCGGAATCGCTTGTACGCCGACTGGACGAGATCCCCCAGCTGTCCGGCGACCGAGGCCGTCAAGCCGATGAGGGCAGCTTGTCCGTATCCGAGCCAATCCGATTGGACATACGCGAATGCGAGTCCGACGACGATGGCGATGACTAGACCGCCGAGCGCGCCTTCGATCGTCTTGTTCGGGCTGATCGACGGCCACAGCTTCGTCTTGCCGATCGCCTTGCCGACGAAATAAGCGCCGGCGTCGGATGCCCAGATGCAGAAGAACGTGAGCGCCGACCAGAAGATCCCGTGCTCGAGATCCCTCGTGACCGCCATGTAATGAAACCCCGTACCGACGTATATCGCCCCTAGAAACAGCACGCTCGCATGCTCGAGCTGTATGCGGTTTTTGCTGAACACCGTCGCGCTAAGCAACAAGAACATCAGCACCCACGCCGCCGACTCGAACGAAGGCGTTTCCCAATCGAACGGTAGCCGAGGAAGCGCGATAAGCGCGACGGCCGCGAACCCGATCAGCACGTCAAGCCTCGTCCAGCGCTGTCCGTTCAGTCTGGCGTATTCCCAGTAGCCGATCAACGCAAGCAATAATAGGAGTCCGGTATAATACCAGCCTCCCGCGAGAAGCAAGCCGATAAAAGCCGCGCCGGCGACGACGCCGGTCACGATCCGCTGACCCATGGTGTCAAAGCCCCCCGTAACGACGCGCGCGCCTCTGATATTCGCGAACGGCGTCGTATAGATGTTGTTCGTCGAACTCCGGCCAGTACATGTCCGTGAACCAGAACTCGCTGTAGGCGAGCTGCCAGAGCATGAAGTTGCTCAATCTCAGCTCTCCGCTCGTGCGGATCAGCAAGTCCGGATCCCGAAGGCCGCTGGAAAGCAATTGCCCGCATATATCGGCTTCTCCGATGTCCTCCGGGTTCAGCTCTCCGGCGGCGGCTTGCTTCGCGAGCGCCTTGACCGCGTCGACGATCTCGAGACGGCTGCCGTAGTTCAACGCGAAATTCAAAATAAGGCCGGTATTGTTCTTCGTCCGTTCGATCGCTTCCTCGATGGCGGCAAGCGTATGTACGGGAAGAAGCTCGCGCCTCCCCATCATGCGGACTTGGACGTTGTTCTCGATCAACTCGCCCAGCTCCAGCGAGAGGAATTCCTGGGGAAGCTTCATAATATATTCGACTTCCGATTGCGGCCTCTTCCAGTTTTCCGTGGAGAACGCGTACAACGTCAGCACTTTGACGCCGATACGGTCGGCCGCCTTCGTCACGCGTTTGACGGCCTTCATCCCGTTATGGTGTCCCGCCACCCTCGGCAAGCCGCGGGCTTTCGCCCAACGGCCGTTGCCGTCCATGATGATGGCGACGTGTTCCGGCACGTTGTCGCCCTCCGGAAGGGCTTCCGACTTCACTTGCGTTTGCCGAAGGCCTTCGTCCGTGAAGACGCCGAACTTCAGCTTGCGGAGCCATCTGCCGATCCCACTCATTGCCGTTCCCCCCAAAGGCGGGCAACCCTACTCCGCCGGTTCAACAAAAGAGAATAAACCCCACCTTTCGGAGGGGCCTTGCGCTCGAGAATTACACTTCCATGATTTCTTTCTCTTTGGCAACAAGAATCTTATCCACTTCGGCAACGTATTTGTCGGTCATTTTCTGTACGTCTTCCTGATGGCGGCGGGACTCGTCCTCCGAAATCTCGCCCTTTTCTTTTTTCTTGATGTCGTCGTTCGCGTCGCGGCGAATGTTGCGGATCGCGACCTTCGCTTCCTCGCCGAATTTCTTCGTCGACTTGGCGAGCTCCGCGCGTCGCTCTTCCGTCAGCGGCGGTACGACCAGGCGGATAATGGTTCCGTCGTTCGCCGGCGTCAGGCCGACGTCGGATTTCATGATCGCTTTTTCGATCGCGCCCAGAGCCGTTTTGTCCCATGGCGTAATGATGATCGTCCGGGAATCCGGCGTATTGACCGAGCCCATCTGGTTGATCGGCGTCGGCGTTCCGTAATAGTCCGCTTGGACGCGGTCCAGCATCGCGGCCGATGCTTTGCCGGCGCGCAGCGTTTGGAGGTCGCGCTTCAACGCGCCGAGCGCCTTCTCCATGCGTTCTTCAGCGTCTTTCTTGATCGCTTGCGGCATTAGTCTATGCTCCCCTTTACGATCGTGCCGATCTTCTCGCCCAGGACGGCACGTTTAATATTGCCTTTCTCGGTAATCGCGAATACGAGAAGCGGGATATTGTTGTCCATGCAGAGAGAGGATGCGGTCGAGTCCATGACGCCCAAGTTTTTGTTCAAGACGTCCATGTACGTCAGTTGCTCGTATTTCTCCGCCGTCGCGTCCTTGAAAGGATCCGCGCTGTATACGCCGTCGACTTTGTTTTTTGCCATCAGAATCACTTCAGCTTCGATTTCCGCCGCGCGAAGCGCTGCCGTCGTATCGGTCGAGAAGAACGGATTGCCCGTGCCCGCCGCGAAAATGACGACGCGTCCCTTCTCCAAGTGACGAATCGCGCGCCGGCGAATGTAAGGCTCGGCGATTTGTTGCATCGCGATCGACGTCTGAACGCGACTCGGTACGTCCATCTGTTCGAGCGCGTCTTGAAGCGCCAGGGAATTCATGACCGTCGCCAACATGCCCATGTAATCGGCCGTCGCGCGGTCGATGCCCTTCTGGCTGCCTGCGATGCCGCGCCAGATGTTGCCGCCGCCGCACACGATCGCCACTTCGACGCCGAGCTCGATCACTTCCTTGATCTGCTCCGCGATCGACAGGATCGTCGTCGCGTCGATACCGTAACCGTTCGGTCCGGACAACGATTCGCCGCTTACCTTCAGTACTACACGTTTAAAGACGGGACGTTCCAAATTGTTGTACCTCCAACCGTTCTGATGGTCAAGCAAACACGCTTTCGCCGTCCACGGACGGCGAATCAGCTTTGCGTTGCGTTCGAAGGGGTATAAGCAGTCAAACCTATACGCTCCGAACGGTTAAAAAAGAGGGAACACGCCGTGTTCCCGAAAGGGTAAAACCGATCTTATTGTTTAACTTGCGCCATGACTTCCTCGACGAAGTTGTCTACTTTTTTCTCCAGGCCTTCGCCCAGCTCGTAACGAGTGAATCTGCGGATGGAGATTTTCTCGCCGATCGCGGCGATTTTCTCGTTCAACAGCGTCGTGATCGTTTTGTCTTGGTCCTTCACGAACGCTTGCTCCATGAGGCAGTTTTCCTCATAGTATTTTTGCATGCGGCCTTCGACCATTTTGTCGACGATTTTCTCCGGTTTGCCTTCGTTCAGCGCTTGGTTGCGGAGAATTTCTTTTTCTTTGTCCAGCTCGGCTTGGGACACTTCTTCGCGGCTCAGGAACTTAGGGTTAGCCGCGGCGATTTGCATCGCGATGTCTTTAACGAACGAACGGAATTGCTCGGTTTTGCCGACGAAGTCCGTTTCGCAGTTGACTTCGACGAGAACGCCGATGCGTCCGCCTGCGTGGATGTAAGACTCGACGATGCCTTCGGTTGCGACGCGGTCGCCTTTTTTAGCTGCGGCGGAAAGTCCTTTTTCGCGAAGCAGCTCGGCTGCTTTCGTCAAATCGCCGTTTGCTTCCTCGAGCGCTTTTTTGCAATCCAGCATTCCTGCTCCCGTTCTTTCGCGGAGCGTTTTCACGTCTGCTGCGTTAACTGCCATGTGGATTCCTCCTAGAGTTAGGCCGATTCGGCCGTCTTATGTTTTTTGGAAAAAAAGGGCGGTGAGAAGGTTCTCTTCTGACCACCCTTTACCGTTAGCTGTATGTGGCGGCGATTAAGCCGTCGTTTCTTCGCCTTGGCGGGATTCAATGATCGCGTCAGCCATCTTCGCCGTCAAGAGTTTAACGGCGCGGATCGCGTCGTCGTTACCCGGAATGACGTAGTCGATTTCGTCCGGATCGCAGTTCGTATCGACGATGCCGACGATCGGGATGCCCAATTTGCGAGCTTCCGCAACCGCGATGCGCTCTTTGCGCGGGTCGATGATGAACAGAGCGTCAGGCAGCTTGCGCATATGCTTGATGCCGCCGAGGAATTTCTCGAGGCGCTCTTTTTCTTTGCGAAGGATGATGACTTCTTTTTTCGGCAGCACTTCGAAAGTGCCGTCGTTTTCCCATTTGTCCAATTGGTGCAAACGGTCCGTACGTTTTTGGATCGTCGAGAAGTTCGTCAACGTACCGCCCAACCAACGTTGGTTGATGTAGTATTGACCGGAACGCTCGGCTTCCTCTTTAACGGAATCTTGCGCTTGTTTTTTCGTTCCGACGAACAGCATCGTGCCGCCGTTTTCGGCCAGTTGGCGAACGAAGTTATACGCCTCGTCTACCTTCTTAACCGTTTTTTGCAAATCGATAATGTAAATGCCGTTACGTTCAGTAAAGATGTACTTATCCATTTTCGGGTTCCAACGACGTGTTTGGTGACCGAAATGTACCCCTGCTTCAAGCAGTTGTTTCATGGAAATGACTGCCATCTTCCTGCACCTCCTAATGGTTTTGGTGAATCTCCGCCGCCTTTCGCGTTTTCCGCCAAAGCTCGCCGTCGAACCGGAAAGCACCGTTGTCGGAATTGAAAAGCGTGTGTTTTTTACACCGAGAAATACTATACCATATCCAACACTATCGTGCAATGGGACGCTCTCGAAACATGTAAAAACAGTCGGAGATCGGCTGCGAGACGCCGAATCGATGTTATCTTTTTTTGCGGACGAGCTCCGCGATAATCTGATCGTAGGTCGGTTTACCCGTGAAAATCGCGTTGCCGACGTTCATCTTTTTGGCGATCGGGCGGGCCCGCTCGACGAAATCCTTCGCGTCGTCCACGATGCCGAGCTTTTTCAAACCGTTCGCGACCTCCGTCAGCGACATGCCCGCGCCGATGTACAAAGTCGCTTTGTCGTTCGATTGAGAGGTTACCGGCTCGTCCGGCGGATTAGGCGCCGCTGCGGACGGCGACGGCGACTCTGAAGCCGGCGCTGCCTCCTTCTCGGGGCTTGGCGAAGCCGAAGGCTGTTCGGCCTTGCCTGCTTCTCCCTGGGCTCCCGTCTTTGCGGCAGTTGCCGCTTCCTCTAACCGCTGCTGCAATTCTTCATCGGTCAACAACACAAGCCCGTTTTTCTCCGCTTGGACGTTGAGTTGCTCGCGGGTCAAAGCGACGTCCGCGACGCTTTCCGTCTGGTCCTTGGCGAACGTAATCAATTGGAGCATCGACGACCCGAGCATGATGCCGATGCCGAGCCCGATCAGCCAGTTCCGGTGTTTACGCATGCTGTTGTTCCTCCCGGCGCGCGAGCTGCAAAATCAATTGCACTTCGCCTTTGTTCATGCCGAACTCTTTGGCGATCTGATCGACCGATTTTCCGTTGTCGTGCATCGCGAACAGCTCCGGGTATCTGCCTCGAAGGGTAAGCGGCACGATCGTTTCCGCAGGTGCATCCGGTTCCGCGAGCGGACTCTTCTCGGTCGCAGCCGGCTCCGCAAGGCGAGCCTCGGGCTCTCCCCCTGTTTCGGCGATTACCGCTTCCGGTTCCCGAGATTCGACCGAAGACGCGACAAAAAGCTCCTGCTGAGGAGCGCCCGCCGAACGACGTACCCATGATTCCATTACATGTTCGAGATCGACGATCCGGCGTCCGAGACGCGACACGGTGTCGTCTTGCTCCCTTTTGAATTTCGCTACCGCGTCCACGAGTTCGCGGTTCTCGGCTTCGAGATCCTCCAGCAACTGGCTGTAGGCTTCCTC
Source organism: Cohnella suwonensis (assembly GCF_042655365.1). Taxonomy (NCBI): domain Bacteria; kingdom Bacillati; phylum Bacillota; class Bacilli; order Caryophanales; family Paenibacillaceae; genus Cohnella; species Cohnella suwonensis. The sequence goes on along the minus strand of NZ_JBHSMH010000113.1, from coordinate 153,935 downwards.
GCTTACGAACGACGATTCTTTTTCACGGCCCGGCGTCTTCGGCATCATCCACGAATAACCGGCGATCGCCGCTCCGAACAACACGATGCTTATCCAAGGACTCACTTGTAATCCCCTCTCTTGCCCACGCGCGTCAGCCCATGAAGTCGATATGCTTGCCTTTGTACGGGTGCTCCGCGGCTTTCGGCCCTTCGGCCTCTTCGTCGCCCGGATTGTTCTTCGACTTCGATAATTGCCGGCGATCCCGCTCCCGGGGCTGTCGGTCCGAAATCGTATCGTTCGTCGCCGACTCCGTCTTGCCGCTTCGATGCGCTTCATGCTCCGCAGCTTTGACGGCCTGCTGGCCCAGCATCGATTGCTCGGTCGCCGAACGTTGCTGCTGTTGTTGCTGCAATGGCGACATTTCCATCGCCCGAGGAAGCGAAGCCTGCAAATCGATCGATTTGTAGCTCAAGGCCGTTCACCTCGCCTATCGGATGTCCGTCAATACGGAACCATCATGATTTCGCCTTCGGAGAACCGAAGAGACACTCGTTGAGCCGCATCCTTGATGAAACGCGTGTATCGGCCGATAACGATTTTCGTGCCTCCCCACAACGTGTGAACGGCATCCACTCTCGCCGTCGTCGCGTCTTCGAGCGTTTTTTCGATTTCGAGGATACGCTCCTTCGCGATTCGCAAATCTTCGGCCGCTTGCCGCTTCGTCGACGTCAACTTGACCCTGAGCGCCAATTTGTCGGCGGTCAATTGTCCGATCGACGCCATCTGATCGAGCATCGAGAGAGCTTTCTCCGTCTTATCCGCGTTTTCGGCTAATTGCCGCATTGTTGTCCTCAGATCGTTAAGCTCCTGCCGTAGCTCCGGACGGACGCCGACTTCGACGACGGTCGCCGTCGACATCGAGTTGCCGATCATCCGGGCCGTCACCCGGTCGCCGGCTTGTACGATACCGCCGACGATCAGTCCTTTGGCTCCGAGGCATTTGACGGATTTTCCCGCGCGGACGTTGGAATGCATGATGCTTTGCGAGACGATGACTTCTTCTCCCGCCATCACGTTGCCTTCCTGAACGAAGGAACAACGAACATTACGTCCGGCTTTCACTAGACCCTTGTTGCTGCCGATGATGCCTCCGGAAATTTCGATCGAACCGTCCGATTCGACGTCCGCGCCTTCGATGCCGCCGGTCACGCGAATGTCTCCGGACGCCTTCACGCGGAACCCCGTCAAAATGTTGCCCCTCACGACGACGGTACCGACGAAATCGATATTGCCGATATTATAGTCGACGTCCCCGTTCACTTCGAAAACGGGGAAGACGTTCAGCTTTTCCTTTTCCGTCTTCGTGACCATGCCGTCGATCGCGGCGTACATGCCGATTTTCTCCGGGTTGACGACGACGTTCTTGCCGACTTTGAATTGAACGTCTTTTCCTTCTTTAGGAGGAATATCGTCTCCGGTAACCGCCTTGCCCGGAACGCCGGGCTGCGCGGGCATCCGTTCGGCGATCAATTGCCCCGCCTTGACGTTCGGCAGCTGCGTGACCTCTTTATAGTCGACCGTGCCATCCTCGCGTTCCAACGGACGGCGTTCCTCTTCGCTATTCTCGCCAACAAGCACTTTGACGTAGCCGTCAACGCCCGCTTGAGGGGACGTGCCGACGGCTATGAGATTTTGCGAGAAATAGAAGTCTTGAGGTCTCTTCGCGATCAGAGCGATCGTATCCGATTGGAGCCCGAATTTCACGCCTTGCGAATGAAAAAATTGTTCCAGTTCGCGAGGCGTGAATTTCAGTTCTCCTTCGACTTTCTTGAAAATGAGAAACGCGTTAAGCTTGTCGTCTGATATCGCGATTTGCAAACTCTCCGCAATCGGCAGGCTTTGGTCCGGCATTAGTAAAAGCCCCTTTCCTTATCCATTGTATAGAAGCTGCTCCCTATGCTTCGAGAGCGCGCCTCTCAATCTCAGGATCGCCTTCGAATGAAGCTGGGAGATTCGCGACGGCGACAAACTCATGACTTCCGCGATCTCGCTTAAAGACAAGTCCTCGTAATAGAACAAAGAGACGACGATTCTTTCCTTGGCCGTCAGCTTCTCGATGCCGATCTTGAGGGAATCCTTCAAATACGTTTCGTGAACCTTCGATTCGGGATTGATCGCTTTATCGTCGACGAGCAAAGTCAGACGCGTCTCCGATTCCTCGTCCCGGATCGGGTCTTCGAGAGAGAAGACCGCGGCGACGGCGACCTCCTGCAGCATTTGTTGAAAGTCCTTTTCGCTTATGTTCAAATAGGCGCATATTTCGTCGTCGGAAGCAGAACGCAACAGTTTCTGTTCCAGTACTGCATAAGCGTCTTCCATTTTTTTCGCTTTGTCACGAACGGAGCGCGGCACCCAGTCGCCTTGCCTGAGGCCGTCGATGATAGCCCCGCGGATTCTCCAGGAAGCGTACGTTTCGAATTGCAGCCCGCGACGGTAATCGAACTTCTCGATCGCGTCGATCAAGCCCATCGAGCCGTTGCTGACCAGATCGTCCTTCGTTACGTTTTTCGGCAACCCGGCCGCCATTCGGCTGGACACATAGTCCACGAGCGGCAAATAAAGCTCGATCAGGGTGTTTCTCGCATCCGCATCTTTGTTTTCTTTCCAACGCTGCCATACCTCTTGATGGGATAACCGGGAACGCGTTTGATCGGCCATCGCTGCTTCACCTTCCTTATTCGTCCGTCAGGCGCCGAATCGCCTGAACCACTTCCTCCGGATCCGGGTTGTCGAGCGACACTAACCGTTTCGGCTGCAACGGTTGGAAGCCGCCTCCGGCGCTGCCGGAATCAGGCTTTCCGCCCGCCCATTGCTCTTTCAGTAAATCCGTCAACGACTCCCCTTCGTCGGGGGTAGAGACGTCGAAATTCGTTCCGCGCCCGTTAGGTTCCGGGGACGGGTCTTCCTTCGCCTCCATCCTATTGGCGGCCGGGCTCAACGCTTGCGGGAGCACGACCCGCACGACGGCCGCGATCGCCGTAAAAACGAGAAAAGCGTACAAGCTTCGCGTTAATGTCGTTCCGAACGGATTGTTCGACAGCGAAAACATAAAAGTAAGCAACGCGCCGAACGCGCCGAAACCGACGATGAACCGCCAGGAACGTTTCATTTCAAATCTCCTTTACTCCGAACTGCACGCTCCGGATCGTGAATATTCCCGTTCCGGTGCTCAGTTCGACCGTTCTTCCGTAGTTCCCTCCGGTATCTTCCGCGATCAAGGAAATGGAAAAGCGGTCGAGCATTTGTTTTGTCGCCTCTACGTTGCGCGGTCCGATTCTCATCGAATCGCCGCCCATGAACGCGAACATCTGAGCGCCTCCCGCCATTTTGGCGACGAGCCTTCCCGGCGACGCTCCCATTTTCTTCAGCCGGTCGAGCAGCTCGGGGAGGGCCGTGTCGGCGTATTTGGCGACGTTCAGCTGATCTCCCCTGGCGATATCGGACGACGGAAGCATAATATGGGCCATGCCGCCGATTCTCAGAACGGGGTCGTACAACGTAAGTCCGACGCACGAACCGAGCCCCGTCGTCTTGATCACCGCTCCTCCTTCGGCAGTGTTCAAGTCGGCCATACCGACTTTGATCAATGTGCCTTCGGTCATCAGAGCGGCACTCCCAACGCGCGGAACAGCCTATCGAAAGATTCCGGATCCGGAATAAGGAAAAACTGTCCGTCGGCTTCCTGCTGCCCTTCCAGGAAAGTCGTGTCGATCAACAGCGCGTCGTCGCCCATCGTACCGAATTGCAGCATCCCGTAGCTTAGAATCGCGCCCGCCATGTCTACCGCCAAGGAAGGGACGGTAGGCGACATGTTCAATCCCGTAAAATCGGCGAGGGACGATAAATAAGAACCCGCCAAGATGTTTCCGATTTCATTCAACGCCGAGAGTTCCAACTCGCTGTACATGTCGTTCTCCGCGGCGGCGAAGCCGAGCAAGCCTTGCAATATCCTTCTGGCTGGTTCCCGGTTAATGATGAAAAACATATTGCCGGGAGCGTCGCCTTCCACCCGGAGGAAAATCGCGATGACGACGGCTTCGCTGCCGCCGACCCGATCCGCGATCGCTTCGAAAGGAAGAAGACTGACCGTCGGAACCGCCATGTCCACCGGTTTGTTTAAGAGAGTCGAAAGCGCCGTCGCGGCGTTGCCCGCGCCGATGTTCCCGACTTCCCTGAGCACGTCCATCTTGAAATCTGCGTCGTTCTGAAAGAGGCTCACAGGCTTATTCCCCGATTTGTTCCAATTGAATGATTTCGTTGCGGTTAAGCACTTCGATCAAATTCAAGAGGATGAGCAGACGGCTCTCTCCGATCTTGGCGACCCCGCTAATGTACTTCGCTTTAATGCCCCCGACCACTTCGGGCGGATTCTCGATCGCATCGCTCATGACGTCCATGACGTCGTTCGCGGAGTCGACGATGAATCCGACTTCCAAATCGTTCGCGGCGACGATAATGATCCGCGAGTTGTCCGTGAATTCCGTCTCCGCCAAGCCGAATCGGCCACGAAGATCGATGACCGGGATGACGATGCCGCGCAAATTCACGACGCCCTTGACGAACGGCGGCGTCTTCGGCACCCGCGTGATCGGCATCATTCGTTCGATCGTGCGGACCTTGTCCACTTCGATCCCGTACTCCTCGTGTGCCAACGTAAATACGATGACCTTCAATTCCTCTGCCATGAATGAATTCCTCCTCGAGAGTCCGGTCTATTATTTAATCAATGAGTTAGGATCGATAATAAGCGCCACTTGTCCGTCGCCGAGAATGGTCGCTCCCGAAACGACGCCAAGATTGCCGGCCAAATACTTGCCGAGCGGCTTAAGAACGATCTCGCTTTGTCCGATAAACTCTTCCACGAGCACGGCCGCCAGCTTGTCCCCTTTGCGAACGATGAGCATTTCGGTTTCCGTCTCGTCGTCGTCGCGATAATCCGGCGAATCTACCAATTGCGCGAGCGACAGTACCGGTACGATGCTCTGACGATATTCGATAATCCGGTTGCCGTGGAGCAGGCGGATATCCGAGCGTTTGACGGCGCCCGTTTCCACGATCGACGAAAGCGGGAACGCGTACTTCTCGCCGCCGAGCTTGACGAGCATCGCCGCGATGATCGAAAGCGTAAGCGGCAGTTGGATGGAGAACTTCGTTCCGGTTCCGAGATTGGACGTGACCGATACGTGCCCGCCTAGCGTCGCGATCTTCGATTTGACGACGTCAAGACCGACTCCCCTGCCGGAAATGTCGGATATTTTATCCGCGGTGCTGAATCCGGGAGCGAAGATGAGCATGTTGACTTCGTCGTCGCTCAGCTTTTTGGCTTCCTCGGCCGTCAGCACGCCGCGCTTGATCGCCGTCTCGAGCACTTTCGGGCGATTGATGCCTTTACCGTCCTCTTCGATCTCTATGAAAACGTGATTGCCGCTATGATAGGCTCGCAAATACACCGTTCCGACTTCCGGCTTGCCGAGCTTCGCCCGTTCGGCGAACGGCTCGATGCCGTGGTCGACCGCGTTGCGAATCAGATGGACGAGCGGATCGCCGATTTCGTCGATGACCGTTCTGTCGAGCTCGGTCTCCGCGCCGACGATGACGAGATCGACTTTCTTGTCGAGTGACTTCGCCAAATCCCGGACCATGCGAGGGAAACGATTGAACACGCTCTCGACAGGGACCATCCGAAGCTTCAGAACGATATTTTGCAAATCCGCGCTGACTCGCGCCATATGCTCGACCGTCTCCGTTAAATCGTTGCGGCGCACTTCCGAAGCGAGCTGCTCCAACCTTACCCGGTCGATCAGCAACTCGCTGAACAGATTCATTAGCGTGTCGAGCCGCTCGATATCGACGCGGATCGTGCGCGGTGCGTTGCCTCCGCCGGTCGCGGCAGGCGCGGCGGCGGGAGCGCGCGCAGGCGCTTGGCCGGCAGGCGCGGAAGGCGACGACGCAGGCTCCGCCGTCGCGGACGCCGCGACTTCTTGGGCGGCGGCCGCCTCTTCGTTGTCGCTTTGTTGCGTATTGGCGAGTTCGGATAAAGAATCGCGGTCGACGGACGTGAACGTCGCCGACTCGATCTCCGATACCCGGGAAACTTGATCGCTTAGCGAGGTTTCGTCTGCTTTCGTTATGTAATACACCGAGAAACTCCGGTCGAATTGCTCTTGTTCGATTTCTTGTACGGACGGGAACGCCTTGACGACTTCGCCGTTGCGTTCCAGCACGTCGAACACCATGTACGCGCGGGCGGCCTTGAGCAGGCAGTCTTCCCGCACCTTTACTTCGATATAAAAGGCTTTGTGCCCGGATTCGACCGATTGGCTCAACACGGACAGCTGGTACTGGTCGAGCGTCAGCGACGCGGATAACGCAGGTTTCGAAGCCGGGGCCGCCGTGCCGGTTCCCTGAGAGGTTCCGCCGACATCGCCTTTCACGATCCCTTTCAACCGCTGCACGAGCTCCTCGACGTCCCCTTTGCCGGTCCCGCCGCCTACGATGTCTTGAACCATCGCTTCTAAAGCGTCCAAACACTTGAAGAGCGTATCGAAAATATGGCCGTTCATTTGGAGCTTGCCGTTACGCACGAGATCGAGCACGTTTTCCATGTCGTGCGTAAGCGCGGCGAGATCTTCGAACCCCATCGTCGCCGACATTCCTTTTAACGTGTGCGCGGACCGGAAGATCACTTGAACGATGCCGATATCCTCCGGTTGCTGCTCCAGCCGAAGCATATTTTCGTTCAGCGACTGCAGGTGATCGTTGGACTCGTCGATAAAAATGGACATGTACTGATTCATTTCCACTGGCCGGACACCTCCTCGTAGGCTAGCTAACGCGAGTAATTTAGGCTTTTCGGGTATTCACTTCCCGGACGAGCGCCGGGGCGATACCTTGTAGCGGAAGCACGTGGGACGCGGCGCCAAGCTCGATCGCCGAGCGAGGCATGCCGTACACGACGCACGTCTGTTCCGATTCCGCGATCGTCGTCGGGGCGCCGTCGTCCCGAAGGGCCTTCATCCCCTTCGCTCCGTCGCTACCCATCCCGGTCATCAGAACGATATGCCTTTTCAATTGCTTCTGACCGATCAACGATTCGAACAACACGTCGACGGAAGGCATATGTCCGCTTCTCGGCCCCTCGTCCGACAACCGGATTTTGTATTTCCCCGCGGCGTCCTTGGCGAGCGACATGTGTCTGCCTCCCGGCGCGATGTAGGCGGTCGCGGTCTCGACGGCTTCCCCGTCCGTCGCTTCCCTGACGTGTATACCGCAAAATTGATCCAACCGCTGGGCGAGCGAATGCGTGAATTTCGGCGGCATATGCTGCACGATCAAGATCGGAGCCGGGAAATCCGCGGGAATGCCGGTCAACACTTCGTGAAGCGCTCTGGGACCTCCCGTCGAAGTACCGATGGCTACCACTTGAGTAAACGCGGTAGTCGGCTTCGGGATCGCCGTCGGCGCGGAGGAAGGCGTTGACGGCTTCGGCGCTTCGGGAAGTTGCCGGGGCGCTCTCTTGTCTGCCGGCGGCGTGACCGGAGCAGAGACGGCGGGTTTCGACGGCTTCGTCTCTTTCGAGTCCTTCGGCTTCGGAATCCCGATCGCCGGGATGGCCTTCGTCAAGCCCGGGAGAGGAACGACCGGCGGGTTCGATTTCGACGGTGCGATTTCTTCAACCGGCTTTCGGGCGTCCGGTTTGGCGAAGTCCGCCGAGGACGACGAATCGATCTTCGGTTCCGCCGATCGTCCGGACTCGGCCGACGGAGCCAACGCGCCTTCGACTGCGCTCCCGGCATTCGAATGACCGGAAGACGGCGACGATAATGCGGGTTTCGCCTTGCCGATCACGCGATTCGGAAGCGACGGCTTCGACGGTTTCCTTTCGGATTCCGATTCGCGTCGAGACGTCGTCTCCGTTTCACCCGGCGCGGCGGCGGGTTCGGCCGGTTTCATCGGCATTTCCTCGACGGCCGGGTGCAGATGATACGTCTTGCGGCTCATCGTCTCGAGCGCGATATGAAGCTTCTCCAGCAATTGCTCGCGGACTTGATGGATATCCAGCTTGACCGCGCCGTCCGGCTTGCGCACGAAATCCACGGCGCCGTATTGAAGCGCTTTGATCGTGTCCCTCGTTCCGTTATCCGTGACGGCCGATAACATGATGACCGGAGTGGCCCTCGCTTCCATAATTCGCTTAAGCGCTTCGATACCGTTCATGTGCGGCATTTCCAAATCCATCGTGATAATATCGGGCTGAAGCTTAAGCGCCAACTCTACGGCTTCTTGACCGTTGGATGCCGTCGCCAGCACCGTGAAGGCAGCATCAGCATCGATGACGTCACTGAATACTTTTCGCATAAATGGGGAATCGTCGACGATCAACACTTTGAATTCCGGCATTTTTGCGCCCCTCCCGTTAGATCTAGTTGTTTGGACTGATGCGGCCGTGATGCCTTCGGTACTAACTCCACAATTTCTTTATTTTATTGAGGAAACCGGACAAGCCTTTCGGCTGCTGTTCCCTCTCTTCAAGCAGGAAACGCGAGGCGATTCTATCGATGCCCTTCGCCGCTTCGCTATCCGGAAACGCCACGGAAAGCGGCGTTTGGCGTTTGACCGCCTTCATGACGTTCGCGTCGTCGGGAATGTAGCCGAGAACCGGTATGTCCAATCCCAAATACTTGCCGGCGACCTGGCGGAAGTTGTCGGACGTTTGCCGGCCTTCCCGCTCGTCCGCCACCCGGTTCACGACGAGCTTGAACGCGGGATCGTGTCCCATCGTCTTCAGCATTTTGACGAGCGCGTAAGCGTCAGTGATGGCCGTCGGCTCCGGCGTCGTGACGACGATCGTCTCCTCCGAAGCCGTAATGAATCTTACCGTTTCCTTCGATAAGCCGGCCCCCGTGTCGAACAATATAAAGTCGACGTGACCGTGAAGCTTGCCGATCTGCTCCGAGAAATATTCCAGCTGTTCGTCGCTGAGACGGACCAAATCTTGGAAGCCCGATCCGCCTGCGATAAACTGCAAGCCTCCGGGACCGATTTGGATGATTTCCCAAATCGATTTCTCTCCCTTGAGCAAGTGGATCAAGTTGTATTTCGCCGGCGTTCCGAGCAACACGTCGATGTTCGCGAAGCTGATGTCCGCATCGAACACGAGAACGCTATATCCCCGGTTTTGAAGCGCCATCGCGAAGTTCAGACTGAAGTTCGACTTGCCTACGCCGCCCTTGCCGCTCGTGACGGTGACGATCCTCGTCGTTCTGGCCGAACGCGGATCCTTCGAATGGACGAGGTGCCGGAGAGCTTGCGCTTGATCAATCATCGCCCGGTTCCCCCAGAAGGCGGTTTACGATGTCCTCCGGCTCGAAAGGCCGAATGTCGTCGGGCACCGCTTGACCGCAAGTGTAGTAAGAAATCGTCAAGTCGAATTCCTTGGCCAAGTTCACGATGGCTCCGTAAGAATCCGTCTCGTCGAATTTGCTTAGCAACAGTTGCTTAACCCCGTATTTCATGAACTGCGAAACGACGAGCTTCATGTCCGCGTATTTATGGGTCATGCTGAGCACGAGGACCGTTTCCGTCCGATCGCCCGGAGCGAGCAGGCTGTTGACTTCCGAGACGAACAGCTCGTTGCGGTAATTCCGTCCGGCCGTATCCATGAACAACAAGTCCCGATCGGCTAACTTGGCATAAGCCCGGGCCAGTTCTCCCGGAGAGAACACGACTTCCAAAGGCAGGTTCAAAATGTCCGCGTACGTTCTGAGTTGATCTACCGCCGCGATCCTGTAAGTATCCGCCGTGATGAACCCGACGTTCCTTCGCCGAACGAAAGCTTGCTCGGCGGCCAGCTTCGCGATCGTCGTCGTCTTGCCTACGCCCGTAGGACCGACGAAATGAACGACTCTCGTATCCTGTTCGATGCCCTGGCCCTTGATGCCGCAGATCCAAGAAAACAAAACTTCCCGGGCAGCTTCATATGCGGCCGCGTTGCCCGCTTCGTCGGCGCCGCTCAATCTCGCGTTCGTTTCCTCCGCGAATTGTTCCACGAACGAAGGCTCCACGCCCTGTTCCGCAAGCCTTTTGCTCCACTTCATGACGGAAGCGGGCATCGTACGGAACGTTTGCTGCTTCGTCAGCTTCGCCATCATTTCTTTCATGGAGCGTAACTCCTGCAACAGCGCTTCGGACTCGGCGACGCCGCCCCCGGTTCGTTCCAGAACGGCCGTTCTCGTACCCGGATTGGAGGAATGAGGCTCGGCGTTCATTTCTGTTCCGTACTGCCGAGATTCCTGCGCGGTGTCGTTCGGAGCGACGAAACGTTCCGTGGCCGCCGCGAATCGATTCGCGGCCCCTGATGGTGGACTCGCGGTATCGGGCTCTCGTTCTTTCGTCGCGATCGCCTGCGCGATGACGCTCGCGATCGATTCGGCTCTCTGGGTACCCGACTTCGCCGTTTCCCTTGCGGGAGGAAGCGTATTCGGACCACGTCCGCTGTCGGAGAACGGCGCTTGGACGTACCGATCCCGAATGGCGCTCGGCGGCAATGGAGTCGCCGCTGTCGAAGAGGGTTCAGGGAACGGTACTTGAGCCGGGAATTCTTCCTTCCTTGGCTCCGACGGACGCGTAAACGCGGGTTTTCTCGCCGGCGGTTTCTTCGACGATTCGTCGACGGCTGCGATCACCTCCACCCTTTTCTTGCGGAACATACCAAGAAATCCGCCTACGCGGATTTCTTTCGTATTCAAGATGACCGCATCGGAGCCGAGCTCGGCGCGTATTTGCTGCACGGCTTCGGGCAATTGGTCCACGATATAACGTTTTACCTTCATGCGCTCACCACCCCGACGCTTTGGACTTCGATGCTAGGCTCGAGCTCGCTGTACGAAATAACGGGTACGTCTTGCATGCTTCTTTCGAGCAGCTGGCGCAAGTACATCCGGATCGTCGGAGAAGTGAGGACGATCGGTTGTTGGCCGGTTTGCACGAGCCGGTTGACTTGCTCCGTCAAGCGCTGGTAGATGCTTTGGGAGGAAGCCGGGTCCATCGCCAGGTAACTCCCTTGATCGGATTGTTGGACGGCTTCCGCGATTTTCTTCTCGACGGCCGGGCTGAGCGTGATGACCTTAAGCGGCTCGTCCGAGTTCGCGTATTGCTGGGAGATCTGGCGGGACAAGCTTTGCCTCACGTATTCCGTCAGCACGTCCGGATCTTTCGTGAACTTGCCGTAATCCGCGAGCGTTTCGAATATGGTGACCAGATCGCGGATCGAGATCTTTTCCTTCAGAAGCTTGGAAAGCACTTTCTGAACGTCACCGACGCCGACGATCGACGGAATGAGTTCCTCGACGAGCGCGGGATACGTTTCCTTGACGCTGTCGACGAGCGCTTTCGTTTCTTGCCTTCCGATCAGCTCGTGCGCGTACTTCTTGATGACTTCCGTCAAATGCGTGGCGACGACCGACGGCGGATCGACGACCGTGTATCCGGCCATTTCCGCTCGTTCCTTCGTCGCTTCGTCGATCCAGAGCGCCGGCAATCCGAATGCGGGCTCTTGCGTTTCGATCCCGGTTACGGAATCGTCGTCGAAGCCCGGACTCATCGCCAAGTAGTGATGAATTAACAATTCGCCGCGCGCCACCGTATTTCCTTTCATTTTGATGACGTATTCGTTCGGTTTTAGTTGAATATTGTCGCGAATTCGGATAACCGGGACGATCAAGCCCATTTCCAAGGCGCATTGCCGTCGAATCATGATGATTCTGTCGAGAAGATCGCCGCCTTGTTGCGTATCCGCCAGCGGGATGAGTCCGTACCCGAACTCGAATTCGATTGGATCGACTTGAAGGAGGCTGATCACGCTCTCCGGACTTCGCACTTCCTCGATCTGCTTTTCTTCGACGAGAAACTCTTCCTCTTGCAGCTGGCGGTTCAAGTTCCGCTGCAGCCGGTATCCGGCGATGGCGAGCACGGCCGCGTAAGGCAGCGTCGTTAACAACGGAATCGGCGTCGCGAGACCAAGCAAAGTAACCGTGCCGGCGACGATATACAGCAACTTCGGATAACGAAGCAATTGCTTGCTCAGATCGTCGGCCATATTGCCGTCGGATGCCGCCCTCGTAACGATAATGCCCGCCGCCGTGCTGATCAACAGCGCCGGAATTTGGCTGACGAGACCGTCGCCGATCGTCAGAATCGAATATTTCTCGAGCGATTCCATCGCCGTAAAACCATGGAAAACCATGCCGACGATAAATCCGGCGATCAAGTTGATCATGACGATAATGATCGACGCGATCGCGTCCCCTTTGACGAACTTGCTCGCGCCGTCCATCGCGCCGTAGAAGTCGGCTTCCTTTTCTATTTTCTCGCGGCGTTCGCGCGCCTGCTGCTCGTTGATGAGCCCCGCGTTCAAGTCGGCGTCGATACTCATTTGCTTGCCGGGCATCGCGTCGAGCGTGAACCTCGCGCCGACTTCGGCGACGCGTTCCGAGCCTTTCGTGATGACGATAAACTGCACGACGACCAGGATAAGGAACACGACGAAGCCGATGGCGATCTCCCCGTTGGCGACGAACCGCCCGAACGTCTCGACGACGTGTCCCGCGTCCGCTTTGGAAAGAATGAGCCGGGTCGTGGATACGTTCAAGGCTAGTCTGAAAACCGTCGTGATCAAAAGCAATGTCGGGAAAATCGAGAAATGGAGTGCGTCTTGCGTATTCATCGCTATCAACAAAATCATTATGGCGACGGAGATGTTAATGATGAGCAGAATATCCAGAAGCCCTTTGGGAATCGGAACGACCATCATCAGGACGATGCCGATGACGCCGACTAGAATGCTTAAGTCCCGGATTTTCATGAGCCGTCCCTCCCCGTCTTTCGTTATCGCCGGCCTTTAAGCCGGTATACGTATGCCAGCACTTCCGCGACCGCTTGGAAGAGATCCCCGGGAACGCTTTCCCCGATATCGGTCCTCTCGAAAAGCGCGCGGGCGAGCGGCTTGTTTTCCATCGTTATGACGTCGTTCTGCTTCGCGATTTCCCGGATCCGCAGCGCCAAGTAATCTTGTCCTTTGGCGATGACGGTCGGGGCGTCCATCTTCGAAGCGTCGTATTTGAGCGCGACGGCGAAGTGCGTAGGGTTCGTGATGACGACGTCGGCTTTCGGTACTTCCTGCATCATGCGCATAAGCGCCATCCGCCGTTGGCGTTCCTTGATCTTTCCTTTGATCAGCGGATCGCCCTCCATGTTCTTATGCTCGTCTTTAATGTCTTGCTTGCTCATTCTGAGGTTTTTTTCGAATTCGAATTTCTGGTACATGAAGTCTCCGATCGCGAGCACGAACAACAATGCCGCAACGAAGATACCCAGTTTTACCGTAAGACCCCCTACGAAAGAGAAGATGTCCTGGACCGGCATGTTCGCTAGTTGCAAGAAATTCCGGCGTTCGGACCAAAGAATCGTATAGACGATCAACCCGACCGTTAGGAGCTTCAGCATGCTTTTGGAAAATTCGACAAGCGAACGGGGACCTAAAATGCTTTTCGCGCCGCTGAGCGGATTCAGCTTACTGAACTTCGGTCTGATTGGCTCTAGCGTAAATAACCAGCCAATCTGGACGTAATTGCTTCCGAACGCGACCAGCAAGACGATCGCGAATATCGGAGAGAGGACGATCAATAGTTGCACCGCGTAACTTCCCAATAGCTTGAGCGTGTTCGCAGCCGTTACTTCCATGTTCAAGCGATGATACAGAACATCGCTGAACATCGTCATCAATTGCTTCTGCATGAACGGACCTAGCATAATCAAGCAACAGATGCAGGCGAGCAAAATGAGAGAACCGGCGATTTCCGCGCTTTTGGCCACTTGGCCTTTGTTGCGGCTGTCCTGGCGCTTCTTGGGCGTCGCCTTCTCCGTCTTCTCGCCGGCAAAGAGCTGCAGGTCCAACCTCAGGCGATAACGGGGCATGACGCCTCCTCCTTTATCGTGCGCCTTCTTTCAGGAGGTTGATTTCATAATAACGAACAACTTCTCCAGCGCTTTAAACATATGGTCGAATACGAGCTGGAATAGGACGCTGAACCCTGGCAACAACAGAATGAGCATCGCGAGTCCGATGAGAATTTTAACGGGAACGCCGATGACGAAGACGTTATATTGAGGCGCAGTTCGCGCGAGCAACGCCAGTCCGAAATCCACCAAAAACATCGCTACGACGATCGGCGCGGAAATCTGCAGGGCTAGCATGAACGTGTCCGAGAACGTGCGCGTCAGAAACTCGGTGATGTTTCCGCCGTAATAGATCGAGAACAGTTGATTGTCGAGCGGTAACCACTTGTAACTATCCATGATCGCCGATAACAAATAGTGATGACCGTTCAAGGACAAGAATACGAGAGTCATGAGCATGTACTTCAAGTTGCCGAGCATCGGAGCGGAGACGCCGGTCAGCGGATCGACGATATTCGCGATACCGAATCCCATTTGCATGTCCATCAACGCGCCGGAAGTCTGAACGACCGTAAAGAACAGGTAGGACGTGTAGCCGATAATGAGCCCGGCGAACACTTCCCGCACGACGGCCAGTATGTATGTCGCGTCCGCCGTTACTTTCGTATCGAAGCCGATCGTCAGAAAAACGATCAGCGATACGAAAAACGCCAGCCCGATTTTGATCATCGCGGGAAACGTCCGGGACGAAAAAATCGGCGCAACCACAAAAAACGAGGAAATTCGACAAAAAACAAGCAGAAAAGCAGGAAACAGATCCGTGATTTGCTCCATCGTCATCACCGGATGTAACTCGAGAGGTTACCGAGCAGCTGGCTGGTAAAATCGATCATCATGTTCAAAATCCACGGACCGAACAGCAGCAAGGCAACGAAAACGGCGACGATTTTCGGAATGAACGCGAGCGTCTGCTCCTGAATTTGGGTGGTCGCTTGAAAAATGCTGACGAGAAGGCCCACGATCAAGCCGATGCCGAGCATCGGCGCACTGACCTTCAATACCAAATACATAGCCTGTCCCGCCAGACCGATGACGAATTCGGCGCTCATGCGCTCCCTCCTACGTTACGATTACGCTTAGCTTCAAGTGCTGAAGCTGGTCAACAGCGATTTCACGACAAGGTACCAACCGTCGACGAGCACGAACAGCAAGATCTTGAACGGCAGCGAAATCATTACGGGCGGCAGCATCATCATGCCCATCGCCATTAGCGTGCTTGCGACGACCATATCGATGACGAGAAAAGGTATAAAGATCATGAAACCCATTTGGAACGCCGTTTTCAATTCGCTGATGGCGTAAGCCGGAACGAGCACGGTGATGGGAATATCTTTGTACGTCTCCGGTTTTTCGGTTTTCGTATAGTTCATGAACAGCAAGAGGTCTTTCGGCCGGGTATGCTTATACATGAACTCCTTCATCGGAATCGAAGCTTTCTGCAGCGCTTCCGTTTGGGTGATTTGGTTCGCCAGATAAGGCTTCAAAGCCGTCTCGTTCACTTGGGAGAACGTCGGCGCCATGACGAACATCGTCATGAACAGGGCCAGACCGATCAACACTTGGTTCGGAGGCATTTGTTGCGTGCCGAGCGACGTGCGCACGAAGCCGAGTACGATGACGATCCGCGTGAAGCTGGTCATGAGAACGAGAATGGCAGGCGCAAGGCTAAGAATCGTGATGAGTAGCAGCAACGATAACGCGTCCGCGCCCACCGGCTCGCTCCCGTCGCCCAGCGTCACGCCGACGATCGGTTCCGCATACGCGGACGCTTGGAAAGCGAGAAATATCGCTTGGAGCGCGACAAAGCTGTAGATCAGTTTTTTTCTCATGGTTTATCTGGCCGATCTTCGGATCGTCCGTCCTCCATCAATTGCTCCACCCGCTGCCTTCTTTCGGAAAGCTGGCGAAGCCTGGCTTCGAGCGTTTGTTCGAATGGTCCGTTGCCTCTAGGTTGCGAGGAAATCTTCTCCTCGCCCTGCGGCTGGTTACGTACCGTCCACTTGCGAAGCCATTCCGGCAATGCGGTGCCCGCGTTCGCGGAAACGGCGTCATGCTCGGCCAGCAACGCGGCGACCGCTTCGGGCTCCGTTATCGATTCGAGCAGCGTAATGTCCTCCCCGACTCCCAGCACGTAGATTCTGCCGTTCCATTCCACGATCTGCATCGACTTGTTCGTGCCGAGCGAGAATCCGCCGAGCGAACGAAGAGCCCGATTCATTCCCCATCCGCGATTGCGTTTGGAGAAAAACCGCAGAAGCAGCACGATCAACGCGACAATGACGCCGAGCACGAACAATACCCATATCAAATCCCACGCCGAGTAGTCTCCCGAATACTGGATTTCCTCGGCCAACCCGTAAGTACGCATGAATTCTTCAACGCTCCTTGCCGTATGTTACCCGAGGGTTTTCTTGATCGCTTCGATGACGCGGTCGGCTTGGAACGGCTTGACGATAAAATCTTTCGCGCCCGCTTGGATCGCGTCGATAACCATCGCTTGTTGGCCCATCGCGGAGCACATGATGACTTTCGCGTTCGAATCCAGCTTGCGGATTTCCTTCAGCGCCGTAATGCCGTCCATTTCCGGCATCGTAATGTCCATCGTAATGAGATCCGGTTGCAAATCTTTATATTTTTCGATCGCTTGCGCGCCGTCTTGCGCTTCTCCTACTACCTCGTAACCATTTTTCGTCAAAATGTCCCTGATCATCATGCGCATGAACGCTGCGTCGTCTACGATGAGTATACGGTTTGCCATTTCAATTTCCTCCCGATGAGCTTATTGGATTTTTTGTACCCGATCCCACTGGCTAACGATGTCGGTCACGCGTACGCCGAAGTTTTCGTCGATGACGACGACCTCGCCCTTGGCAATCAATTTGTTGTTCACTAAGATGTCTACAGGCTCGCCTGCCAGTTTGTCCAACTCGATGATCGAGCCTTGGGACAGCTCCAAAATATCCTTGATTTGTTTTTGGGTACGGCCTAATTCTACCGTGACCTTGAGAGGAATGTCGAGCAATAGATTTAGATTCGTCTCTTCGCCTTGAGGAAATCCGGAACCTTGGAAATTCGCGAATTGCACGGGATTCACGTTCACGTTCCGGTTTACGCCTCCCAGGGTCTGAGGATGAGACGGCATCTGTACCGGGTAGCTCGGCATCTGCGCGGCCATAGGCGGCGCATGGTGGACGGGCGGCGCCTGATGAACCGGCGGCGTAGGAGCGGCGTGAGACGTCTGAGCCTGCTGCGGAGCCGGTTGGGACACTGCCGCGGGAACGGGCTCCGGCGCGGACGAATCGCCCATCAAGGAGCTAACCAATTCTTTCGCGAACGGCACGACGAGCAATTGCATGATCGACGAATCGATTAAATCCCCGATTTTCAGACGGAACGATATTTTCACGAACACGTTATCGGCGGGAAGGTTGCTGACGCCCGCGTTGTTGCGCACGTCCATGATGTCGATGCCCGGAGGAGAAATGTTGACCATCCGGTTGAAAATCGTCGACATCGACGTCGCCGACGAGCCCATCATCTGGTTCATCGCTTCCTGGACGGCGCTGATATGTATTTCGTTAAGTTCCTCGGAGGTGACGTTGCCTTCTCCTCCAAGCATCAAATCCGCGATCACTTGAGCGTCATGGGACTTGATCACCAAGGAGTTGATGCCTTCGAAACCGTCGACGTAGCTGACGTGAACCGCGACGTGCGGTTTCGGAAACTCGTTCTCGAACTGGTCGCGCGCGATGGCCGATACGGTCGGCGTCGTGATGTCGACCTTCCTGCCGAGCAGCGTCGACAACGCCGTTGCGGCGCTTCCGAAAGTGATGTTGCCGATTTCTCCGAGCGCGTCTTGCTCCAACGGGGTCAAGAAGTCGTCGATCGACTGGACGCCTCCCGAAGCCGGAGCGGATTCGCTGTCCCCGCCGGAAGATTGCCGCAGCAACGCGTCAATTTCTTCTTGGGATAAGTAGTCTTTACTCGTCATGGATTTCATCTACCCCTTCGCTGACGATCTCCTCGATCTGGATCGCCAATTTGTCTCGTACGGTACCGGGGCTGGCGATGAACTTTACTTTCTCCCCGACTTTGACTTCCAATCCTTCGCCCGTCGGTTTTTGCAAGGCGATGACGTCGCCGACCGACAAGCTCAGAAACTCCCTGATGGAAATTCTGGACATCCCGAGCTCCGCGATAATCGGCAGTTTTGCTTTGTTAAGCCGTTGCTCGAGCATGTGCTGCTCTTCGGGCGCCCTCGTTTTTTTCTGGGAGACGAACCAATGATGGACGGATAGCTTCGGCATGATCGGCTCGATGACGACGTGAGGAATGCAAAGATTGATCATCCCGGTCGTCTCGCCGATCTTCGTGCTGAGCGATATCAACGCGATCGTCTCGTTCGGAGAAACGATCTGCATGAACTGCGGATTCGTCTCCAGCGCTTCGAGGCGCGGCTGAATATCGAGTACCGTTCGCCACGCTTCTTGGAGAGTCTCCAGCGCTCGGCTGAATATTTTCTCCATGATGATCGTTTCGATTTCCGTCAAGCTTCCGATTTTACCCGGCGCGCTTCCTCCGCCTCCGAGCATTCTGTCCAACATGGCGAAAGCGACATTGGGATGAACCTCTAGCACCATACGTCCTTCCAGCGGCTCGGCCTCGAAGATGTTCAGAATCGTCATCTTGGGGATCGAGCGAATGAATTCGTCGTAAGGCAATTGCTCGACCTGCACGACGCTTATTTGGACGAACGTTCGTAGCTGCGCGGAGAAATAGGTCGTTAAAAATCGTGCGAAATTCTCGTGAATCCGGGTTAAGCTTCGAATGTGATCCTTCGAAAAACGCGTCGCCCGCTTAAAGTCGTACGCGCGCACCTTTTTCTGCGTATCCTCTTTCTTTAGCTCTTCCGCATCCATTTCTCCCGACGAGAGCGCCGCCAGCAATGCGTCGATCTCATTCTGCGAAAGTACGTCTACCAAATCTCTCACCCCTTTCTAAGGCCATGATAGGGTCGAAGGTTATACGGTCATCATAATGAAATCTTTAATATTGATTTGAAGCAGCTTGCCGTCGGTCATCGCTTTGTTGATCGTGTTGATCAGCCCCGCCGTTAGCTGGTCTTTGCCTTTCGTGCCGTTCATATCGTCCGGAGTCATTACCCACAACGCGCGGTTAATGATCGGTCTGATTTTGTTTTCTTTGATTTTGTCGAACTCTTCTTTCGCCTTCTCGTCGTCGAATTCGAACGAGAAGCTGATTTGGACCACGTAATCCGTGTCCGCCAAGTTGGTTTTGATATCGGTTAATTCGGATGTCACTTTGACCAATTCATCCGCAGATCTCGGCTCAACTTGAACGTTGCTCGTCGCTTCTTTGGCTGCCTGTTCGGGATCCGCGGACTTCTTGTCCCCGAACATGTTGTTCCAGAAGTAGAACGTGACAACGACAATCAACGTGATCGCCAATAAAAGCGAAACGAGCCATGGCAACAATCTTCTCATGACGAAGCTCCCTCCGATTGCGCGTCTGCGGGCCGGGTGACGGCCGCAAGAACGCCGATACTGCGTAAGTAATGCCTGATCGACCGGATTACATCCGAAGAATTTTCGAGTACGATGTATTTCTTTCCTGTCGTAAGCGTAAGGATCGTATCCGGCGTGTCTTCCACCGTCTCGATCAGTAAAGCGTTGACGAAAAATTTGCTGCCGTTCAAACGGGTCACTTGAATCATTGCCTGGACCTCCGGAAGCCGCCGTGGGGAAGGCTATGCAGCCGCCCTCCCCAGGCAGTCATTCAATTACCGTTTCAGGTTAACGACTTCTTGCAGAATTTCGTCGGACGTCGTGATGATTCTCGAGTTCGCCTGGAAACCGCGCTGGGCGACGATCATCTCGGTGAATTCGTTCGTCAGGTCGACGTTCGACATTTCAAGCTGGCCGGACACGATCGGACCCGTGCCGGTCTCTTCGTCCGCGGCTTCGCCGATCGTAAGCTCGCCTTCCGGGTTCGCGTTCGGCGTCATCCGGTACAAGCTTCCTCCGACTTTCTCCAACCCGCCCGGGTTGACGACTTTCGCCACGCCGATTTTGAAATCGGTCGGCGTCGCCAGACCGTCTTGGTCGACGGAGACGATCGTGCCGTCCTGCGAAATCGAGAATGCCGTTATCGTTTCGTCGAGGACGATCGGAGCGCCTTCCGAAGAAAGCACGAACATGCCGTCGGAATTCACGAGTTGGCGGTTGGCGTCGAGCGTGAAATTGCCGGCGCGGGTCAAGTATTGCGGTCCGCCGTCGGCTGGACTAACGACGAAGAATCCGTCGCCGTCGATCCGAAGGTCGGTCGCGACGCTTGTCGTCATCGCGCTGCCCGGCGTGTGGATCGTATCGATCGAAGCGACCGATACGCCGAGTCCGACTTGCTTCGCGTTAACGCCGCCGGATTCTCCTTCGACCGGAGCGGTGACGCCGGACATCGATTGGCTCAAAATGTCCTTGAACATGACGCGTCCGGCTTTGAAGCCGACCGTGTTGACGTTGGCGATGTTATTGCCGATCACGTCGAGCTTCGTTTGAAAACCTCTCATGCCGGAAACGCCGGAGTACATGGAACGCAACATGTATTGCCTACCTCCAATAGTGTTTGGAATAGAGCCGCTTCAATCGGTCCGCGGCTTCGGGCTTCCTTGTGGGACCAGCCCTATTCATGCGATCAACCGACGACGACCGCGCTGTCGATTTGCGTGAAAATATGTTCCTTCATCGAACTGCCGTCCATCGCGGTGACGACGGTGCGGTTCGGCACGCTGACGATCATCGCGATATCCTTGAAGAGAACTAGCGAATCTTTGGCGCCCTTCGCGGCCGCTTGTTCGACGGCGCTCGCAATTCTTTCGACTTGCTCCGGAAGGAGCGTAATGCCTCTTTGCTGCAACCTTTGTTCCGCATGGTGGCTGAACTTCAGTTGCTGCCTGCTGAGGATTTCTCGAAAAGACGTTTGGTCCGCCGCTTGGGACCGATTGCCGACAACCGCTCGGTTGCCTTGTATCGGCGCCGTAATCCCCGTTGCCAGTTGTCCGACGAGCATCCGGTCACTCATCTCCGGACACCTCCGCCTCTTCGTTCCCGGTCGCGTCGGTGATGGACGTGAGTTGATCCATCGGCACTTCCGTATCTCCAGCCTTGACGTATTGAACGCCGTCGCGCCAGAGGATCGTATTGACGATTCCCGTTTTCTCGACCGCATTCTGCGGGTCGGTCGTATCCAACCACGTGATCTGTTTACCGATGAGTCCCGCGGACATGCCGGCGGATTGTCTCATGGACGTGAGTTCCTTGGACATGTTCATCGTCTGCTCGAGCGAGGAGAATTGCGCCATCTGCGCGATGAACTCCTTGTCTTGCATCGGTTGCATCGGGTCCTGGTTGCGAAGCTGCGTAACCAGAATTTGCAGGAATTGATCTTTGCCAAGCTCCTTGACCGGCTTTCTCGCCGCGGCTTGGACGTTCTGCGAAGAATAATAAGGCCATACGTTCGATGTTCCCAGAAGATCGGCCACTCGATTCACCTCCTCCTTATCGGAATTATGCGGTCACGTTGATGGAACCGCCTTGACCGAATTCCCTCATGAAGGACGTGCGTTCCATTTCCGCTGCGAACACCGCTTGATCCTCTGCGGAATCGCCCGAGCCGCTGCGGTTTGAACCGTTTCCGTTGCCGGAATTCGATTGGCGTTGTTGCTGCTGCATGAAGCTTGCTCCCGTGGAGGACGACGATTGTTGAACGACCTCGAGACGTTCGACGTTCAAGCCTTGACCGCTTAGGGAAGCTTTCAACTGCGACATTTGATTCTCGAGCATGTCTTTGGCCATCGCGCTCTCCGTCATGAATTGGGCGGTCACTTGACCGTTATGCATGACGATTCGAATGTCGACTTGTCCGAGATGCTCGGGCGTCAGCGACAACTTCGCTTCGGACGTTCCGTTGCCTTGCGTGAGCTGGAATTGCTTCACGAGGAACTTCTCCATCTGTTCCGCGAATTGCTGGACGGGAACCGATGCCGGCATTGCCGCCTTCTGCGTTGCGTCCGCGCCGGCCAGCGCGTCGTTCCTTAGCAGCGCCCAAGCAGGCTGCGTGTCGGAGGTGGCCGACGCCTCGGATTCGGAGACGGTCGCGACGACCGATGCTTCCCCGCTTTCCGCGTTTTTTTGCTGGTCCGCATCGTTTACGTTGAAGCGCCACACCGGTTCGCGAAGGGCGAGAATCGGCCGGCGTTGGTCGGCGTTCGCCGTAGTCGACGATCCGGCGGTTTCTTGGCCCGATGTTTGTTGCGTCGCGCCTTTATCCGCTTGTTCCTTGTCGGATCCGCGTTTGACCGGGGCGTTCGCATTGGCGGCTTGCGCCGTTGCCGGAGCGACGATCGTGTCGAGCGCTTGCTGAAGCTTGCCCACGAATCCGTTCGTTTGCGGCGGGATTTCCGCTCCGGAAGCGATGGAATCGGATAATGCCTGCAACGCCTCGCGAAGAGAAGCGACGAGTTTCCCCGGAGTCGGCTTCGTTTCTTGAGGCAACGTCGCCGTAACCGAAGTCGCGATCGCCGCTTCGCCGGACGGGCTATCGACCGGTTGCGGATTCGTTTGCCCAAGTAAGTTCTGGAGCGTCGCGAGCAAAGAAGCCAATTGGGCTTGCGCGTCGTCCGGCAACTTATCGGCGCCGTCCTGCTCGAGCTGCTGCAACTGGTCCGCTAGCTTGGCCAGCGCTTCCAACAATTGCTCCGCAGATAGCGTTCCTTCTTCTCCGCCGACCTGCGAGAATAATCCCGCCAATCCGACCGGAAGAGGTAACGTCCCGTTCGTCGGCGCCTGGTTGCCTTTGCCGTCGATCGCTTGAACGAGCGCTCCCGCGAAAGCGTTGCCCGTCGCCGAGCTTGCGGTGCTTGCCGTTCCGCCGGCAGACGATGTTTTGGCCGAAGCGACCGGCATGGAGTTAATCGCCATATTCATTTGTTTTCACCTCCTTTCAATAATAGAGGTAGTTCAAAAAGTCCGATTTTGATCACGAAGTGAATCAGGAAGCGTATTCGACATCGAATCTTGAATTCAGCCGGGACTTCCGGTTCTCACGTAGGTTTGCCTACGCTCCGATCCTCATTCCCTAGCTTCTTTCAACCTTCTCGGTGCTGAAAACCGAACTTTTTGAACACTCACTAATAGGTTATCGATCAGGAAGGAAAGCTTCGCGTCATGGCTTCGCCGGCATGAGCTTGCCGACGAGGAGCGCCGTCGTCTTCTTGTCTTGGTCCGACATCGCGGCCAGTACGCTCGACCTTGGAGAATCGTCCATCGCGCCGAGAATTCTTAATGCTTTGCTTTGGTTGCCCGTCGCCATCTGAAGCAGAAGCTGGGCGGCGCTTGCAGCCTTCATCGTCGAGAACGTGCGGTTCAGTTCGGCCGTATCGAGAAGTTCGGACGGCTGTTCCGTTTTTTGTTCCAGTTCTTTGATTCTCGCTTGCAATGCGGCGATCTCGCGATTGTCTACCGTCTCCGAATCTTTCAATTTCATCGAGACGTCGGCGGCGACTTTCGGATTCATCCGTTCCAGCACTTTGCCTCTCAGCGTTTCGGTCATGGCCCCGAGCACGAGCGCCGATTCTTCGACCGTCATGCTTTCCAAGATCGGCGCCGCTTTGCTCGGCGTCATCTTGCCGTACATGTCCGCGATCGAAGAGATTCTTGCCTTGTAAGCGTCCGTGTCGATCGTCTTCTCCGCGTTCGTTTTCGTGAGCTCGTCGAGCTTCGCCTGCAATTCCTCGAGTTGCTTCTTCTGCTGGGCCGTCAAGTCGGTCGCTTGCTTCAAGGCGGTTTCCCGATCCGTCAGCAACGCGTTTAACTGTTCGACCTTCGTCTTGGCGTTCGATACCGTTAATTCCTCGTCCGATTGCGCCACCGTCTCTGCCGGCTTGTCCGGCGAAGGCAGCATCGACTTGATGACGGGAATCTTGTTGCCGAATTCCAAGGCGGAATTGCGCCAATTCGTATTGAACATCAGTAGCAGCACGCCGAGGAGCACGGCGGTAAACAAGATCGGGGTAACGAAAAAGAGAAAACGCTCGAAGCCGCTGTAACTGCTTTTCTCCACATCCGCACTTGCCACGATCGTCCCTCCTTTCTACGGCGATACGCCGGTCGGCCTAATGCCTGCCTCTTGCCGCCGAAGCGGCTCGCACGATCGCGATTTCATCCAATTCGTTCTGTTCCTTCGCGAGTCTGTCGTTACGGAAACGTTCCAACGCGCGCTCTCTCGAGTTGAGCCATACTTTCTCGTCGACCATTTTGGCCGTCAGCAGCTTTTGGCGTTTCTGGGCAGCGAGTTCAGCCGCCTTGACGTCCTCGTGCTGCTTGCGGATTCGGGAGTCTACGACGTCGATGTACCTTTGCACCGCGATTAATTCGGAGAGAGGAACCGGTTTGGAAGATGTCGATTCCAACGCCGACTCCAGCCGTTCCCTTTCGTCATTTAGCTCGCGAAGCTGCTCTTCTTCCTGCCTGAGTTTGCCCAAGGAAGCCGCGAACGCCCATTCGGCCATCGATTTCTCGCTGCCCTTCAGGTCGACGATCTTCTGTAACGCATACCGGAAACCAGCCATCTCTTATCGGTCATCTCCTGTAGAAATCGATGATCAACCGGTCAATCGCTTCCTTGAGAGTTACTTTCTCGTTCGTTTTCTGCTGGGTAAACGTCTTGATCAAATCGTAAAATTGAATGGCCTTGTCGATTTCCGGGTTGGATCCCCTCTGATAAGCCCCGATATTGATTAAGTCCTCGGAATCCCGGTACACGGCGAGCAGCCTCTTCAGTTGCTCGGCGGCGCCTTGGTGATCCTCGGCCACGATGTCCTTCATGACGCGGCTGACGCTCGATAATACGTCTATCGCCGGAAAATGGCCTTTATTAGCCAAATTCCGATGAAGAACGATGTGCCCGTCCAGGATGCCCCTGACCGCGTCCGCGATCGGCTCGTTCATGTCGTCCCCGTCTACGAGCACCGTATAGAATGCCGTTATGGATCCCGTCGGCCCCGTCCCCGCTCTCTCGAGCAGCTTCGGCAACGCCGCGAATACGGAGGGCGTGTACCCTCTCGTCGCCGGCGGTTCGCCGATCGCGAGTCCGACTTCGCGAAGCGCCATCGCGTATCGGGTAACCGAATCCATCATGAGCATGACGTTCATGCCCCGATCGCGGAAGTATTCGGCGATCGACGTCGCGATCAACGCGCCTTTGATACGGATAAGCGCCGGCTGGTCGGACGTGGCGACGACGACGACCGACCGGGCAAGCCCTTCCGGTCCGAGGTCTTTCTCGATGAACTCGAGTACTTCTCGCCCGCGTTCGCCGACTAGCGCGATGACGTTCACGTCGGCCGACGTATTTCTCGCGATCATGCCGAGCAGCGTGCTCTTCCCGACGCCCGAACCGGCGAATATTCCGACGCGCTGGCCTTGCCCGACCGTCAGCAGCCCGTCAATGGCCCTTACGCCGACGCCTAACGGCGTTTGTACGCGAGGACGAAGCAGCGGGTTGCCCGGTACGTTGTTGGTCGAGTAATGGGGCATGCGCGGGGGAAGTCCGGTACCGTCAAGCGGATTGCCGAGGCCGTCCAGCACTTTACCGAGCAACTCGGAACCGACTTTAACGTTAAGCGGACCGCCGGTGGCGACGACGTCGCATCCCGGCCCGACCGAATGCAATTCGCCGAGCGGCATGAGCAGCACCCGATTGTTCCGGAATCCGACGACTTCCGCGAGCACGGGCTTGCCGCCCTTGTTCGGATAAATCTCGCAGACGTCCCCGATGCTGGCGTCGGGCCCTTCCGACTCGACCGTTAATCCGATGATCTGGATGACTTTGCCGTTCACCCGCACAGGATCCATTCGATCCAACGCTTCCGAGTAACGATTGACGTTAAGGAGCGACATCCCGACTTCCCTCCTCGGCGCTGTGCGCGGCCACTTTCAACAACTGCTCGCGAATCGATTCCAATTGCGTATCGATCGTGGCGTCGATACTGCCGAACGCCGAACGCACGACGCAGCCGCCTTCTCGTACCGAAGGGTCCGGCACGATCCTGAGTTCCGCTTGGGAATCGAGCGAGTTCGCCAGTTCCGACTTCGCCGCTTGAACGAACGGGAAATGGGAAGGAGCGACGCATAAGACGATGACTCCTTGCTCTTTTCTCCTCGCAAGCGCCTTCTCGTAAAGACTCATGGCCATTTCGGGCGCATCGGAAAGCTTCGAGCCGACGATTTTCTCCGCGATCCGGCAGCTCAGCTCGACGAGAAAAGCTTCGCCTTCCGCGATGACCGATTGTTTCGCTTCGTATGCCCGTTCGACGATAGAATGGGCTTGGCTAAGCCTCGAATCCCACTCGGAGGCGACGTCTTGTTCCGCCTTTCTTCTGCCTTCGCCGTATCCGTCTTCATAACCGAGCCGGCTCGCTTCTTCGCGATGCTCGGCGTCTTCGCCGCGACGCGCCTGCCACCAGCCATCCGCCTCCCGTTCGGCGTTCGCCCGAATGTTCGCGGCGTCGGCTTGAGCTTGCCGAAGAATTTCGGCCGCGGTCGCTTCGGCATCGGATATAACGCGCTCTTTCAACGATTGTGTTTCGACGTCGATCGAGCCATTTCCTTCGCCTTCTCCGTCGGCTTTTGAATTATTTCGAGGAACGGACTCGTATTTCCGAATCGCTTCCAACAGCCTTAATTCTTCCAGCGACACGACATGCGAGGATTTGATGAGATTAGACAATAATATCGTCTCCTCCGCCGCGAGCGATGATGATCTCTCCGGCTTCTTCCAATCTGCGGATCGTCGCTACGATGCGGGTTTGAGCCTCCTCCACGTCGCGCAGTCGCACAGGCCCCATGTATTCCATTTCTTCCTTGAACGTCTCCGCCATCCGCTTCGACATGTTCCTGAATATCGATTCGCGCACTTCCTCGCTGGCCACCTTGAGGGCGAGCTGCAAGTCGGCGTTCTCGATGTCTCGTATAATACGCTGAATGGAACGATTGTCCAGATTGACGATGTCCTCGAACACGAACATGCGCTTCTTGATTTCCTCCGCCAGTTCCGGGTCCTGGATTTCCAAGGAGTCGAGGATCGTTCTCTCCGTCCCGCGGTCTACGCCGTTGAGGATCTGCACGATCGCCTCGATGCCGCCTGCATTCGTGTAATCCTGCGTGACCGTCGAACTCAGCTTCTGTTCCAACACCCGCTCGACTTGGGAGATGACTTCCGGGGAAGTACTGTCCATCAAAGCGATTCTACGGGCGACTTCCGCTTGTTTCTCTTGCGGCAAGGAAGAGAGAACGGCCGACGATTGCTCCGGTTGCAGATACGAAAGCACGAGAGCGATCGTCTGAGAGTTTTCGTTCTGGATGAAGTTGAGAATTTGCGACGGTTCCGCCTTGCGGGCGAAGTCGAACGGCCGAACCTGCAACGTCGCCGTCAAGCGGTTAAGGATGTCGTGCGCCTTCTGGGAGCCGAGTGCTTTTTCCAAAATTTCTTTTGCGTAAGTAATGCCACCCTGCGTGATGTACTCCTGCGCAACGCAGATCTGATGAAATTCGCCAAGAATGGATTCCTTCTCGTGCGCGTCGACTTTGCGCACGTTCGCGATTTCGAGCGTCAGTTGCTCGATCTCTTCATCCCTCAGATGCTTGAACACTTGCGCGGACACGTCCGGTCCGAGCGTGATGAGCAGGATGGCAGCTTTCTGCCGTCCGGACAACTGTAACCCTTTTGCCATTACCGCCACCTCTATTCATCCACAAGCCAAGTCCGGAGAAGGTTGACGAACTCTTCCGGCTTGCGCTTGGCCAAGCTTTCCAATTGCTTGCGTACTTGACTCTCGTTCGTGACGTTGTCGAGATCGATCGTCGGCATTTCCGCTTTCGGCATCGCTTCGAGCTCCGCCGCCTCGCGAGCCGCTTTGCGACGGCGATAGACGAGGTACCCTCCTCCGCCCAGAAGAGCGAGCGCCAATAAGCCCGCGCCGGCCAACCAGAAGGATGATGGCGTCGTTCCGCCGCCGGATCCGTCGTCGATCGAGAACGATTGGGACAATACCGACACCCGCTGGGCGAGCGCTTCGTCCGTCAGGTCGAGTCCCGAATCGGCGAGCAGCACTCGCGCGCTGCGCACCAGGACGCCTTGGATTTCCGTCAGTCTTTCCGGCGTCATGTTCGCGGAGTCGAGACCGACGTTTATCGAAATGTCCTTCACTTTATAGGGACCGTAGTCGATATTATTAGTAATGCGGTTCACTTCGTAGTTCACGGTGCTCGATACTTTCTCCGAAGATGACGAACCGGAGGAACCGCTGGCCGGATAGTTGGACACGTCCGTCTCTCCGACGCCGGCTACGCCGCCCGATTGCGCGCCCGAACCCTCGGACGTTTCGCTCTGATTCTGCTCGCTGATCACGATGCCCTTGTTATCGTTGTTGTCAAGCGGCTTGACGATCTGTTCCGTCGACGACTTCTTGTCGAAGTTAAGCGTCGACACGACGCTCACGACCATGTTGTCCATGCCGACGATCGGATTGAGGAAGTTCGTGATGTTCCGCTTCAGCGTGTTCTCGAACTGGCTCTGGATTTCGAATTGGTTCTGATAGACGCCTCCGAGGGAAGACCCGCCCCCTCCGCCGATCGCGTCCGACGGCTGCAAGTCGCCCGTGCTGCTCGTGATCGTGATGTCTTTCACGTCTAGGTTAGGCACCGCGGATTTGACGAGGTTATAGTAGCTATCGATTTCTTCCTGTTTCGGCCTAAAACCCGGTTTAAACGTCATAACGACGGCCGCGTAGGCTTTATCTTTGTCCGAATCGTTCAGGAACACCGACTCTTCCGGCAAAGTGACGATCGCTTTGACTCTGGCGACACCTTGCTTGCTCATGAGCAATTGTTGGACTTCCCCGTTCAAGGCGTTCAAATACTTCACCTTGAACTCGTCCTCCGTCATCCCGAGCGCGGAAGAAGATTCGCTCATTTTGGCGAAGCTTCCGACCGAACCGCTCTGCACGAGCCCTTCCGATCCGATTTCCACTTTGACTTTCGAAGCCACGGCGCTCGGCACGGAAATGCTCGTTCCGGCGTCCCCCAGCTTGTACCCGATTCCGCTTCCGTCCAAATACTCCATGATCGACGCCGCGTCGGCGCTATCCAAATTCGAGAATGCCACTTCGTATTCCGTCCGGGTAAACAAATATGTCAATAAAATAATCGCAAAAAGCAACAAGGCTGCTGTTGAGGCGAGGACCCACTTTTGCGCTTTGCTGTACTGGTTCCAGAAACCTAGCATTTTTTCCCGGACCCTTGCCCACTTCTCGTTCACGATTTCACCTCACCTGCGGTTGGAGCGGAGAACGGGGCGCTTGAACGCCGCCGTTCCTCCACTTGCTTGCGATGTTGCTTTCATCCGTTGCCGTTACACTTGCATGCGCATGATTTCTTGGTATGCCTCGATGACCTTGTTGCGCACTTGAGCGGTCAGATTCAAGCTCAGCTCCGCTTGCGTGGAAGCGATAATGACTTTATTCTCGTCGACTTCGCCGACGAGGAATTTATCGTTAAGGCTATGTACGTTCTGTTGTTGGGCGGCGACGCTGTCGAGCGCGCCTTTCAGGAAGGAGGCGAAGCTTTCCGTCGCTTCCGCCGGAGTCGTCTTCGCTTGCGCGCCTTGCAATTGAGTCAGAAGACCTACAGGCGAGATCGAATTCGTTATCATGTCAACACCCCGCGATTTTTTTGTTTAATAGGCGACTAATGGCCCAGGCCCGTTAGGCTTTAACGTCCCATCTCCAATGCTTTCATGAACATCGATTTCCTGGCGTTGAGCGCCGTGATGTTCGCTTCGTAGGATCGCGATGCCTCGAGAAGATCCACTTGTTCCTTCAGCATGTCGACGTTAGGCATGTACACCATGCCGTTCTCGTCCGCGTCCGGGTGGGAGGGGTTGTATACTTGTTTGAACGGCGACGAATCTTCCTTAATGGCCGTCACTTGAACGCCTTGCGCGGCGTTCCCGTTCAATTTCTGGGCGAACACGTCCTGAAATTTCGGCTGCACGGCTTCCATGACGACCGTCTTGCGGCGGTAAGGGACGAATTTCCCATTGACGTAACCGGCGCGCGTCGTCTCGGCGTTCGCGATGTTGGCCGCGATGACGTCCATTCTCAGACGCTGGGCGGATAACGCCGACGCGCTAATGCTGAACCCTTCGAGCTTCATCCGTTACGCACTCCCCACTATTCCTATTCTCATCATTTTCGCTTCGTGGCTGACTTGTTGACTGAGTAAATTGTACCGGAGCTGGTTTTCCGCGAGCATGGCCATTTCCTTCTCGACGTCGACGTTGTTGGCGTCGTTATTGATCGTCGTCGATGAGTCCGTGACGACCTGGGGCGACGGAGAGGGGTAAGATCCGTTAATCGGAATGTGTCTCGTATCGGTCACCTTGCCCGGCAATGCCCGATTCCCTTGGGATCCGATCGCCTGCGCGAGATACTCTTCGAAAGCGACGTCGGAGCGCTTGAAATAAGGGGTGTTTACGTTCGCGATGTTATTCGACAGCACTTGCTGCCTCATCGTCGCGGCGTTAATCGCGCTTTCCAGGCGTTGAAACGATGCCCCGCCTAATACTTCCATCCGTTTTCCACTCCCCGAAAACTTAAAATTTCGACATAAAACTCGCTTTTTCGATATTTCAATCTCAACTGTATTCCACGTAAAACCGTCATTTTCCTGCTTCATGCGACAGCTAAAACCCTGTTTCTTCTAAATAATTGCAGAATGCGGCATATTAAAATTTTCTAAGAACATCATCACCGACTAGGGGTTCCGTGACAATAAGAAAAAAGCCCTAATCTTCCTTGCGGAAGAATGGGCTTTTCTGCCAATTGCTATTTGCTCTCAACCTCTGCGTTGCTCGAGCTCTTGCAAGAGTTGAACGTTCAAAATACGAATGTACGTGCCTTTCATGCCGAGCGATCGGGTCTCGATCACTCCTGCGCTCTCCAGCTTACGCAAGGCGTTCACGATGACCGATCTCGTGATGCCCGCTTTATCGGCGATCTTGGATGCGACGAGCAAACCCTCTTTGCCTTCTAGCACTTCGAAGATTTGCTCGACGGCCTCCAGTTCGCTGAACGAAAGGGAATTCACGGCAACGCTTACGATCGCCTTGCTTCTCGCTTCCGTCTCCCGTTCTTCCGCCCTTTCCCTCAAGATCTCCATGCCGATAATCGTGGACCCGTACTCGGCCAATATCAAGTCGTCTTCTCCGAAAGAGCGGTTTTCTCTCGATAGGACTAAAGTACCAAGTCTATCGCCGCCGCCGATGATCGGAACGATCGTTACGATCTCTCCGGCGAACGCCGATTCGATCGGGATTAAGATCTCCTCATCCGAAGACACGTTAGAGGCCGTCTCGGCGATGCGAAGAAGCCGGTCGTTCGTCTCCGTCGGAAACCTCGCCCCGTCGCCTTGATCCCTTCTCAACCACTCGTCCGGGAACGCCGAAGCGTGCGCCGATCCGAGTACCTTTCCCTTCCTGCTCAGCACGAACACGTTGCCTTGCATCGTTTCCCTCAGCCTCTCCGCCATTTCGCGGAAATTCAGCGGCTTGCCGGCCGCTTCCTGGAGCAGCTTATTCAGCGTCCGGGTTTTCATCAACAGCGTCATGATTGCTATCCTCCCAATGCGACGAACGACAAGCTTCCTCTTAGAGGTAGTTCAAAAAGTCCGATCGTGATCACGAAGTGGTACTGATCAATCGAACTTTTTGAACTCCATTAAATTATAAAATATACTGGCTCAAATCTTTGTTGCTCGCGATCGACGCGAGCTTCTCGCGCACGTACTCCGGCGTGATCTCCATCGTCTCGAGCTGAAGTTCCGGCGCTTCGAAGCTCAAGTCCTCGAGCAGCTTCTCAAGCAACGTGTGGAGCCTTCTCGCGCCGATGTTCTCGGTATTGTGATTAACGTCCTGAGCCATCCGGGCAAGCTCGGAGATCGCGGCTTCGGTGAACGTCACGGAAATGCCTTCCGTCTCGAGAAGCGCCGTGTATTGTTTCGTCAGGGCATTCTCGGGTTCCGTCAAAATCCGGATGAAATCGTCCGAAGACAAGCTGCTCAGCTCGACGCGGATCGGGAATCGGCCCTGCAGCTCGGGAATGAGATCGGAAGGCTTCGCGATGTGGAACGCCCCCGCGGCGATGAACAGGACGTAGTCCGTCTTGATCGGTCCGTACTTGGTCATGACCGTCGAGCCTTCGACGATCGGCAGAATGTCCCGTTGCACCCCTTCGCGGGAAACGTCCGGTCCTTGACCGCGTCCGCTTCCGGCGATCTTGTCGATCTCGTCGATAAAGATAATGCCCGATTGCTCCGCACGGCGAACCGATTCGGAGATGACGTCGTCCATGTCGATCAGCTTGTTGGCTTCTTCGACGATCAGTACCTTCCGCGCCTCCTTCACCGTCAACCGGCGTTTCTTGCGCCTCTTCGGCAGAAATTGGCCGAGCATTTCCTGCATGTTGCCTAACTGGTCTTGGCCGGGCCCTCCGAGCATGTCGAGCATGTTCGGCGAATTGTCCTCGACTTCGATCTCGATCGTCTCGTTCTCCAATTGCCCGGCGTCCAGCTTCGACTTGGCATCGCGGCGCTTATCCTGCAAGTTCGAATCGACGGGCTCCGGCTCGTCGTTAGGCGTGCCCATCCCTCCGAACAGCATCTCGAGCGGGTTCTTGCCTGTCTTCGGCTTAGACGGCGATGGCACGATCAAAGAGGCGAGCCTCTCGTTGGCGGCCCTCTCCGCCTTATCCTTGACCTTCTCCGTGCGTTCTTCCTTCACCATCCGGATCGCCGTCTCGACGAGATCGCGCACCATCGATTCGACGTCGCGACCGACGTAGCCGACTTCGGTGAATTTCGTCGCTTCCACTTTAATGAAAGGCGCGTGTACGAGCTTCGCTAGCCGTCTGGCGATTTCGGTTTTGCCGACGCCGGTCGGTCCGATCATCAGGATGTTCTTCGGAACGATCTCGTCCCGCACTTCCTCGGGCAGCCTGCTGCGGCGGTAACGGTTGCGAAGGGCGACCGCCACCGATCTCTTGGCCGGCTTCTGCCCGACGATATATTTGTCCAGCTCCGCCACGATCTGGCGGGGCGTCATCGACTCGTTCGCGGTTAATTCGGTTTTTCCTTTGTCCAATCTCATGATCCGATCTCCTCTACGACCAGATTGTTATTGGTGAAGACGCAAATCTCCGCCGCCGTCTCCAGCGCGGCGCGCGCGATCTCCTTCGCGTCCATGCCCGGCGCGTGACGCTTCAACGCCCTGGCAGCCGCAAGCGCGAAGCTGCCCCCGGAACCGATCGCCAGAATGCCGTCATCAGGTTCGATGACTTCTCCGTTGCCGGACAGCAGCAGCATCCCCGTCGCGTCCACGACGATCATCATCGCCTCTAGCCTGCGCAGCACCCTGTCGGAGCGCCAGTCTTTGGCGAGCTCCACCGCGGCGCGTTGAAGATTGCCGTGATGCTCTTCCAGTTTTCCTTCGAATTTCTCGAAAAGCGTGATCGCGTCCGCGACCGACCCGGCGAAGCCGGCAAGCACTTGATTGCGATAAAGCCTGCGCACCTTTTTCGCCGTGTTTTTCATGACCATGCTGTTGCCGAACGTCACTTGGCCGTCGCCCGCGATCGCTCCTTTGCCGTCGTGGCGGACGGCGCATATCGTCGTCGCGTGAAAGCTCATCTCCATCGGAAGTCCCTCCCCGATCTTATAAGTCGTTATAGTGGATAAAGTCGCAAAAGCAGCGGCTTATGTCTTATACGCGGCCGCTGCTAGATAGGTTACAAACCGGAAGTGCTGACAAGCTCCTCTTTGAGCGCTTCGATTCCCTCGAGAGCGCGCTCGGCGATCGCTTCGTTTTTCTCTTTCTTGCTTTTCATCCGCCGTTCGAGCGGCGGGAACAATCCGAAATTCGCGTTCATCGGCTGGAAATGCTTGAAGTCGGCCGTCGTGATGTAATGGGCCATGCTGCCCAGCGTCGTATGCTCCGGCAACGTCAGCGGCTCCAATCCGCGCGCGAGTCGTCCCGCGTTCATGCCGGACACGAGGCCGGACGCCGCGGATTCCACGTAGCCTTCGACGCCGGTCATCTGACCCGCGAAGAACAACGATTCGCGATGGAGAAACTGATAGGTCGGCTTCAGAAGCTTCGGAGAATTGATGAACGTATTGCGGTGCATGACGCCGTACCGGACGAATTCCGCGTTCTCGAGCCCCGGGATCATGGAGAATACCCGTTTCTGCTCTCCCCACTTGAGATGGGTTTGGAACCCGACGATGTTATACAGCGTTCCCGCGGCGTTGTCTTGGCGCAATTGAATGACCGCGTGGGATTTGACCCCCGTGCGCGGGTCTACGAGTCCGACGGGCTTCATCGGCCCGAATAGCATCGTCTGCTTGCCCCGCTTGGCCATGACTTCGATCGGCATGCAGCCTTCGAAATACATTTCCTTCTCGAAGTCTTTAACCGCGGCCGTCTCCGCCGTCACGAGCGCCTCGTAGAAAGCGTCGTATTCGGCTTCCGACATCGGACAATTCAAGTATGCGGCCTCGCCCTTGTCGTAACGGGAAGCGAGGAATACTTTGTCGAGGTCGATCGAATCCTTCTCGACGATCGGAGCCGCCGCGTCGAAGAAGTAGAAATATTCTTCGCCCATGAGCGCCTTGATGTCTTCGGACAATTCCGGCGACGTGAGGGGCCCGGTGGCCACGACGACGATGCCGTCGCGAGGGATGGACGTTACTTCTTCGCTGACGACCGTGATGAGCGGGTGCTCCCGCAATCGCTTCGTCACTTCGGCGGAGAAGCCTTCGCGGTCGACCGCGAGCGCTCCGCCCGCGGGTACCGAATGCTGGTCCGCGCAGGAAAGAATGAGCGAGTCCAGCCGGCGCATCTCTTCTTTCAAGACGCCGACCGCGTTCGCGAGCCCGTTCGCCCTTAAGCTGTTGCTGCAGACGAGTTCCGCGAAGTCTCCCGTATGATGCGCGGGGGTGCGCTTGACCGGGCGCATTTCGTATAAAGTGACGGGAACGCCTTGCTTGGCGATTTGCCAAGCCGCTTCGCTGCCGGCGAGGCCTGCGCCGACGACCGTCACGGAGCTTGCATGCTTCAAAACGTCTTACCTCCTAAGCGATCGGCGCGCTTCGTTCGGCGCGCCGCCTTTATTCCGCCGCTTCTTCGGCTTCTTCGGCTTGCTCCGAATGTCCGCAAACCGTGCAATTGATGTTCGTCTCGCCTTTCGAGCGCTTCTCGACCATCATGCCTCCGCAGCTCGGGCAAGGCTTAGCGACCGGCTTATCCCACGACACGAAGTCGCATTCCGGATACAAATTACAGCCGTAGAAGATGCGCCCCTTCTTGCTTCTTCTTTCCACGACGTGACCTTTAGCGCATTTAGGACATTGCACGCCCGTTTCCTTGACGATCGGCTTCGTGTTTCTGCAGTTCGGGAACCCCGAACAAGCAAGGAACTTGCCGAAGCGTCCCATCTTGTATACCATCTGGCTGCCGCATTTTTCGCAAACTTCGTCGGAAGGCTCGTCTTTGATCTCGATTTCCTTCATTTCGTCCTCCGCGACGTCGAGCCGCTTCTGGAACGATTTGTAGAAATCGCCGATGACGTTGACCCAATCCTGGGTACCTTCCTCCACGTGGTCGAGATCGCCTTCCATGTTGGCCGTGAATTCCGCGTCCAAGATTTCCGGGAAAAACTCCTCCATCAGTTGGATCACGAGGTCGCCGAGTTCCGTCGGAATGAACTTCTTCTCTTCCATCGCGACGTAATTGCGCTTCTGGATCGTCTCCAGCGTCGGCGCGTACGTGCTCGGACGGCCGATGCCGAGTTCCTCGAGCATGCGGACGAGCCTGGCCTCCGTATAACGCGGAGGCGGCTGCGTGAAGTGCTGCTTCGGCTCGATCTGGTCCGAATTCGCCGTATCTCCGGGAACGAGCGCGGGGAGCAGGCGATCTTCGTCCGTCGTTCCGTCGTCGTTGCCTTCGACGTACACTTTCATGAAGCCCGGGAATTTCAATTTCGAGCCGGTCGCGCGGAACGTAACCGGGCCGCCGTTCAGATCGACGGTCATCGTATCGAGCACCGCGGAAGACATTTGGCTCGCTACGAAACGCTCCCAGACGAGCTTATAAAGCCGGAATTGATCTTTGGAAGTGAATGCTTTGACCGACTCCGGATCTCGAAGCGCCGAAGTCGGGCGAATCGCTTCGTGCGCGTCTTGGGCGCCCGCGTTTTTCTTCAAATAAACGCGGGGAGTCTCCGGCATATAAGCTTCGCCGTACTTGCCGACGATATATTCCTTCGCTTCTTCCTGGGCGACGGGCGAGATGCGCGTAGAATCCGTACGCATGTAAGTGATAAGACCGACCGTGCCTTCTTTGCCTAGATCGACGCCTTCGTACAATTGCTGGGCTATCTGCATCGTCTTGGACGCGCGGAAGTTCAGCTTCCGGGCAGCCTCTTGCTGCAACGAACTCGTAATGAACGGAGGGGACGGATTGCGCTGGCGCTCCTTCTCCTTCACTTCGCCTACGATGAACGGGTTCTGCCCCATCAAAGCAAGCATTTCCTTCACGTCGGCTTCGCTTTTCAATTCTTTCTTCTCGCCGCCTACGGAGTGGAACTTCGCTTCGAAAGCCGATTTCCCTTTCGTCAAATGCGCGGTGATCGACCAATATTCTTCCGGGATGAACGCGTTGATCTCGTTCTCGCGGTCGTAGATAAGCTTAACCGCGACCGACTGCACGCGCCCCGCGCTCAGACCCTTTTTGACCTTCTTCCATAATAAAGGGCTGATTTTGTAACCGACGAGCCGGTCGAGAACCCGACGGGCTTGCTGGGCGTTCACGAGATCCATGTCGATCGGGCGGGGATTCTTGAAAGCGTCCTTCACCGCTTGCTTCGTGATTTCGTTGAACACGACCCGGCAATCGTCCTTCTCGTCCAGCTCCAGGTAATGGGCCAGATGCCAGGCGATCGCTTCTCCTTCGCGGTCGGGGTCAGCCGCGAGATACACTTTTTTCACTTTCTTGCTAGCGTCGCGAAGTTCTTTCAAAACGTTTCCTTTGCCGCGGATCGTAATGTATTTCGGTTGGAAGTCGTTCTCCACCTCAACGCCGATCTGGCTCTTGGGCAAATCGCGAATATGCCCCATGGACGCTTTGACGATAAATTTGCTGCCTAAATATTTGCCGATCGTCTTGGCTTTCGCCGGCGACTCGACGATTACGAGCGAATCCGCCACGTCCATTCCTCCTCTCCTACGGCCGACAAGTCCTCGTGCCTGAACTTCCTATGTCATCTTTACAGGACATGATATACGGAACCGGGTTGTTGATGAATCCGTCTTTTTATTAGTAAAGATAGCAGAACGGCGTTTAAATGTCCAAACGTCAACCCGGATTTTACCTTAAGCTCGTCTATAGAACAAGGCTGATCGAGCAAAATTTCATAGATCGAGCGTTCTTCGGGCGTAAGCGGCGGTTCCGATCGTTCGTTTGCGAGAGTGTCGTCTTCCCCGCCGACCGGGGCGGGGGGTTCGGGCAATCGATGGCTATACATTTGGAAAATATCGTTCGCGTCGATCGCCGGATGGGCACCCTTGCGGAAATACTCGAGCGCTCCCAGGCTGCGCGGGGAAGTCGCTTGTCCGGGCACGACGAATACGTCCCTGTCGTAGGCGAGCGCGAGATCGGCGGTGATCAAGGCGCCGCTCTTGCGCGCCGCTTCCACGACGACGACTCCGTACGACAACCCGGCGATGATGCGATTTCGCAACGGGAACAATCCCGGACGGAGAATCGTGTCGGGAGGGCTTTCCGATAGGATGAGGCCGAATTCCGCGATC
Source organism: Cohnella suwonensis (assembly GCF_042655365.1). Classification (NCBI taxonomy): domain Bacteria; kingdom Bacillati; phylum Bacillota; class Bacilli; order Caryophanales; family Paenibacillaceae; genus Cohnella; species Cohnella suwonensis. Next base: position 115,881 of record NZ_JBHSMH010000113.1, on the reverse strand, counting down.
TCCCGGTATAACGCCTTGTTTTCCGGAGGATAGCAGTAATCGACGCCACCCGCGAGCACCGCGATCGTACCGTGCGCGCCCTTCAGCGCCCCGCCGTGAGCCGCGGCGTCGATTCCCCTCGCCAGCCCGCTGACGACGGTCATGCGCTTAGAGCAGCCGCTGGCGACGTCCTCCGCCATCTTCCTGCCGTACCCCGTCGCGAGCCGTGTGCCGACGATCGCGATACACGGATGATGAACGAGGCTCCAATCGCCTCTATAATAGAGAACCCATGGAGGATCGGAGATGTGCCGGAGCAACTCCGGATATTCGTCTTCCAGGTATGTGACGACCCGCAATCCCTTCGCGGCGTGTTTGGCCAACATGAGCTCGATCGACTCCGGAAGCAGGCTCTCCGCGACCGCTCCCGCCTGTCTCGCCGACAACCCCATGTCCCGCCAATCTTGCTCTCTGTAACGATGAACGCCCGCGAGAGCGTCTTTTCCTTTGGACAAGCCGCGCAAGAACACCGTCGCGATGGAGATTCGTCCGACGCCTTCCGTCTCGTGAAGCGCGATAAGCGCCTCCCTCGTTAATCCCGTCCGTCTGGCTTCTTTTAACGTCACCGCCCTCGTATTCGCCGATTTCTTCCGCTCCTCGTTATCGCTTCCGCCGTATACACCATCGTTCGCCATTTTTACTCCCCCTTCTTCGTATGGAGCGATCCCCGGAAACGCGAAAAAGCCTCCCGCTCCCTCGTCAAAGGGGGCAGAAGGCTTCTTGCCTTGCCGTCGCGCATCGTCGAACGACTCCGCGCGGGTCGAATCTATTAAGCTAAATGTAACATTAGCCTTTGCATTTTTCCAGCATGCCTTTTTCTTCGAGCACGGCGATCAACGTCGCGCCCATGTCGGAAGGCGTCGGAGCGACGCGAATGCCGCAAGCTTCGAGCACGGAAATTTTCTCCGCCGCCGTTCCTTTGCCGCCGGAAATAATCGCGCCCGCATGTCCCATCCGTTTGCCGGCAGGCGCCGTAGCGCCGCCGATGAAGCCGACGACGGGTTTCGTCATGTTCGCTTTTACCCACTCCGCCGCTTCTTCTTCCGCCGTGCCGCCGATTTCGCCGATCATGATCACCGCGTAAGTATCCGGATCTTCGTTGAACAGCTTCAGGATATCGATGAACTCGGAGCCTTTGACCGGGTCGCCGCCGATGCCGACCGCGGACGATTGGCCGATGCCGTTCGTCGTCAATTGGTGAACCGCTTCGTACGTGAGCGTTCCCGAACGGGAAACGACGCCTACGTGGCCTTTTTTGTGGATATAGCCCGGCATGATGCCGATTTTGATCTCTCCCGGCGTGATGACGCCCGGGCAGTTCGGTCCGATCAGACGGGTTTTCTTGCCTTCCATGTAACGCGTGACTTTAACCATGTCGAGCACCGGAATGCCCTCCGTGATGCAGATGACGAGGTCAAGCTCCGCGTCTACCGCTTCCATGATGGAATCGGCCGCGAACGGAGGCGCGACATAAATAACGGATGCCGTAGCGCCCGTAGCCGCTTTCGCTTCTTTCACCGAATTGAAGATCGGCAACGTCACTTTCGAGCCGTTCTCCAAATCGAAATCGATCGTTTGGCCGCCTTTGCCCGGCGTTACGCCGCCGACCATCTGCGTGCCGTATTCCAAAGCACCTTTGGCATGAAACGCTCCCGTCGCGCCCGTAATGCCTTGGGTGATCACCTTGGTGTTCTTATCGATCAAGATACTCATGATTATACACTCCCCGGTAGGTTCTCCCTAGTCATTTCACGAGCGCTACGATTTTTTGAGCGCCGTCGGACATCGAATCGGCGGCCACGATGTTCAGGCCCGATCCGTTTAAGATTTCTTTGCCCAGCTTTACGTTGGTGCCTTCGAGACGTACGACGAGAGGCTTGTCGAGACCGAGCTCGCGAGCCGCCGCGACGACGCCTTCGGCGATGATGTCGCATTTCATGATGCCGCCGAAAATATTAACGAAAATCCCTTTGACGTTCGCGTCGGAAAGGATGATTTTGAACGCTTCGGTGACTTTCTCTTTCGTGGCGCCGCCGCCTACGTCGAGGAAGTTGGCGGGTTCGCCGCCGAAGTATTTGATGATGTCCATCGTCGCCATGGCCAGTCCGGCGCCGTTAACCATGCAACCGATGTTGCCGTCGAGGGCGATGTAGCTCAGGTCGAATTTGGACGCTTGGATTTCTTTCGCGTCTTCTTCGTCCAAGTCGCGGAGTTCGACGATGTCCTTGTGACGGAACAGCGCGTTCGAATCGAAGTTCAACTTCGCGTCTAGCGCCATGACGTCGCCGGAACCGGTCACGACGAGCGGATTGATTTCCGCGATGGAGCAATCTTTGTCTTCGAAAGCCTTGTACAAAGCCAGCATGAATTGTACCGCTTTGCCCACGAGCGGACCCGGAATTTTAATGTCGTTCGCCAGTTGGCGCGCTTGGAAAGGCAGCAAGCCTACGGCAGGATCCACGACGACTTTGATGATTTTCTCCGGAGAGTGCGCGGCGACTTCTTCGATGTCCATGCCGCCTTCTTCCGAACCCATCATGACGACGCGGCCGGTTCCCCGGTCGACGACGACGCCGATGTAGTATTCCTTCTTGATGTCGCAGCCTTCTTCGATCAGGAGGCGTTTGATTTCTTTGCCTTCCGGACCCGTTTGGTGCGTGACCAATACTTTGCCGAGCAATTCTTTCGCGTAGTTCGCGACGTCGTCCAGGCTTTTCGCGATTTTAACGCCCCCCGCTTTGCCGCGGCCGCCCGCGTGAATCTGTGCTTTTACGACGGTAACCGAGCTACCGAGTTCTTTCGCGGCGCTGACGGCTTCGTCGACGGTAAACGCCACTTTGCCGCGCGGCACGTTAACGCCATATTGCCTCAAGACTTCCTTGCCTTGATACTCATGAATGTTCATGACTTTGGCATCCTCCCGTTGTGCGCTTTAATATCGAGTGAGACCGGCCGATCCGGCGTTGCCGCCGTGCGGAGTCTTCACAGGTAAATACGGTTTAGCGATGGATACATCGCCGACGGTCGCCACATCTAATCGATATGTAACAAAACCTTCATCATTGTATCACTATTCTTTTGACGCTTCCTCACTTTTTCATCAATTTATTAGTCTAATTTGGCAATGATTTAATCTCAATCCGATATGGAAACAAGGCAAACATATATAGCTTTTGCGATTTGTATGGAACTTATTCCAGCGATCCGTTGACAATCCCAACGTCGATCGATAAGATAGAGCCAAAGAAAATCGGAGAGGAAGCACCTTTCCCGCATCGTTACATTTTGCGGAGAGAGGTGTTTTTTCGTGTACGTGAAAATATGGAGCGCGAGCGTGTTCGGCATCGAGGGACGGTTGATCGAGGTGGAAGTCGACATTAGCTCCGGCCTGCCCCAGGTGAATGTCGTCGGACTGCCCGACTCCGCCGTCAGGGAAAGCGTGGAACGCGTCAGATCCGCCATACAGAACGGCGGCATGAAGTTTCCGCTCGACCGGATCACGATCAACTTGGCGCCCGCCGACCTGCGCAAGGAAGGCAGCGCCTTCGACGTGGCGATCGCCGCCGGCATTCTGTGCGCGAGCGGCCAAGTCGATCCGGCTTTGCTGGCGGATACGATGTTCATCGGAGAGTTGTCGCTTAACGGAACGGTCAGAAGCGTCCCGGGCGTGTTGCCGATGACGGAGTTGGCGCGAGCGTCTGGCATTCGCCGGGTCGTCGTGCCCCGTTCTTCGGTCTCCGAAGCTGCGCTGATTCCGGGCATCGAAGTGTTCGGCATCGGCTCGCTCGCCGAGTGGATCAACGGATTCCTCGACGATGCGGATGAACCGTCCGGCGACTCCGGCAAGCAATCGGGTAGCGCTTCGTTACGGGGGCGGAACACGGAGGAGAACGAGAGCGATTTCGATCTTGCGGACGTCGTCGGCCAGGAAAAGGGCAAGCGAGCGCTGTTGATCGCGGCGAGCGGCATGCACAATTTGCTGTTCGTCGGACCGCCCGGAACGGGCAAAACGATGTTATGCCGTAGGTTGCCGACGCTCATGCCTCCGCTAGACGACGACGAAGCGCTATCCGTCACGAAAATCTTCAGCGTCAGCGGCAAGCTCGGCCATTCGGGCTCCGGACTCATCCGACGGCGCCCCTTTCGCGCCCCGCACCACTCGATTTCCGCGGCGGGACTGATCGGCGGGGGCTCGGTGCCGAAACCCGGCGAGGTGACGCTCGCCCATCACGGCATCCTCTTCCTCGACGAAATGCCTGAGTTTTCCCGCGTCTGCTTGGAGTCGCTGCGGCAGCCGTTGGAGGATCGCGAAGTAACGATCGGGCGAGCGCGCGGCGTCTGCCGTTTCCCGGCCAGATTTATGCTGGCCGCTTCGATGAATCCGTGTCCTTGCGGATTTCTTGGGGGTTCCGTCTCCGATCGTCCGTGCACTTGCACGCCGACCGCGATCGCCAGATATCGGTCCCGCATGTCCGGACCGCTTGCCGATCGGCTCGACCTGCAGGTCGAATTGCCCCGGCAGGCCGTTAAGACGGGCGTCGCGCCCGGCATGTCTTCGGCGGAAGCGCGGGCGATCGTGAACGAGGCCGCGATTCGGCAACAACGCCGGTATGCCAAGCACGGCTTTCATTGGAACAGCCAGCTTCAAGGCCCGCTCCTCCGCAAATACGCCAAATTGACTCCCGATGCGGAGGCGATGCTGCACAACGTGTACGAACGGCTCGGTCTTAGCTTCCGGGCGCACGATCGCATCCTGAGAATGTCGCGCACGATCGCCGACCTTGCCGGCCGCGACCGGATCGCGACGGAAGACGTCGCGGAGGCGATCAGTTACCGTTACTTGGACCAGGCGGCGGAATAAAAAAAGCAAGGAAACTAGTCGTTTCCTTGCCCGCCTTGCCCGTTATTATCGATCCATTCCAGCAACGCCGCCGGTATTTGGAACGATTCATCTTGGATGATGATCCGTTTGGCCGCGTTCGCTTCTTCCTCGCGGTCTTCTTTGATTTGCGAGATCTCGTCGTGCAGCCTTTCCATTTGCTTGTCGAGGGCCGCAGCCGAATCCGCCGCTTCCTTCAACTCTTGCAGCAGTCTCGGAGGCACGGATTCGTTGTACTTGTAAAAAATTTTATGCTCGAGACTCGCCCAGAAATCCATCGCGATCGTTCGGATTTGCACCTCGACGCACACCCGTTCTTGCCGGTCGGACATGTACACGGGCACTTCGACGATCAGGTGCAGACTCTGGTAACCGTTCGGTTTCGGCTCGCGGATGTAGTCTTTCGTCTCCACGATCGTCAAATCGGACTGGCTGAGCAGCATTTCTCGAATGCGGTAAATATCCGTCACGAACGAGCAAGTGATGCGAAGTCCGGCGATATCCTTAATATGAGTCCGGATGTTCGGAAACGAAATGTCGCACCCTTTGCGAATGATTTTGTTGAAAATGCTTTCCGGCGACTTCATCCTCGACTTCGTGTGCTCGATCGGATTGTAGTCGTGCAGGAACTGGAATTCTTCCTTCAGTATTTCGATTTTCGTCTCGAGCGAGTCGAGAGCGAATTTGTACATCATCATGAAACGGGTAATTTCGTCTTTGAATCTTTTGAACTGCTCCATCGGGAGAGGCAAATTGCTGCTCAAATCCATCATCCTTGTCTCATGCGCGTTATTTTCCCATCAGAATGCTGGCGTACGGCGAATCGATCGGCAACAGGATGACCGGCTCGTTTTCCAGCGTCGTCACGTAGCTTTGCAGCGTCCGGTAGAACTTGTAAAATTCCGCGTCCTTCCCGTAAGCTTCGTTGTAGATTCTCGCCGCTTCCTGCTCGCCTTGGGCGATGATCTTCTTGGCGTCGGCTTCTCCTTGGGCAAGCAGCTCGGTCGCGGAACGGTCCGCTTTGCTCGTGATTTTGCGGGACTCCTCGTCCCCTTCGGACAAGTAACGGGCGGCGATCGCCAGACGGTCCGAGATCATCCGGTTGTATACGCTTTGCTTGTTGCCATCCGGCAGATCGGTCCGCTTGATTCTAACGTCCACGATCTCGATGCCGTAGTTATCCCTGACGATCGCGTCCGCGACGTCCTTCGTGATCTCGTCGTTGATGTTGCCGCGCGCCGTGTTCTCGCTAATAATGTTATCATAATTGATCTCCGAAAGCTTGCGGCGCACCGAGCTGTATACCGCCTCGTCGATCCGCTGCATGCCGGCGGATACCGTTTGGGCCGTTTTGAGGAAGCTTTGCGGATTGCTGATTCTCCACACGGTATAGTTGTCGACGATGATCGGTTTCTTGTCTTTCGTCAGAATCGTCGTCGGATTGCTTTCGTACGTCATTTGATATTTCGGCAGCTTCGATACGCTTTCGACGAACGGAATTTTAAAATAAAGGCCCGGACTTCCCTCGACCCTCACCGCTTCCCCGAATTTTAGGACGACTTTGTACTCGCCTTCCTTCACGATGTAAGTCGACCCGAACAGCAGAATGATGGCGACGACGGCGACGCCTAGCCAGATGAAAGGCTTCTTGTTCATGGCGCGTTCCCTCCTTGGGTCGAGTTAGCTCCCGACGTGCCGGATGAGCCGGAAGCGCCCGATGCGCCGGCCGAGGCGGAACCGGTTGACGCGCCGGAGCTCTTGAGCAATTCGTTAAGAGGCAAGTATTTTACCGTGTCCCCGCCGGATTCCGAAATGAAAATTTTCGCGTTCGGCAATATTTTCTCCAGCGTTTCCAGAATCAAACGGCTTTCGGTGACTCCGGGGTTTTTGGCGTATTCCGCGTAGATCGCGTTAAATTGCGCCACGTCGCCTTGCGCGTTCAATATTCTCGATTTCTTCAGCCCTTCCGCGTTCTCTATCAACGCTTGGGCCTCCCCGCGGGCTTTCGGGATTTTGTCGTTCTCGTATTTGACCGCGTTGTTGATTTTCGTGTTCTTCTCTTCGCGAGCGTTCGTCACGTTGCGGAATGCTTCTTCCACCTGGCCGCTAGGCGGTTCGATGTCTTGGAATTTGATATCGATGATTTGCATCCCCGTATTGTATTTGCCTTGCAATTCGAGCAGTCTCTCCCGTACTTTGTCTTGAATTTCCGTCTTGCCGTCGGTAATCGCATAATCGAGCTTCTCCGAGCCGATGACGGAGCGGATCGACGAGCTGGCGGCATTGCGCAAAAATTGCTCCGGATCGTCGATGTTGTACAAATATTGCCGGATGTCGATAATCTTCCATTGCACGACGGCGTCGGCGGACACGATGTTCTCGTCTCCGGTAATCATGAGCGCTTCCTCTTCGACCGGCGTAATGACGTCTCCCTCTTGCCGGTAGCCGAAGTAAATGCGCTGCGTCAGCTCGGCGGGCACGACGACCACTTGCTGAATCGGATACGGCCACTTGAAATGCAATCCCGCCGTCGATTCTCCCGTGTACTTGCCGAACGTCAGAATGGCTGCCCTTTCTTGCTCCTGCACCGTATAGAACGACGAATAGCCGACGATCGCGACGAACAACGCCGCGACTCCCCAGCCGATCTTCTTGGCCAATCCCGGCGGCAAGCCGAGTCGGTTGTTGCGCTGCCTATTGATATCGATGACTTCCATTTCGTTAAACGCCCCCTGCTCGATGGAATGAAGTTCGCTTCTACTCCATTACGCGAAGCGGGCGGTTGCCGTTTCAAAATTTATCCATAGGATGGCGGAAGCGGTGCTAATTAAGGGATGATGGTGACGATGGGATAGGGGCGAAGGAACTGGGGAGATGGAGGGAAACGAGCGAGGGAAAGCAGCCCGAAGGATGGGGGAGGCGAGTTTGGGGGGCGACATCGGCATTAACGCCCTCTAGGGACGTTATTCGGTTCGGCGGGGCCATTTCAGAGAAATAATGTCCTCTCGGGACGTTATGGTACACGATTGAGCCATTTCAGTAGAAATTACGTCCTCTCGGGACGTTATTAGGTTCGGCTGAGCCTATCCGTCGATAGGACGGCAATTTAGAATGCGGCCTGCAGATGTCGGAGTTCCCGAATGGATCCATCTCGCTCGAACGTGACCGCTACGACGTCGAATCGCGCGGAACGGGGTAGATCCGGCCGGCTTTTCAAGTAGACGGCGGCAAGCTCGCGCACTTGGCGGCGTTTGCGCGGCGTGACCGACTCGACCGCCGTGCCGAACCGGGTAGGGTTCGTGCGCGAACGCACTTCGACGAAAACGAGCGCGTTGCCGTCCAGCGCGATCAGATCGATCTCGCCTGAACGGCAACGCCAATTGCGGTCGACCAGCGTATACCCTTTCGCGATCAGACTCGCGGCAGCCGCTTCTTCGCCCGCGCGTCCCGTCGCTTTCCTGCGGTCGGTCGCGCCGGAAGCCTGTTCGTTCGCATGCAAGTTATCGTTCCGGACAGAATTTTCTTCCCCCAACGTCAGCCGCCTCCTTATATTGCGTTTTCAAATAGCAAGATTCGATGTCGAATAAGCTTCTTGATTCACTTCGTGGTCAAAATCGGGCTTTTTGAACAACCTCTTATGGCGAAATCGATTAACGGCCGTCCGGCTTGGGCGCAGCCCTTCGGTCCGAACGGTAGACGAAGCTAAGCACTTCCGCGACGAGCTGGTAAAGCTCGGGCGGAATCTCTTGGTTCAAGTCCAGCTTGGACAACACTTCGACGAGCGAGGAATCCTCCTGCACGGGAATGCCGTGCTCTTGCGCGCGGCGCATAATCTCGTCCGCGATGACGCCTTGCCCTTTGGCGATGACGGAAGGAGCGGACGATTGCCCGGGGTCGTATTGGAGCGCGACCGCTTTTTTCGGTTTGCGTTTGTTCGCCTCGTTTCCGGTCATGCGCGATAGTCGACTCCCTTATATGGCTTGGCGGCGTACGGGCTGGCGACGGCTGCCGTTCTATCGCCGGACGCCCCTTGCGCCTTAGACGCTTCGGATCCGAGCTTCCACGCAGGAAGCGACGCCGCGGATAAAGAAAGCAACTGGAATCCGGCGGACGACATGCCCGCTTCCAGCTCGCCTCTGGCATTCTCGATCAATTCGCCCATGCCTGGATAATCGCTCAACAGCTTCAAGGAGACGATGCGGTCGACAACCTGAACGTCGACGACCGTATCGCCCAAGTTGCGCATGCGCAGGTCGAACAACAAGTGGCAGTTGCCGACGTCCCATTCCCCCTTGCGTCCGCGGCGGGTTTGCACGTGGACGGTCGCCGTCGTTTCGCCGTTCGCCCCCTTCATCGGCACGAACAGAGTCATGTGGCTGAAAGGCGCGGGATTGGCTTTGTCCGACGACAGAAGCAGCTGCTGTCCGGTCACTTGGTTCGCCAGCGATTGCGCTGCCTCGCGCAAAGCGGGTGGCGCTTCTTCGTGCGCCGCAAGGGCAAGCAGCGCGCCCTTGAGCGTATCCGCGGCGGCACGCCGCTCTTCGCTAACGGAGGCCGGGGCGGTTCCGTCCGCCCCGCCTCCCGCAAGCGAAGCGGCTGCGCCCGCGCCCGGCCCGGCGTCCAAGCCGCCGCCGGGCAACCGCGGCTCGGCGGCGTGCAGGAGCTGGCGCTCATGCCCGACGCCGAGCCATTGCAGGAAGCGGCCGATCCAGGCCGCTTCCTGCTTGGCGCCCGACGGCTGCGCCCCGTCGGGCCGAACCGCGTCGGCGCGGCCGTCGTCCGCCGCCGCGCCGTTTAATGCGCCCGCGCGCTCCGCGGGCGCCTGCTGCGGCGGCAACGGCGCCGCTCCGCCTCGAGCGGCGCTCGTCTGCGCGGCATTCGCGCCCTTGGCGGCCGCGTCGCCGGCCAAACCTCTCCCCCCCGCCGAACGCGCCGCGGAGGCGGTATCGGCAATCTGGCGCCCCGCCGCTCCTAACGCTTTCTCTGTCGCAGCTTCGTCCCCCGTAACCTCGGCGTTCGCGACGGTCGCCGCCGCGTTCGCTCCGGCAGCGCGCAAATCTTTCTCTCCCGGTGCACCGCCGGCAACGGCCGCCGGAACCGAGCCCTGCTGCCCGCCGGTTAACTGCTGGCCTCCCTCGGCGATAAGCGCCGCTCCTTGCGACAGCAACGATTGCAGCCGTTGTCCGAGCGCCGCCGTATCGCCTGTCGGAGGCTTGGCGCCTCCGAGCCAATGCTCGACCGCCGCCTTCAGCGATGCCAGCTCTTCATGAACGGGCTGTCCGAACAGCGCTTGCCTCAACGACGACAACGTCGTCTCCGTCGGCTTCAAGCCGCGCCGGAAAGCGACGTCCGCCGCGCTTGCCCACGATTCCGCGTCGACACCGGCAGGTTTCAGCGATAGCGCCGTTTGAAATTGCGCCGCCGCGTCTTTGCCGATCGCGTATCCGTCCCTCTTCAGTCCCCGAAGCAAATCCATCGACCATTTTTGCTCGGGCAGCCCGAACGATTTCAGCACGTCCTTCGTCAATCCGTCGTCCGCGAACGCCTCCGTCGCGTCCGGAAGCGGCTTCAACGTGACGAGCCCTCCCGCGCCGGGTTGCACTTGAAGAAGCGTCCCCTTGCCGAGCGGCATGTCCGCGTCGAGCTTCGCCTTGACGTTAACGCCGTTGATGTTCACGATCGCTTCCTGGTTGTCGAGCAACTCCATCAGAACGCCCCTGACGATTTGCCCGATTCTCAGTTCCAGCGCGCGCGCGTCCGCCGGTTGCGCTTCTCCCATCATCGCCCGGATCATCGGTCCGATGTTCATGCCCATGCCGTTTCCCTCCCGGTCGATCCTCTTACCCTATGTATCGGCGCCGCTCGCCTTCCGGTTTAACTAGTAATCGCTTAGAATAGAACCTGCTGCTCAGCGAACAGATTGCCGAGAAAGCTGCGCCGGTGCATCGGCGTCGGTCCGAGTTCGAGCAACGCCTGCCGGTGAACCTTCGTCGCGTAGCCTTTATGCCCGGCGATCCCGTAACCGGGGTACAATTGCTCCCAAGTCCCCTCGCATAACCGGTCCCTCGTCACCTTCGCCAAGATCGACGCGGCGGCGATCGACTGGCTTAAGCTGTCGCCCTTGATGATCGCGGTCTGGACGATCGGCAAATCCACCGATTCCGCATCGACGAGCAGATGCTCCGGCGCAACGGACAAGCCGAGAATCGCGTTCTTCATCGCAAGGCGGGACGCCTGCCGGATGTTGATCTCGTCGATAACGGAAGCCTCTACGCGAGCCACCGACCATGCGACCGCTTCCTCCCTGATCCGGTCGTACAGCATGTCTCTTTTTTTCTCGCTCAGCTGCTTCGAATCGTTCACTTCCTCGAGCACGAGCCCGACGGGCAAAACGACGGCCGCCGCCACGACGTCCCCGAACAAGCAACCGCGTCCGACCTCGTCGACGCCGGCGATCGCGTTCAGCCCTTGCCCCCATAACGCCGATTCGTACGCTAGCCGGTTGGTCTCGCGATCGCCGCTCTCGTTACCCTGATCGTTCTCTTTTTCCGTTTTCCGTCTGTTGGTCATTTCCCGAATCCCCCTGCCAAAAGCTAATTCGTACTATATATCAAATAGCGGAATCGAAAATATCGCAACTCCCTACAAAAACCGACCTCGAACGTCCGGCGTCGGCAGCATGCAGCTGTCTTCTCTACCGAACCATTTATATCGCCTCTTCGCGACGAAACCGTATATCGCGTCCCTCGCGAATTTCGGTACGACGATACCCGCGTACAAAAGCGGCCATCCCCCGGCCAACCTGCGCGCGATTCTTAGCGCCGCCGTCGATTTCGTGTAAAATTTCCCGTTCTCGATCAACACGAACGTATCCATCGAAGTAGAGGACAAGCCGCCTTCGCCCAGCAAGCTCTCGCCCGTGACTGACTGCAACGACGCGAACCGAAAGCGCGCTTTCGGATCCCGGGCAATGATGAATTTCGCGGCCCCGTGGCAGAAATGGCAAACACCGTCGATGAGCACGATGCTTTTACCGTCGGACCCGACGCTCCTCTCGATAACCGACTTGCTTTCGTTGTCCGGTTTCATTGCCATCGCCTCCATGCGGCTAAGAATCGTCATTCGTTTTCGCCCTTTATACGTAATCTATCACAAATCGCGTCGCCCCGACACGAAAAAAGCCGCCCCGGGAACAAACCTCCCGGCAACGGCCGCATTCTTCGCGCTACACTTACCCCGAGCTCTCCGGACTCTCCAACGTCATCCGGCCGAGCTTGCCGGATCGTAAATCCCTCAACAGCAAAGTCGCCGCCTTCTCGTAGTCGACGTGGCCGCCTCCGACGATGCAGCCCCGGCGGCGTCCGATCGCTTCGAGCACGTCCACGGCCGCTTGCATATCGGGCAGTTCGGACGGCAGGTCCGTCAATCCGTAACGGTCCGCGAGCACGCCGCCGTATTGCTCGACGAGAACCTTCAGCACGAAGCAAGCCACCTCGTCGATGTGCAGAATCTCTTCCTTGATCGCGCCCGTCGCCGCGAGGCGGAAGCCCGCGATCGGATCGTCGAACTTCGGCCATAGGATGCCGGGCGTATCGAGCAGCTCGAGATCTCCGCCGAAGCGGATCCATTGCTGGCCTTTCGTCACGCCGGGCCGATCGCCCGTAAGCGCAATGTTCCGTCCCGCGAGCCGGTTGATCAGCGTCGACTTCCCGACGTTCGGAATGCCGACGATAAGCGCGCGCAGCGGGCGCGGCTTCATGCCTTTATTGATTTGCCGTTGGATTTTCTCCTCCAGCAGTTCTTTCGCTTTGCCGGTCAGATCTTTGACTCCCGTCCCCGCGTTCGAGTCGATCGCGTGGGTCATATGCCCTTTCGAACGGAAATAACGGGCCCACTCCGCCGTTTTGTCCGGATCGGCCAAGTCGGCCTTGTTCAGCAACACGAGCCGCGGCTTCGACCCCGTCAGCTCGTCGACCATCGGATTGCGGCTCGATTGCGGAATGCGGGCGTCCAGCAGTTCGAATACGACGTCGATCAGCTTCAGCTTTTCTTCGATCTGCCTTTTCGCCCGGGTCATATGACCGGGAAACCATTGAATCGTCATTGCTAATCACCTCTCTTGCTACAAACAAGCGAGGGGCTGCCCCCTCGCTCTACGTCAATGCTTAACGAAACTGAAGTTTTTGAGCGGCCAGAAGATCAAATCCGCGCGGCCGACGATGCGGCTTTGCGGGATGTATCCGATCATCCGGCTATCTTCGCTGTTCGGCCGGTTATCGCCCATGACGAACACCGTGCCCTCGGGAACGACGCCGTCCGGGAAGCTGTCGTTAGGGAACGACCCGTCGGTGCGGTAGTTGTATTTCTCACCCTTCGCGTGCGCTTCTTCGTAGGCGCTCTTCAAGTATTTTTCCTCGATCGGCTGCCCGTTTATGTATACCGTGTCGCCGTCGACCTTCACCGTATCGCCGGGAACGCCGATGACGCGTTTAATGAAATCCCGGCCTTCGTCCGGCACGTGGAACACGATGACTTCCCCGCGTTTCGGATCCCGGATGTCGTAAATGATCTTGTTGACGATGATCCGCTCCCGGTTCCAGAAATTCGGTTGCATCGAAGGACCGTCCACGATAAACGGACTGAGCAGCAGCCAACGGATCACGAATACGAGAATGCCGGCGATGGCCAGCGCTTTGATCCATTCCGTCAGTTCGTTGCCTTGTTTTTTGACCGGCTTGCCCGGAACCGGGCCGCCCGCCGTGCCTTCGGCGATGTCGCGCGTGGACGAATCGGCCGCGGCGTCGCGTTCCTCTGGCCCGGGGGAATCGTAAGTGTGGCCGTCCTTGTTGTGCTCCATTCGTTATCGCCTCTAACTTTCGTTATGAAAATGCAAAAAGGAGGACTTGAACGTTGCCAAGCCCTCCTCTGACGCACATTATCGAATTTCTTTAATACGCGCTGCTTTACCGCGAAGGTTACGCAGGTAGTAAAGTTTCGCGCGGCGAACTTTACCGCGGCGAGCGACTTCGATTTTCTCGAGACGCGGGGAATGTACCGGGAAGGCACGTTCTACGCCGACGCCGTAAGAAATTTTGCGCACCGTGAACGTTTCGCTGATACCGCCGCCGCGACGTTTGATAACGACGCCTTCGAACAGCTGTACGCGCTCACGGGAACCCTCGACGACTTTCACGTGTACTTTAAGCGTATCGCCTGGACGGAATTTAGGAACGTCCGAGCGCAATTGCTCTTGTGTAATCGCTTGAATCAGGTTACTCATAGAGTTTTCACTCCTTCCATAACAGACGTTCGTACCCCGCTCCCCGAATGCTCTCGGCTCGGATCTTGGCGTGCAGAGGACCGTCCTACTTATGTCTCCGTCCTTGATCTTCCGAAGAAGAGGCAAGACAAACAACATCTGCAATCATAGCACAGCTAGGCGCGAAAAACAACCTTTACTTCCTATTTTCGGCCCGGTTTTCGCGTTCTATACGCGCCTTGGCCAGCCATTCCCGCTCTTTCGCCGTCAGTTCCGCCAATTCCAGCAATTCCGGACGGCGCTCCAGCGTTCGCTCCAGCGATTGCTGTCTCCGCCACTTCCCGATTTCCGCGTGATGCCCGGACAGCAAGGCGTCCGGCACCTTCCAGCCGCGGAACTCCGCGGGACGCGTATAATGCGGATATTCGAGCAAGCCGTCGCTGAACGAATCCGTCGCCGCCGACTGCTCGTTGCCGAGCGTTCCCGGCAGCAGCCGGACGACGGCGTCCACGACGACCATCGCCGGAAGCTCGCCCCCGGTAAGCACGTAGTCGCCGACCGACAGCTCGTCCGTCACGAGAAACTCCCGAATGCGCTCGTCGTAGCCTTCGTAATGTCCGCATACGAAGATCAGGTGCTCCTCGGCCGACAGCTCCCGAGCGATCTCCTGCGAGAACTTGCGCCCTTGCGGGCACATGAGAATGACGCGCGGTTTTCGCTTCGTGCCGCCTTCTTCCGTATCCGTCGCGTCGGAGCCGATCTTCACCACGTGCTCGACCGCGCCGAAGATCGGCTCGGCCTTCAGGACCATGCCGCCCCCGCCGCCGTAGGGCATGTCGTCGACGGTATTGTGCTTGTTGTTCGAGAAATCCCTGAAGTTCACCGTGTTCAGGGACACGATGCCTTTATCCCGCGCTTTGCCGAGAATGCTCGAACCGAACACGCCGTCGAACATTTCCGGGAACAGCGTCAATACGTCGATGCGCATGCTAGAGCAACCCTTCCATCAGGTGAACCTTGATTTTGCGTGCCGCGATATTCACTTCGAGCACGACGTCGTCGATGACGGGCAAGAGCAGTTCCTTGCCTTTCGCCATTTTCACGACCCAAATATCGTTCGCTCCCGGCGACAAAATATCGGATACCGTGCCCAGCGTCTCGCCTTCCTCCGTCACGACTTCGCAACCGACGATGTCCCGGACGTAATATTCGTCTTCTTCGAGCGGAACCCGTTCGTCTTCGCCGACCTTCAGTTCCCAGCCTTTGTATTTCTCGACTTCGTTAATGTTATCGAAGCCCTTGAACTTCACGACGAACATGTTTTTCTGCTCGCGGGCGGCTTCGATTTCCACCGTCAACGTCCCGCCGTTATCCGGAGAAAGCATAAGAAGCTTGTTGCCCTTCTTGAACCGGACGTCCGGAAAATCCGTTTGCGGCCATATTCTCAGCTCGCCCTTAATGCCGTGCGTGTTGACGACTTTACCGATATTCAATAAACGCTCCTCCGACATGGAAGCAGCTCCCTTCTTCCCCAAGAAAAAAAACTCCAGTACCTATAATAGCGCACCGGAGTCTGGAATCGCAAACGTCGAATTATGCCGCCTTGGCCGTTTCAAGCAAACGGACATGCCTCTTTTTCTGAACCCCGACAAGAACGAACAGCAGGAAATAATAACCCCAATAGAAGACGAACTCCTCCACGGACGGGTTTTGCGTATAACCGAGGAAGGCTTTGAAGAAAATGCCCACCTGACCGCCCACGAGCGGCTGCTCGCCGGTATCGCGAACGTATTGCGTCTCGTCGATCGGATGCTCGGGCATAATAGCCGTCAGGTTGTAGACTTCTCCGATTTCGCCGCCTGCCGTACGGTATACGGTGCCCATGACGCCGAGATCCTGCATGATGCCGATCGCCTGTACGAGCAAGCCGGCGGAGATCATCATCAGAAACACGCTCGTAATCTTGAAGAACGATTTGACCTTGATTTTCTTCGCGCCCTTAAACACGAAGTAACCGATGACGACGGCGCACGCCAGACCGGACAAAGCTCCCCAGCTTTCCAGCGCCTCCTGGATGTTGCCGCCCGTAATCGCCGCGAAGAAGAAGACTGTCTCCACGCCCTCGCGAACGACGACGAGGAAGGAATGGACGACCATATTGATCGCCCCTCCGACCGTAAGGATCGCCGCGACTTTACTCTCGACCTGACCTTGCAGGCTACGGCTTTGCCGGCTCATGAACAAAATCATGTGAGTCAGCAGTCCGCACGAGACAAGCATAATGCCGATCTTGAGCAGGTTTTGGCTGCCCATCGTCGCGAAGCCCGTCAGCACGATCTGGAACAGAAGCGCGACGCCGTAGCTTGCGACGACGGCCAGGCAGACGCCGGCCCATACCCATTTGCCCCATGCGGACTGTCCGATTCGGCCCAAATAAGTCAATATGATCCCAACGATCAATATCGCTTCCAGCGCTTCGCGAAAAGTGATCAAAAACGCTTGAACGTCCATGCCCTCGACCTCGAATCGTTAACGCAAAATGATGACTTCGTTATTGTTATAGAATACGCCGTTGCCGAACAGCTCGGCGACCGCGCGCAGCGGGATGAAAGAGCTGCCGTTGATGATGACGACCGGTTGATCGAATATCAACGTTTCGTTTAATTTGCCGTCTTGGGTAATGCGGTCGGAGCCGACGACGAGAGCCGTTTTTTTGCCGTCCTTCGTAATCGTGACCGTCTTCGTAGCCCCCGTGTATTCGATCTCGGCGTGAATCGCAGCCGCGATTAGGCGAACGGGAACGAGCGTCCTATTCGTTTTCTTATTGAGGAACGGAGCGTTTAACGCCGTTTTCGCCGTGCCGTCGACCGTATAGCCCGTGCTTCCGATCGTCAAAGACGTACCGTCGATACCGACCATCGATTTCAGCATTTGGAACAATGGACCGCGAGCCGCCTTAATGTCGGAGCGATCGACCGCTTCCGTGAACAGTTGCGCCGAAGCGTAAGCTTTCGCGTACGTTTCTTTATCGAGAAACACTTCCTGCATCGATAAGAACATATTGCCTTCCATTGCGTATCCGCGAGCGCCGGGAAGATCGCCGGCTTCGAGCTTGGCGAGCGCGTTCGCCGCGTACTCGGATACTTTGCCGATCATCGCGCGCTGCATCGCGGCTTTGATGGCCGTCGGATCGATCTTCTTCGGATCGCCGGATCCGAAAGCGTTCAGAACGAAGTTCGCGTCTTCGGCGCTGCCGCCGCGCAAATACGTGTAGATCGGCAGGAAGAAGAAGTAGCTTTCCGTCATGGCAGCCGGCTGATCGGCGGCGGATTTCCCGGCCATATTCGTCGCGTACGTGTATACCGCGAGGGCGAACGTCTTCATGATCGTTTTGTCGAGTACTTGGCGGTGAACGTTGAAATCGTTAGCGTTGCGGGCCGCCAGATCCGCTTGCAGCTGTTCGATCGTCCCTTTCAGAATGCCGACCATGTCGATTCCGTAGGAAGCATCCCGCTTGACGACAGTGCCTTGAATGGCGCCTTCATATATTTGAACGACTTTGTCGAACGCTGCGGTAGCCGCCGCGTAATCTTCCTTCGTCAGCGCTGGGCGGACGTCGTTGTTGATCAGGTCGCGAATCGCGAAGTAGAAATACCATTGCAAGCCTTTATCGATCGCTTGCTTCGCCTGTCCCGCGCTTAACGTTCCTTTGATCGCGTTGTCCAGAACGAACGAAATTTTCTCGTCGATTAGCGGATCGCCGGTTTTGATCGTCGCGTCGATCCGTTTGACGTCGGCTTGGAAGTTTTTGATATATGCGGCTTGTACGGCGGCCAAGTCCGGAGTCGCCGTGAACAGCGCCTTAATCTCGTTAAAAGCCTTGATCCGTTCGGCGATCGCGGCGTCCTCCTGGATTTTGAACTTGCTTTCGGCGCCCGCTACGGCCGCGAAAGTGAATACGGAACCTAAAACGAGCGACAGACTCAGCATGATGGATAATAATTTACGCATTGGTTTCTCTCCCTTAAATATCGAATAATTTCGATGATCGTATTTAGAACAAGCCTTTCTTGCGCGCGAACCAAACTCCTGCTGCTCCGAGAACTGCGACCCCGCCGATGACGGCAAACGTCACCCATGGGTTTGTCTTATCCGTTTGCGCCATCGGAGCATGCTCAGCCTGCGCTTCTATCGTAGCTGTCGGCGCGGCTTCCTCGGCGGTCTCCGGCGATTCGGGCGGTTGCTCGGCCTCGTTGGACGGTTCCGTCTGAGCCGTCTGCGAAGCGCTTGCGCTCGGAGACTCGCTGGCCGACGGTTCCGGGGAGACCGTCGCGCTCGCTTCCGCCGCAGGCACTTCCGGCTCCTCGCTTGGCTTCGGCGACGGGCTTGCGACCGGTTTCTCGCTCGGTTCCGGCTGCTTGCTCGGAGGGACTTCCTTGCTTGGAGCCGGCGCTTCGTACGCCAGATACGGGAATAGCGGCTTGACGGAGCTATAGATGTAGCTCACTTTTTCCTTGAACAACTCGGGATCCGCGTCTTTCTTCCCGACGCCGAACAGTCCCGGATTGCCTAGCGCGTCGAGCGCGTCCTCGAAGGCTTGCTCGGCTTCCTTCGTTCCGGTTCCGATATACGGCGCGAGCGTATCGTAGGTCGCTTTCGCTTTCGCAAGCAACAGCTTCGCGGCCGAATAATCGCTCACTTGCTTGATCGCATAGTCGAAACGGCGGTCCAGATTCATGACGAGAACGGCTTTGAAGTTCGAGACGACCAGCTTACCGTCTTTGTCCTTAAAGTTCTGGTCGAGCGTTAGAGCGACCTTACTGCCGAAGTGGGATTGGATTTCCGACCTTCTGGCTTTATAAGCATCCTCGGCGGCTTTCCAATTCGGAGATGAACCGCTTAAAGAAGACTCCACAAGCTTAAACGTTTCCGCGACGTCCTCCGTATTCGCGTCGCCGTAAGAATAGGCGGCCGCTTGAGAGGGGAACAAAATCAAGAGCAACAGGACAATTGGCAGCGTAACTTTGTTTAACTCGAATGGCAATTTTCGATTCATCTGAACACTCCCGCTATGTAATTCTATTGCCTTGGATAATGATAATCACTCTCAATACATCTGTCAATGGAATTTTCAGTCTTCTTTCAGCTAATGCGCGAACTTCTTCCAGTTTCACAATAAATCTTATCCCTTCGCGGCTCACGGCTTCCATTCATACAGCCTGATGACCGAATAGACCGGTTCGAATAAGGAATCGGACTCGAATTCGGCAAGCGGAACGGCATGCCGGCGAGCTTCCGGATTTTGCCTCGCGAAGCCTTCGAGCACGTGATCCGTCAACAGAACCCGAACTCCCGGATCCGCCGTCGCCGTTGCTCGAAAGTAGTCATACGTATAAATGCGCCTGTGGTCGTAATCGGCCTGCAACCATTGCAATACGCGCGTTTCTTCCCACGTATAGACGATAACGGGTTCTTCGAGCTTGCTGACGTAATCATGAAGCCGATAAACGGCAGGCCTCTGCTCCGCTTGCTTTCTCATCAGGCCGGCGCCGTGCGCGAGTTGAACGATCGCGATGGATGCCAACGAGAATACGATCGCAACGGAGAGCACCCGAGCCCGCCATCCGCTCGTTCGCCGGGCATCGCTCAGCGAACGAGCCGTGCGAATGGCGCTCGCGTAAAGCAGCAAGAGCATCGGCCCCGCAATCGGGGCAATATGCCGCGGCTTCTCGATGTTCTGGCCCAGTAAGGCCCATGCGGTATATAAGCCGAGACCCGCTAGCAGCCAACGGGCGGCTTGCCGATCCGAAAGAGACAAGCTCTGCGAATGCCCGACTGTGCCGACCTGCGGCAACAGTCGTTTGCCGGCCAGCAGAAGCAGTACGAGCAGCGTTAATAGTACCGCGATCACGACCGATCGTGCGAATAGGACGTCGCGGATCAGATTTTCGCCAAACAGACGCAATAACCGCTCCCCGAACGGTAACGGATAAGATGCGACGCCGCCTCCCCATTCCGAAAAATGTCCTTTAACGAATGCGATCGACAAATGCCAGAATCCAGCTATCGTGCCTTCGGACAAAGCAAGGCCGACGATCCAGATCAACTGGAATGCTGACGCGATCAGTACGGACAGCGCCAGTCGCCGAACTCTGCGGCCTCGGTCCTTCGTCATCGCGTATTGCTTCCCCCAAATCAGGAGCAATGCGGCGCCGAACGGAAAGAACGAAAGCCGGGTCCCCATCAGGAAGCCGAACATCGCCGATGCGAGCATCTGCCGGCCGAACGAACGGGGTTGCTCCAGCGCATGTCGCGCGCTCCACAAGAACCACCATAACCATGCAATGCCTGCGCATTCGGACATCGGCCTGCCTTGCATCAACCATATGTACGGGGCGGACATGATCAATGCCGCGACGGCAAAGCTCCATCGCCTGCCGACGTATGTCCGCGCCAACAAAGCGATCGGAATCGCCGAAGAAAGCGCAAGCAGCGCGTTAAGCACCTCGAGCGATCTCGCGGGATCGCCGAGCCAGCCGAGCAACAGCTGTCCGCCGACGATGAAATAAGGATACCCCGGAAAATGAGGCTGCATCGCGAGCAAGTCGAACCTGTTCAAAGCTAGCACGAAGTCCACCTCGTCCCATGTGCGGACGTATGGACTCGCGTAACGAAAACTCCAATAGCATATAGCCATCATCGTCATGATTGCGACGATCGCCGTAAGGATGTCTGCTCTGCGACGCTGCATCGACGTTCCCTCTCTATCCATTGCGCGGCTTTGCGGCGCCGCGTTTCGGCACTGGCTGCCGCATTTCTTTATAGATTGCAGGCAGCACCGCCGTGACGTATTCCTTGAATTTAATGAACGATTGCCCTTTCGTCCGCACTTGGTAGGCGATCGGCACTTCCTTGAGACGGAAACCTTGTCGAACCAAGTTCAGCGTCAGCACCTGCGCGTAGTTATAGTCGTGGATGATGCGGGCGTACTCTATCGCTTCGCGGGAAAACCCGCGCATTCCCGATTGCCCGTCACGAATCCATCTGCGCAGCAGCAAGCTCTGCAACAGCGTAAACGCATAATTGCCGAGCCTCCGATGAAGCCGCATGCCCCGGATCGTGCCCATGAATCGCGACCCGAACGTATAATCGGCTTCGCCCGCGAGGATCGGAGCGACGACGTCCGGAATTTGCTCCGGCGGATATTCGTTATCCGCATCGATCATGAGACCGACGTCGGCGCCCAGCTTGCGGCATTGGGCAAGTCCTTCGCGCACTGCGGCGCCTAGCCCCCTGTTTCGCGGTAAAGATACGACATGATCGGCCCCTGCCGCTTTCGCGACGGACGCCGTCGCATCCTTGGATCCGTCGTCGATGACGACGACTTGCACGTCGCAGTGCGGATCGAAATGTCGCGGCACGCGAGCGATGACTTCTCCGATGTTGCTTTCCTCGTTATGCGCCGGCATGAACACGACGATTTTCTTTCTATTCACGGCAAGTCGGTCCCCTTACGATAGTTCTCTAAGATGCGGTTGCAATGCTTCGACAAGTACGGGCCCCCGGCTATGGCTCGGATAAGGAGCGCCGAGCAAATACGCGAGCGTCGGCGCCATCGAGATGAGCGACGTTTTCTCGTCGACGCGGTGTCCGCGCCGGATGGCGTGGCCATGGAGGAAAAACGGCACGTAGCGCTCTCCTTCGTCGAGATGGCCATGACCGCCGATGCCGTCGGCTTGCCCATGATCGGCGCAGACGATCAGCGTCGTGTTGCTCATCATGCCGCGCTGCTCCAGCCACCCGACGAACTGTTCGACCAAGCGATCGGCTTCCTTGATTTTTTGCAAATATTCGTCGTACAGTACACCCTGGCTGTGGCCGGTTTGATCGACGCCGATCAATTGCGCGACGAGCAAATCCGGGTTCTGCTCGGACATGATTTTCTTCGCGCGTTCGATGATGTTGCGGTCCGCGACGTCGTTATGCATGACGGCCGTCACGCTCTCCACGTCGTCCCCCATCGAATCGATTAGATGGGCGATGCCGAGCAGGCGGCCCTTCTTTCCGACCTTGCGCAATGAATCGAAGATGCTTTCGACCTTTATGCCAAGCTTCCATACCATATTGGACTTAATGCCATGCTCGCGCGGATACGTCCCGGTGAACATCGATGAGAAGCAGACGACGGTTCGCGCGGGATAGACGGTTTCCATCTGCGCGTACTCGGTCCCTTCCGCCCGCAATTTCTTCAGGAACGGCGCGTCCGCTTCCTCGAACCGCTCCTTGCGCATTCCGTCGATGACGATGACGATCACTTTGTCGTTCGGCGCCTTGTCCGGCACGACCGCGTTATTCGTAGGCGGAGCGTTCTCGGCCGGCTTCCAGTCGAACAGATTGGCGTGCAAAATGAAGCTATACAACCATAAGCCGAGCGCGAACGCCCCCAGCGGCCACGCGCGGTCGGCCCAATCGCCGATGCCGTCTTCCGCGAACGACGCATAGAAATGATTCCAGACGAGCAACAGAAGAAGGAATTTCGGCATTTGCTCCTGGGCGTTGCCGCTCGTCGAGTCGCTGTTCTTCAGCACGAGCTTCCAAAATCGCTTGAAATTCCACCAGGAAGTGCCGATCCGCAAATGATAATAGAACGTGCCCCAGAAATAGACGGTGAAAAAATAAAAAAGCCCGAGCGCGAACAGGTAAAGCGCTAACGGTCCCGGCTCCCATATGAGAAGCGCAGCCACGAGCGGCAGCCATAAATAATTGCGCATGAACAGCGGAAAATCGTAGCGGTAATAAATCGCGAGCAGCGGCAGCAACAATAGCAACCCCAGCCCGGCGGAACGCCAAAAATCGATATCTCCCCACTGGTTCGCGCGGTATAGCAAAAAAGCGCCAACGACGAAAATCGGGGTGAACGGCTTCCCTTCGTTCAATAAATTCCAACATCTAGCGGCGACGATTTCGAACGATGATGCTTTTTTCATGAAGGTTTACTCTCCCCGAACGGTTGTTTTCTCCTCATCCATTCCGTCGCTTCCCGCCAGCCGACCGGCATGCGCAACACCGAATAGCAGCCCGCGGCGTATGCGAAAGCAAACTTGAACCCGTGCGACAGCAACGCCGCGGCAAACGCCGCTTCCCCGCTGACCCCAAGCGCGGAGAGCGCGCCGCTTAACGTCGTTTCGTAGGTGCCGATGCCTCCCGGAGCGATGTGGAATACTTGTCCGGCAATCGTCACGCTGTTCGCCCAGACGAGCGAAGCGGCCCCTTCGCTAAGCCCGGACATGCGGACGACGCCGTATATAACGCCGGCTTCGAGCACCCAACTGAGTCCGACCAACGCGATGACGATCAGCCCCTTGCCCGACGCGAACGTCTTGCCGAATACTTCGAGATGCTTCCCGATAAAAGGAATTCGCCGAAGCGCCTCGATGTTATGCCCGATCGCCGCGACCACGGCGATCGCCAGCAAACCTCCGACCCCTATCCAAGTCGCGGACAAACCGAGCCACATCGCGCCGGCGACTGAAATCGCGCCAAGAACAAGCATATCGAGCAGCCGCATGACGGCAACGGAGTGAAACGCGTCGTCCCACGACGCGCGGGTTCCGCGCATCATGACCCCAACGCGGACGAGGTCCCCGACCTTGACCGGCAGCAGATGGTTAACGAGCAGGCTGTACATCAAACCGTGATAATATAAACCGATGCCTCCGCCCGTTCCCGCGTACGTCCGCCAGGCGTACGCCTTAAGAACGAAGGATAGCCAATAAGCGACGAACATCGCGAATAACCAATCGGGATGACGCGCAAGCATGCCGAACTGGCGGAACAACTCGCGCGGATCGAACCATCTCCAAACAAGAAGAAGGAACAGGAGGAAAATCGCCCAGGCTAGCGCCTTGATCAGTTTTTTTGTCGTCATGCGCGGCGAATCTCGTTTCATCGTTAGAATTTCATTTCATGAGAATAATTCTCAACACAAGCATTGGAATGTATTATAACAGGTCTGCCCATCGCCCGTAAACGGTAAAAAAACGCAGTCCGGTCGTCGGCAGCGCGAATAGATGGCTATAGGAATGTTCGATCAATACGTTTGCCCTTGGCGGCGTCCGATCGCATCCATCGCTACCTAAGAATAGGGACCGCTTATGCTCAATCGCATAAGCGGTCCCTACCTCCGATTATTCCGAGACAATGTCCACGATGACGCGCTTCCGCTCCTTGACGGAGGCTGAAGAGACGACCGTACGCAGCGCTTTCGCGATACGTCCCTGCTTGCCGATGACTTTGCCGACATCGTCGGGATGAACGGAAAGCTCGTACACCAGGCCTCTCGCGTCTTCCTTGACCTGAATTTGCACGTCTTCCGGATGATCCACGAGTGCCCGGGCGATAACCCGAATCAATTGTTCCATGGCTCAACCCTCCGGTATTGGGACGATTATTTCTGGAGCTTGGATTCGTGGAATTTCTTCAAAACGCCGGCTTTGCTCAGAAGATCGCGTACGGTATCGGACGCTTGAGCGCCGTTTTGCAGCCATTTCAGAGCTTTTTCCTCGTCGATTTGCACTTGAGCCGGTTGAGCGACCGGGTTATAAACGCCGATCTCCTCGATGAAACGGCCATCGCGCGGGGAACGGGAATCGGATACGACGACGCGGTAGAAAGGAGCTTTGTGCGCGCCGATGCGTTTCAGACGGATGCGAGTTGCCATTAAAATTCACCTCCTTGGAAAAGTTGCGGTGCTAGGGAATCCGTTCGTCAGAACGGGAACTTCATGCCTTTGCCGCCGAGCATGTTTTTCATGTTCTTGAGGCCTTTCATGCCGCCCATGCCGCCTTTCGGGCCTTTCGGACCCATCATGCCGGAAAACTGCTTCATCATCTTCTTCATGTCCTCGAATTGCTTCAGAAGACGGTTGACGTCGGCGATCGTCGTTCCGCTGCCGGCGGCGATCCGCTTGCGACGGCTGTAGTTGATGATGTCGGGCTTCTGCTTCTCGTTCTTCGTCATCGACTTCGCGATCGCTTCGGTGCGCGCGATCTGTTTCTCGTCGATTTTGAAGTTCGGGTTGTTTTTGAGCTTGCCCATGCCGGGCATCATATCGAGGAGCTGCTCGATAGGTCCCAGCTTGCGAACCTGCTCCATCTGCTCCAGGAAGTCGTCGAAGGTAAAGTCGGCGGTGCGCATTTTGCGCTCCATCTCTTTGGCCTTCTCCGAGTCGATGTTCTCCTGCGCTTTCTCGATGAGCGACAGCATGTCTCCCATGCCGAGAATCCGCGAAGCCATCCGGTCCGGGTGAAACGCTTCTAGCTGATCGATCTTCTCGCCGGTGGAAGCGAATTTGATCGGGCAACCGGTGACGGCTTTGACGGAAAGCGCCGCGCCGCCGCGGGTATCGCCGTCGAGCTTCGTGAGCACGACGCCGGTAAGCGCGAGCTGCTCGTGGAAGCTCTGGGCCACGTTGACCACTTCTTGGCCTGTCATCGCGTCGACGACGAGAAGCACTTCGTCCGGATCGACCGCGATGTGAATATCCTTGATCTCCTGCATGAGCTCCGCGTCGATCTGCAAGCGACCCGCCGTATCGATCAGCACGTAGTCGTTGCCTTGCTCCTTCGCGAGCTGCACGCCTTGCTTCGCGATCTCGACGGGGCTAACCTGATCGCCGAGCGTAAATACCGGAACGCCGATCTGCTCGCCGAGCACTTGCAGCTGCTTAATCGCGGCAGGCCTGTAAATATCGCCCGCGACGAGCAACGGCTTGTGGTTCTGCGATTGCAGCAGCTTGGCCAGCTTGCCGCTCAGCGTCGTTTTGCCGGCGCCTTGCAAGCCCGCCATCAGCACGATCGTCGGCGGCTTGTTCGCCTTCGCGAGCTTCGACTGCGTGCCGCCCATCAGCTCGGTCAGTTCTTTGTTGACGATGTCGATAATGACCATCGCCGGGGTGAAGCTCTTCTGCACTTCTTGTCCGAGCGCCTTCTCCTTCACCTTGCCGATGAAGTCCTTGACGACTTTGAAGTTGACGTCCGCTTCCAACATCGCGAGGCGAACTTCGCGCATCGCGTCGTTAATATCGTCCTCGGTTACTTTGCCGCGTCCCCGCAGCTTGCCGAACACGTTCTGCAGCCGGGTAGACAATCCTTCGAAAGCCATTTGCCCATCCCTCCCTCGGAACGGTTTGTTTACGCCTTGTTCGTCGTTCTATCGGCGGGCCCGCTATAAGCGTCTCGCTAAGCTTACTCCGCGCCACGCAGCATTGCCGCCGTTTCCGTCAGCGTCCGGCGCCATTCGGCCGGAAGGCCGGCGATCTGCGTCTCCAGCAGCTCGATGCCCGCATGGAGCTTCTCGTGCCGGGTCGCCAGTCCGAGCTTCGCCTCGTATTCCTCCAGCACTTGCCCGGCGCGCTTCAGATGCTCGTACACCGCTTGCCTGCTGATCCGAAAATCGGCCGCGATCTCGCCTAAAGTATAATCATCGTGAAAGTAACATTTCAAGAACGTCTGTTGTTTGTCGGTTAACAAAGGTCCGTAGAAATCATACAACGCATTGATTCGGTTCGTCTTCTCAAGCGCGTTCTCCCCGTTCACAATGGCTGCTCCCTTCGTCGCCTCGCGTCAAGTAAAAATGCTTTACACCTCGACCGCTTCACCTATGTTACCGAATCGCCGGGCGGATGTCAAGGAGAAAACCTTAACAGGAGAACACCATTGCGAACTTAAAGTGAGACATAATAAAAATGCCCGCTCCTGACGCACTTAACAAGGTGCGAAAGGCGCGAGCCTGTTATCTGGAACGCATATCTCTGACTGCCATCTCGGCAGGAGCAAGTCTTGAACCTGCCTTCCTGACAATGGGTGCGCGTTGACGTTTGACGCCGACTTTTTGCGTAGCTTTGATAATTTCAACGGGACTTTTCGGACCTCTAGCGACACCGGGACCGATTGTTTTCAGCCGCATTACCATCTTATCGAGCTTAATATAATATCGGTGGAACACTTTGAGCGCATCGGGCAATCCTGCGTTTCTTCGTTTCAAAATATCTTCCACCACTGTTTTTTTGTAGCCGCTAGCCATCTTCTTGCGAAGGATTTCCTGCTGCGTCATAGTAGTCCCACTCCTCTCGGTAATTTTCCGAATTTACGTTTTCAAGATACTTCAGAGGATTATACTTATAATATCCCTTTAATTGTAACGTACTATTCAGTTTTTGTTCAAAGAAAGCGACTTGATCGCCCAACTGCAGCATTCTCCCAAAACCAATCAAAATCCGATTTGCTATATAATTTCCGGTTCGACTTTCTGAATTCGTCAATAATATCGCCTGTATTGTTATCGGCCATCGGGCCGCATACGATTTGAGGATGATCGTCGCCGCAACTGCAGACGCCGGGCTCGCCGCGATATCGGTGTTGCAATATAAAACTCGCCCAAGCCCTACTCTCGCCTCTGAAATCGAGCAAACCGATATTTTCGCCTAAGTAGTCATTAGGCTTGCAAGCCATAACCGCTATGGCAGGAATATCGCTATCCTCAATGATCAGATCAAGCATAAGACCCAATTCGGATTCACCGCCCGCCACTCGCTTCATATCGCCAATTAACTGTCGAATTGACTTCCGGGCCCATCGCGCATTCTCCGATTTTTCCTGCCAAACGCCGGGTAAGCGCTCAGAAACACAAAAACCATCCAAGCACATTCAATGCCTTGGATGGTTAATGAAGAATTTCTCAATTTTCCGCGTAAACGTCAAGGGCCGCTTGAAGCGCCGCCCCCGCGTCCACCTTGACGCCGTGGCGGATCAATGCCGCTTCGAGCGCGCCGAGCACGTGCAGGACGTTTTTGCGGCTGCAGCTATAGCCCATCGTGCCGATACGCCAGATTTTCCCCTTCAGCGGACCGAAAGAGCTGGCGATCTCGATGCCGAACGAGTCCAGCAGCAGGCTTCGCACCGACTCCCCGTCCACCCCTTCCGGTATGTCGACGCACGTCACGACGGGAAGCTTGCACGACTCGTCCCCGTACAACGCCAGCCCCATTGCGCGGAGCCCCGCGACGAGCGCGGCTTCCTGTCGCCGATGACGGTCGAAGCGCGCTTCCAACCCTTCCGCCAGCGCGATCCTGAGTCCTTCGCGGAGCGCGTACAGCATGGAGGTCATTTCCGTATGATGGTTCAGGCGAAGCGGGCTCCAGTAGTCTTGAAGCTGGCCAAGGTCGAAATAATTGCTTCGAACGGAACCGCCGCCGCTGCCTGGCGCCGCGCCCGGAGTTGCCAGTCCCCGCTCGACCCGCTTGCGCTTCAGCACCTTGCGCTCCGCCCGCTCGTTGTAAGTGATCGGCGCCATGCCGGAAGGGACGGACAAGCATTTCTGCGTTCCGCCGATAACCGCGTCCAGGCACCACGCGTCGGCTTCGACGGGAACGCCGCCGATCGTCGCGACCGCGTCGACGACGAGCAACGCGTCAAGCTCCCGGCAAGCGCGGCCGATATCGGCAAGCGGCTGCATCCGCCCCGTCGACGTCTCGCCGTGAACGATCGCGACGAGGTCCGGTTTCTCCCGGCGAACGGCGGCGATCACTTCTTCCGGATCGAATACCGATCCCCACGGTTTCTCCAGCACCGTCACTTCCGCTCCGCAGCGCTCGGCGATTTCTTGCAGCAAATAACCGAACCTGCCGAAGATCGGCACGAGCACTTTATCCCCCGGCTCGATCAGGCTGACGAGCACCGCCTCGATGCCCGAACGCGACGTGCCGTCGATCGGATAAGCCCAACGGTTGTCCGTTCGGAACAACGAGCGGAGCATCGCCATCGTATCGTTCATGAGCGAAGTGAATTCCGGGTCGAACTGGCCGAGAATCGGATAAGACATCGCCCGCAGCACGCGGGGATCGACCTCGACCGGTCCCGGCGTCATGATCGTGCGGGGAGAAGGATTCAGTTCCGCCCACCCGCTCATGACGCCGTCTCCTCGTAGGCGAGTTCGTACAGCAACGACGCCAACACCGATACGCCGTCCGCCAATTGCTCCGGCGACGTGTATTCGTCCGGAGAGTGGCTTATGCCTCCCCGGCTTGGCACGAAGATCATCGCCGTCGGGCAGACGGGCGCGAACAGTTGCGCGTCGTGTCCCGCTCCGCTGAACATTCTCCGGTTCGACAGGCCGATGCCCGCGCATACCCGCTCCGCTTGCTCGGTCAGTTCGAGGCTCATCGGCACCGGCGTCGTCGCGAGCCATGGCGTGATCGTCATGCCCAATCCGCGCCGATTGGCGATGTCCTCGTATTCCTGGATCAAGTAATCGCAAAACCACGATAACGTCCCTTCGTTGTCGTGGCGAATATCGAGCGTGAACTCGACCGTGCCCGGAATGACGTTCGGGATATTCGGGGCGACCTGCATTCTGCCGGTCGTCGCGACGAGAGACGCCTTCCTGGCCGCAAGCAGCTCCAGCCGGACGATCATCTCCGCGGCGCCGGCCATCGCGTCCGTTCTCATATTCATCGGCGTCGTGCCGGCATGGTTCGCTTCCCCGCGCAACGTTACGGAATACCGGCGCTGCCCGACGATGCCTTCCACGATGCCGATCTGCTTCGCCATTCTTTCCAATAGGACGCCTTGTTCGATGTGAAGCTCGACGAACGCCCCCAGGTCGTAGCGCCGGCTATCCGGCTGGTCTTCGCGGCCGAAGCCCGAAGCTTCCATCGCCGCGGCCAAGCTCGTGCCCTCCTCGTCCTTCAAGTCGCCGCCCCCGCGCCAATCGAGGGAGCCCGTCATGTTGCCGGAGCCCCAGTACGCGATCGGGAACCGGCTGCCTTCTTCCTCGCAGAACGAGACGACTTCGAGCGGACGCTCCGGCGTTCCCCGCGACTCCTTGAGCTTCTTGAGCGCCGCGATGCCGCCGAGAATGCCGTAAGCGCCGTCCAGATGGCCGCCGTGCCGCACCGTGTCGACGTGGGAGCCGGTCAAGACGACCGGCGCCTGCGGATCCCGCCCTTCCAGACGCCCGATCAGATTGCCGACCTTATCCCAGCGGACGGCAAGCCCCGCTTCCTTCATCGTTTCCGCCAGATAGTGTTGCGCTTCTTTCCAAGAATCGGTGTAGAGCAGTCTCGTGACGCCTCTATCCGATTCCCCGTCGCGATCGCTTCTCGCCGCCAGTCCGTCGATTCTTTCTCCCAACCATGCCGTGTCCCCGAATCGGATCGTCTCTCCCATCGCGAACGCCTCCTTAACTCCCTCGATATGTGCTGTACCCGGCCGGCGCGACGAGCAACGGCACGTGGTAATGGCTACCCGGATCCGCGACGCGGAAACGAATCGGAATGCGGACGAACAGCAGCGGCTCCACGCCGCGTTCGTCCTTGAAATAACGCCCCGCTTCGAATACGATCTCGTACTCGCCGGCCCGGAACGCCTCTCCGGCCAATAAAGGCGCGTCTACCCGGCCGTCCGAATTAATGATCGCGTCCGCGATCCGCTCCATCGCCCCGTCCTCGCCGGCCGCGCGCCATAACGACACCGCCATGCCCGCCGCCGGAACGCCGTGCGCCGTGTCCAGCACGTGCGTCGTGATGCGCCCTCCGGCGCCCGCTCCGCTCATGCCGATCCCGCTTCCGCCAGATCGTCGCGCGATACGGTGAAGCCTTGGAAGCCGTAAGGCGGTCGAGGCTCCGTATAGACGCCGGGCTTGCCGACGCCTTCCGGATCGACGATCGTCTCCCACGTGCGGTTGTTCGATTCGAAGAACACTTGCTCGAGCTGAGGAAACCTTTCGAGAACGCGCAAGCCGATCCGGTAGATCAAATATTGGATCGAAGGCGTATTGAATTCGTGGAAGACGTGATGCGCGATGTCGCGAACTTGCTCGGCGGCCACGTACTTGTCGCCTCCGAACGCGTCCGTCGGATCGCCGTACGTCCAATTAACGTTAAGGTAGATGAACAACGGACGGTCGAAGCTTTCCGGCAACGTCGTGTATTCGTCCCTGACGAAACCGAAGAAGGAGCTTCCGCTCACTTTGATCAATTGCAAGTCCGCCACGCCCGAACGGTGACCGACGATTCGCGCTTCTCCCCCCGCTTCCGAGCGTTCGAATTCGAGCCTCGCGTGCGCTTTCTCGTTATGGGACGGACGGTAGACGAGCTTGCTCGGTTCGAAACCGTCCGCCCCCGCCACCTGCACCCGGCTGAACGGAATGCGGGTCGCTTCGATGTCTATCGCCGTAATATGCGGATATTTTTCGAGGAATCTGTCGCTAATATAAGCGAGCAATCCTTCGGTCGTGCTTCCTTCGTACGAGGAGGCGTTCCGGAGAATGAAATTTTTCATCGAATCGGTCGCGACCACATGGGCGTTGTCGCCTTCCGTGAACGAAGTCAGCAGCGTCTCCGCGCCGACGGCGAATTTAATGTTATGGGCGAAAATCACGTTGACGTCCCCGTCGTAGGCGGATTCCGCGATCGGCCCCACCGAGAGCGGCTTCGCGTACGTCCGGTAAGTGAGCACGTCTCCCTTGCCGTAATAGAGCGTGCGTCCGCTGTTCAATTTGCGCATCGTTTCCCTCTCCCCATCCTGCGTGAACTTGGCTTTCCAACCTATTTAGCCTTCCAGCAAATCCTCCATCCGGAACGCCGCGATTTTCGCGATTTCCCCTAACGCGATTTCTCTTTCTTCCTCGACCGTATGCTCGACCCTGATCTTCATCGCGACCAGAATCTCGTTCTTCCCTTTTCCTTTCACCGCCATAATGAAAGGAAAACCGAACTTCCCGGTGTATTCGCGATTGAAGGCGGCGAACTTATCGTACTCTTCCTGCGTCAACTGGCTTAAGCCAGCCCCTTGCTGCTCCGCTACCGAATACGCGGTCATCACTTCAAGCCGGGTCGCCAAGTCCGGATGGCCGCGGAACAAAGCCGTGATCTCTTCCTCCGGCGCGGAACGGACGATGTCCATCATTTTATCGTGCAGCTGCTTGCGCGTCTTGAACGGTCGGCACTCCCAGGCTTGGCCCGCCACCCACGGCGCGTGCTCGAACACGCCGCCGAGCACTTCGGTGAATTGTTCCTTGCTCATTTTGCTCACGACGAGCATCGGAATGCCGGATTTCGTTTTCATGTCGATATCCTCCCTAACGTAACGGCCCGGCGGACGGAACGAACGATGCCGCCGTAGCCCGTGCATCTGCATAAGTTACCCGATAGCGCTTCTTCGATGTCGGCCTCGCTTGGATCCGGATTGCGGCTAAGCAACCCTTTGACGGAGACGATCATGCCCGGCGTGCAATATCCGCACTGATAGCCGCCCTCTTCGAGGAAAGCCTGCTGGATCGGGTCGATCTCCTCGCCAGCGATGCCTTCGATCGTCGTGATTCTTTTTCCTTCGCATTGATATGCCATCGTCAGGCACGAGTTGACCGGCTTGCCGTCGACGAGCACCATGCAAGCGCCGCACCTGCCGATTTCGCAAGAAACTTTCGTTCCCGTCAAGCCCAGGTCGTCCCGGAGAACGTACAACAGCCTGCGGGCGGCCGGAACGTCAAGCGTCACCGGATGTCCGTTGATCTCGCATTCGAGCCCGCGATCCGCGCGGCGTTCCGCCAAATGATTGTTGATCATCGGTCTCCACCTCCCAAGCTTGGTTTTATTCCGCCGGTTTCCCGAGAAAATCGGGTAACTCCTGCAGCAGCTCCGGATCGATCGGAAGCTTGACGATCCGTTTGCCCGTCGCCCGGAACACCGCCTCGGCGATGGCCGGCGCGATGCCGACGGAGCCGATTTCCCCCACTCCGCGGGGGCCGTGTTCGTCGCCTTCCGGCAGCTCCTCGATCGCCAGCACTTCGATGTCTTTGCCGATATCCGCCCACGTCGGGATCAAATACGTATCGAGGTTGCGGGTCAAATAAGCGCCTTGCTCCATGACCGCGTCTTCCGTCAGGGAGAATCCGACCGCCATGCCGCTTCCGCCTTCGATTTGACCGAGGAAGCCTTGCGGATTCACGACCGGCCCCGCCGCGACCGCGTGGAACTCCTTGAGCAGCTTCGTCCGTCCGGTCAGCAAGTTGACTTCGACTTGGACGGCGACGGCGGAATACGAGTACAAATAATGCGCGCCGACCCGTTTCGTCGGGGAAGCCGGGAAAGGAAAATGCGTTTGGAACCGGATTTCCTCCGACACCGAATCGGCAAGCTCTTTATACGTGAGCATCACTCGTTCTCCCGCCGCGTCTCGAATGCCGCCGACGCCTACCCTCAAGCTCTCTTCGGGAAGTCCGAGCGCTTTCGCGCCCTCCTCGAGCACTCTTTGCAAGAACGGGCCGCGAAGCCGTTGCAGCGACTTCCACATCATGCTCGTCGCCCGCGACGCGGTTGATGAGCCGCTATGGGGAACGCGATCCGTATCCCCGATGACGATGCGTAAATCGCCTTCGCCGATGCCGAACTGCTCCAACATCATGAGCTCCAACGTCGCGATCAGCCCTTGGCCGAATTCCTCGTAGCCGAAGATCGCTTCGATCTTGCCGTCGGCCGCGAGCGCCAGCATCCCGCCCGCCGGATCGGGGATGCCGAAGCCGAGCCCGGAACCGTGCATGACGAAGGCGGCTCCCGTGCCGACTCGCAGCCACGGCTTATCCGGATCCGAAAGCATGTGATCGCGGCCGAGCCAGAGCGGATGCTCCGCGAGCGCGGTCCACGTCTGCCGGACGCCGTCCGTCCGAACGATTTCCTGACCGAAAGGACCGGGATCGTCCGGTTCCCGCAAGTTCATCCGGCGGAAATCCCACGGATCGATGCCGTGCCGTTCCGCTAACCGGTCCATTTGGCCTTCCAACGCGAAGATCGCCTGATTGCCGCCGAACCCCCGGAATTCCCCCGATACTCCGTTATTCGTGTAGACCGATACGCCTTCGACGTCGACGTTCGGGAACCGGTAAGGACCGGTCACGTGCTCGATCGCGAAGTTAAGCACTTCCGCCCCCAGAGTCGCGTAAGCGCCGGTATCGGCGACGATGCGTACCCGATGGGCGAGCAGCCGGCCTTCGGCGTCGGTGCCCGTCTTCATCGTTATGCGCATCGGATGCCTCTTCAACCCGGCCCGCACCGATTCCCAGCGGGAATTGTGCATCTTGACCGGCTTGCCGCTCTTCAGCGCGAGCAGCGCGCCGTAAGGCTGGACGTTTAATTCGTCCTTGCCGCCGAACGAACCGCCGATCGGGCTCGACACGACCCGAATGTTGAATTCGGGAAGCGCCAGTACGCGGGCTAGCTGCATCCGGTCCTTGTACCCATGCTGGGTCGGGGAATATACCGTGAGCCGACCGCCTTCCTCCGGGATAAACAAGCCGCCTTCCGTCTCCATGTACGTATGCATTTGCCGCGGCGTATCGTACGTCTCTTCGACGACGTGAGCGCAGCGGGCGAACGCTTCGTCCGCGTCTCCCGAGCCGTACTGGTTGCGATGCAGCACATTGCCTCCGGGATGCAGCTTCGGCGCCCCCTTCGACATCGCGAGCTCGGGACTGTCGATAACCGTCAGCGGGATATATTCGACCTCGATCAGCGAAAGCGCCCGCTCCGCGATGTCCGCCGTCTCGGCGGCGACCGCGGCCACGGCGTCCCCGACGTAACGGACGCGATCCTCGCACAGCACCGGCTGGTCGGGATTGACGATGCCGAACCGGTTCAGACCCGGCACGTCGGCATGCGTGACGATCGCGTGGACGCCGGGCAGCCTCTTCGCCTTGTCCGTCCGTATCGACACGATGCCCGCGTGGGCGAACGGACTTCGAAGCACTCGGCCGATTAATTGGTCTTCATGCTTCATATCGGTCAAATACGCAAGCTTGCCGGTGACCTTCTCCGGTCCGTCCGGCCTGACGCGCCATCTGGCGCCGCTTGTCGTTCGGTTAAGCGCCATCTCGGTTCGCCTCCTCGCCGGCAGCCGCGGACGCGGAGCGCGACTTCCATAATTCCGTCACGACGAGATTCGCCGCCGTTTTCTTGCGGTACGCGTCCGTCGCGAACGGATCGCTTTTCGGTTTGTAACCGTTCATGACGGCTTCGTGCACGTCCCGCAGCAATTCCGCGCCGATCGGCTGGCCTTTCAGCAGCTTCTCCGCGCCGTGCAACCGATGCGGGAGCGTCTGGCCGCCTCCGGCAGCGATCGTAATGTCGGCGATGCTCCCATCCGCCTTCATGCCGCCGCCGAGGGCGACGGTGACGAGCGAGGGCGTGAACGCCTCCCGCCGGCCGACTTTATGGTACGCGCCGAAACGGCGCGGTACGAGCTCGGTAGCTTTGACGTACGGCACGATGATGCGAAGCAGCAAGTTGGACGCCTTCGGCAATTGCACTTGCAGCCGTTCCGCCCACTCGAACGCGTCTTCCGTGACGGCGCTAAGCCCGGTGCACCATTCGAACTCCGCCTTGCAGACAATGAGGGCGGGCAGCGAATCCCCGACTCTCGAGACGACGTTGCCTCCGACCGTCGCCAAGTTCCGGACGGACGCCGCGGCGATCGAGCCGATCGCGGAAGCAAGCATCGGACAACGCTCGGCGACCCTGGCATCGCGCCGGCATTCGCCGAGCGTCGTCAACGCGCCGATCGTCAAGGCGCGATCGTCCTCCTCGATGCCGCTTAAGCCGGGAATGCCGCTTAGATCAATGAAATGCTTCGGCATCGTCGCCTGCCCGGATTCCCACTGGGTACGAAGCAACGTGCCTCCCGCGACGTAAGCCGAATCGGACTCGAGCAGCCGCTTGAACGTCCACGCCTCCGTCACGTCGCGGGGATGCCATACGGAGGGCGACATCATCGTGTTTTCCGGACTGGATGCCATCGCGAACCCCTCCTACACGCTTTATTTTTAATTGCAATTTCATTTTAATCGAAGTTCAAACTTCGTGATCAAAATCGGGCTTTTTGAACAACCTCTCTCAGAATCTCTGTTCCCGAATGTAGGGTAGCCCCAACGACTCGGGCGCCCCCGACGGCTTGTTGCGGTTTCTCCAGCCTAAGTACATGAGGACGAGAATGGTGACGATGTAAGGAATCATTTTCAAGAAATACGAAGGAATGTGGCTGCCGAGCAATTGGAACCGGAACCCGATCGAATCGAGAGCGCCGAAGAAGTACGCGCATAGCATCGCCCGGATCGGATTCCATCTGGCGAAGATAATGAGCGCCACCGCGATCCAGCCTCGGCCCGACGTCATCCCTTCGGTCCAAGTCGGCGAGTAGACGAGCAGCATGTCCGCGCCCGCCAATCCGATCAGCATCGAACCGACGACGATGTAGCCGTAACGGAACGGCTTGACGCGAATGCCCATGACGTCCGCCGTCGGCGGATTGTCTCCGATCGCCCGAAGATGCAGCCCCCACGACGTACGGTGGATGAACAGGTGCATCGCGACGACGAGCAGGAAGCTGAACCACGTCAGCACGTCCAGATGGGCGAACAAATCGCCGATCAGAGGAATCGGCTCCAGCGCCGGCATGTGCAGCTTCGGCACGGAACCCGGAATCGGGTTGCCGCTGTACGGCTTGCCGAGGTACGCGCTAAGTCCGGCTCCGAATAGCGTCATGGCGAGGCCGGATACGATCTGGTTGCTGACGAGCGAGACGGTAAGCAACCCGTGAATCGCGCCGAGCGCCGCGCTGACGGCGAATACCGCTAGCAGAGTCAACGCCAAGCTGCCCGTATGCAGGTAAGTGATGCAGGCGACGACCGCCCCCATCAGCATGAGCCCTTCGGCGCCAAGCTGAACGATGCCGGAACGTTCGATCAGAATGCCCCCGAGAGTCGCGAACAGGAGAGGAGTACCCGAACCGACGGCGGCGACGATAATTTGAATGAGCATATCCATCGTGTTGGTCCCCCCTTAGCCTTGTCGCCTGATTCGGAATTTACCGAACGTGTCGCCGGCGATGAGGAAAAACAAGATCGCCCCTTGAAGCATGTTCGAGATCGAAGAAGGCAATCCGATCGTCTGAACGCTGTATCCGCCGACGATAAGCCCGCCGAACAGGAACGAAGCGACGACGAGGCCGACCGGGTTAAGCTTCGCGAGCCATGCGACGATGATCGCCGTATACCCGTAACCGGGCGAGATGCCGTACATGAGACGGTGCGTCACGCCCGACACTTCGCTCATGCCCGCGAGGCCGGCTAGTCCGCCGCTGATGAGCATAACGATAATGATGTGCTTCGAAATGCGGATGCCCGCGTTTTTCGCCGCTTCGGCGTTCGCCCCGATCAGCCTCAGCTCGTAGCCCCACCGCGTATAGCGGATCGTGAACCAATACAGGACGACGACGACGATGGCGAACGCAAGGCCCAGATGAAGCCGCGTATCTCCGAGCACCGGCAATGATTGCGCCCCGTTGAAGAGCGGCGTGCCCGGGAAGTTAAAGCCTTTCGGGTCTTTCCAAGGACCGAAAACGACGTAGTTCAGCGCGAGCAGGGCGACGTAATTCAGCATCAAGGACGTAATCAGTTCGTTGACTTGAAAATAGGTGCGCGGGAGCGCGGTTAGCAGTCCCCAGAATCCGCCGGCCGCGATGCCGAACACGACCATGAGCGGAATCGTCCAGTGCGCCGGAAGATCCGGAAAATAGATCGTGACCGCGGTAGCCGCGATCGCCCCCGCCGCGAATTGCCCTTCCGCGCCGATGTTCCATACCGAGATCCGGTAAGCGATCGATACGCCGAGGCCGCATAGCAGGAGCGGGATCGATTTGACGAGCGTTTCCGTTAAGCCGAACGCGCTTCCGAACGCTCCGGATAACAATTTCTTGTATACCGGAAAAGGATTCATGCCGTTCGCCGCGATGAAGATGCCGCAGGCGACGAGGGCGAGCAGCACGGAGCCGATCGTCACGAGCCATACGTTCGCTTTCTTGCTAGGGTCGTATTCGAGCCGGTAAGGGAACCGGAACGTCCCCGTCTTGGTCTTCATGCCGCCGTCCCGTTCGCCCAGGGACGGTTCGGCGGCGATTTTCGCGTCGCTCATACCGCTTCCTCCCCTTCGTCACGCAATCCGGCCATATATCGGCCGATTCGTTCGCGGTCCGCTTCCCCGCGTTTCAATTCGCCGATGATAGCGCCGTTGTATAGTACGAGAATGCGATCGGACAGCTGCATGACCTCGTCCAAATCTTCCGAAATGAGCAGAACCGACTTGCCGTCGTCCCGCAAGTTCGCGAGAAGCTTATGAACGCCCTCGGTCGCTCCGATATCTAGCCCTTGCGTCGGGTGAACGGCGATCATAAGCAGCGGCTGCCGATGAATCTCCCGGGCGAATAGCAGCTTCTGCTGGTTGCCGCCGGACAGTTGCTGGACCGGCGTATCGAGATCCGGCGTCTTGACGTCGAATAGCTCGACGAGCTCCTGCGACCATTGCCTGTTGCGTCCGATGCGAAGAAAGCCGAACAGCGACCGTTCCTTCGTCCGGTAGGACTTGAACAGCAAGTTGTCGACGATGCCCAAGCTGCCCGCGAGACCGCTTTTCATCCGATTCTCCGGTACGTGGGAAATGCCCGATTCGATCGCTTGCCTGACGGAAGCGGATTTCATTTCCCGGCCGTTGAACACGATCCGTCCGCGCTTCCACGGCAAGAGGCCGGAAAGCACTTCCGCGAGCTCCTTCTGGCCGTTGCCGGCGACGCCCGCGACGCCTACGATTTCTCCTTCGTGCACTTCGAGCGACAGCTGATCGAGCGCCTTGCGCCCGTGCTCCGCGTGCACGTCTAGATGTTGCACGCTAAGCAGCGACTTGCCCCGCTCTCGGGACGACATCTCGCGCGGCGGCGCCACTTCCTTGCCGACCATGATCTGCGCGAGCTCGCGTTCGCTCGTATCGCGCTTGTCGACCGTATGGATCATGCGGCCTTTGCGCATGACCGAGATACGGTCGGCGACGGCCATCACTTCCTTCAGCTTATGCGTCGTCAGAATAACGGTTTTGCCTTCCGCCTTCAACTGCTCCAACGTCGAGAAGAGCTGCGACGCCTCGCCGGGCGTCAGCACCGAAGTCGGCTCGTCGAGGATGATGTAACGGGCGCCCCGGTACAGCGTCTTGACGATTTCCACCCGTTGCTGCTCGCCGACGGACAATTGCCAGATCGGCCTGTCGACCGGGAAAGGCAGGCCGAACTTCTCGGAGATAGCGCGGATTTCGTCCTGCTTCTCCTTGATCCACTTCGGTCCGCGCCAGAACGAGGACTTTTCTCCGAGCACGATATTCTCGGCCGCCGTCAACGTCTGCACGAGCCGGAAATTTTGGAACACCATGCCGACGCCGAGCTGCGCCGCTTCTTTGGGCGACCGGATGCGCACCGGTTCGCCTTGGAGCCGGATCTCGCCGCTCGTCGGCCTGTAGACGCCGGAGAGCATGCACATCATCGTGCTCTTCCCCGCCCCGTTCTCTCCGAGTAACGCATGGATTTCTCCCGCTCCCGCGGTAAAATCGACCTGGTCGTTCGCGACCACTTTACCGAAATGCTTGCATATTCGACGCATTTCCATCGCCGGATTTCCGCTCATCGTCGTTGCCCCCTCTTTCTATCCAACCTTTCCATCTTTGGCGGGCTTCCCGCAAATCGAAAGGCGTATCGATATCGAATTCCATTTGATTCGACGGCATTTCCGCGAACGCTCCGCGGTACCTTACGGACGACAGCAGCTTGCGCGCTCCCGTGTCGCCTTCCAATTGCCCGAGCGCGCCGAACATCGAAGGCGCGAACAACACCGGCGGCAGCGCCGCGTCCATCCCTTGGCAGGCGACGTAATCGACTCCCGGATGGCGAACGTACTCGCCGATCAGCCTGCCGAATAGCTCTTTGGTTACGAAGGGCTGGTCCGCAAGCGCGACGATGACCGCGTCCGGACGGTAGCGGTACGCATCCTTCATCCCCGCGCGAAGCGAATGCGACATGCCTCGCGGCGAATCCCCGCACGGCACGATGCGAACGCCATGACCGCTCGGCGCGCCGTCTTCGGCCAGCCACCCTCCCGCGTCTGCGGGCCGAACGACGACCGAGATGTCTCCGATGCTCTCGCAGGCACGCATTTCCTTCAGCGCGATCGCGCCGAGCGGCCTACCGGGCGCAAGCTCCAAGATAAGCTTCGGCACCGACATTCTGCTGCTTTGCCCCGCCGCCAAATAAATGCCCGCGATACGCAATGGCGCTCTCTCCCCGAAGTTTTGTCCGCGCGTTTCTCGTCTGGATCAACTGCGCGACGACGCTGACCGCGATTTCTTCCGGACCGTCCGCCCCGATGTCCAAACCGACCGGAGCATGAATGCCCTCCGCGCCGTCTAGCCCGTCGAGCAGTTGCCCGACGCGGCCGCGGGAACCCATGATGCCTACGAATGGCGGCTTCAAGGGCAATAGCTTCTCCAGCATCTCCCTGTCTTTGCGAAGCTGGTGACCGCAGATCAGCACGTAGTCCGACGAAGCCAGCTTCAGCTCCCCGGCGATTTCCTCCGCCGTGCCGACCGCGAACCCCGCGCCCGGGAATCTGCGCTCCTCGCATAGCGACCTGCGCCAATCCCCGATCGCGACGCGGAAACCGGATAACGCGGCGAGCCGGGCGATCGGAACCGTGCCGTCGTCGGCGCCGAAGACGAACAAACGCGGACGAGGACGGAACAGGGTCGAGAAGAGCGGCGAACGACCGGTCTCCCTGACGGCATCTCGTCTCGGTCCGGAAGGCTCCTTGCGTCCCGTTCGTTCCCGAGCGGATGGCCTGCTATCCGAGGACAATAAGCGGAAGCCATCGTCGAACGACTTGCCCGCCGGATAACGCAGCCATTCGACCGTCGTTCCCGCCTCGACTTCCTCGTAAACCCGAGTAAGCGCTTCGAGCCGAGCCGCGCCGAGCGGCTCGAGCACGATCCGGATGATCCCTCCGCAGCCGATCGCGTCTCCCCATACGACGTCTTGCTCCGGGCGAAGATCGTACGCGACGATCTCCGCCTCTCCCGTCTCCAGCAGTTCGCCGGCTCTCGCCGACAAGTCCGCTTCCAGGCACCCGGGGCTTAAGCTGCCGATCGTCCCTCCGTCCGGAAGAAGCAGCATCGACGCCCCCGGCTTACGATAGGAATGGCCTTCCGTCTCGACGATCGTCGCCAGCACGGCCGGCTTGCCGACACGGAAGGCATAAGACAACACGTTGTAGCCGTCCATCCCGCCGCCCTCCTTCGGTTATCCGATTCTTTCGAGCAAACGCCGGAGCGTCGAGTCCGACTCCGCCAGCACGGTGCGCCGGTCGATCGTGCGTACGATTTTCCCTTGCATGACGATCTCGCCGTCGATGAGTACCGTATCCACGTCTCCCCGCGTCGCCGCGTAGACGACCCGCGAGAACCAATCCGCGTCGTAAGAAGGATAGACGTGGAAATCTTCCAAGTCGAGCAATTGCAGATCGGCCAGCTTACCGGCCTCGACGCTGCCGATCTCGCGCTCCATGCCGAGCACTTCCGCGCCGCCCATCGTCGCCATTCGCAGCACGGTCCGGGCGTCCATTTCCGTCGGTCCGTGCTTGATTTTCTGCATGAACGCTGTTAACCGCATTTCCTGGAACATGTCGAGATTATTGTTGCAGGGCGCTCCGTCAGCGCCGATACCAACCTTAATGCCTTCCCTGAGCAGCTCGGGCACTTGGGCGACGCCCGAAGCCAGCTTCAGATTGGAGCCCGGGCAATGCGTCACTTTCACGCTGCGGTCGCGAATGATTCTCTTCTCTTCGTCGTTCAGCCAGATGCTGTGCGCGAGAATAAGATTCGGCTTCGCGAGGCCGATATGGTCGAGGTATACGACGTTGCGCATGCCCCGTTCGGCTTCCACGAGCGCGATCTCGTCCTTGTTCTCCGAAGCGTGGGTATGCACCTTGACCTTGTATTGCTCGGATAGATCCCGTACGCCGACGAGCAGCTCCTCCGTGCAGGAGACGACGAACCGGGGACAGAAGGCGTATTGGATCCGTCCGTTGGCCGCGCCGTGCCATCTTTCGAGCAAGTCGACGCTTTGCTGCAGCGAATCCTCCGTCCGTTCTTGAAGCGGCAGAGGCACTTCCGTGCCGTGATCCATCATCACTTTTCCGGACAGCGCGCGCATGCCGCTTTGTTCGATCGCGCGGAACGCGGCGTCCGTATGATGGACCGTCTCCATGTCCAGAATCGTCGTCGTCCCGCTGCGGATCAACTCGCCCAGGCCCAGCATCGCCGAATAGTACACCGACTCTTCGTCGTGCGCCGCCTCGAGCGGCCATATTTTCCGGCGGAGCCAGTCGATCAACGCAAGATCGTCGGCCCTTCCGCGGAATAACGTCTGGCACAGATGAATATGGGTTTGAACGAACCCCGGAAGAAGCACTTTCCCCTCGGCTTCGATGACGACGTCCGCCTTTTCGGCGATCTCCGCCTCGATGTCTCCGACCGCCTTGATCGCGTTCCCCTCGATCAGAACGTCGCCTTTCACGATATCGTTGTTCGCGTTCATCGTCATGATGACCGCGCCCCGGATCAGTTTCGTGCCCATCGCTTCCGCCTCCTCCATTTTGCGATCGCTTTTTGCGGTTACCGCCCAGTTACCTCGCGCGTTCCGCCGTCGCCGGCTCCCTGCCGAGCAGTCTCTTGAACAGAAAAGCGAGCTTCAGTCGAAGCACGTCGTCGATCCGCTTAAAGTCGACTTCGAGCAGTTCGCCGAGCTTCTCTATGCGGTACGTTGCCGTATTGCGATGAATGAACAACCTCTTCGCTGTTTCATTCAATTGGCCATCGTTGTCCAAATAAGTCTCGAGCGTCCTCATCATTTCCTGCACGTATTCCGGGTCGCGCCCGATTAAGCCGCCCAACCATCTGTCGCAGAAGGCTTTCATTTTCTCCTTCGGCACCGATTCGAATATAAACGCCATGTCTAGCGTCTCGAACTTCAGAAGCCGGTCGTTCATCCGCCAATCCTTCGCGAGACGTAGCGTTTGCCTGCATTCGTCGAACGCCTCGAACAACTGATCGGGCTTCTTTTTGCCGGAGCTAAGCGCCGCGGTCGGCACGTCGGCCCTGTCGGACTTGCCCGAGAAGCAGGAATGTAGCGCGGACAGCACGCTTTCTCCGCCGTCGTCCGCCCGGTCCGGAAACACGGAGAGCACGCCTTCTTCCACGATGACGTGTACGCCCTTCAATTCCTGCAGCCTGGCATGGCTTAAATACTCTCTCTTGAGCACTTCCAGCTTCTCCGTCCGGACGTCGGGTTGCGACGAAGACGGGAAATCGGTCAGCGCGCATCGGTACGAAGGGCTAAACAGGTCGATTTCCCAACGATGCTCGTATTCCGCGACCGTCTCGATCGGCAACCCGTGCTTCAGGTGGCGTTTGATGAGCAACCCGAAATCCTTCTGCGCGGAATGTTCGAAATAATCCTCGTAATTAAAGTTCAAATGGTAGGAAAGCAATTCTCCGGTTTGCAAGTACAGTCCCTCTTCGACAGAGGAAAGCAGCATGCGCGTGTTGAAAAATAGAGCGTAACCCGTGCACTGGTCCTGTTTCATGAGCGGAACGCGGTACGCTTGCCAATCGTTCATCTTGATCCATTTGGCGCGGGGGGAATACTGCTTTTCGTCCGCCAAATCCCCTTCCGGGACGCCGGACGAGGCGTACACGAGCTGGCCTCGCGAGCCGATGACGGCGAACGGTTCGCCGATGACGTCGGCGATCGCTTCGAACAGCCGGTGGATCGGTTCGGCTTGGAGGGCGAAGCGCATGAGCCTCACCTGCTTGGCGAGCACTTCCTGAAGAATGCCCGTATTGCGTTTCATCTCGGCTTGGAACAAGCCGTTCATTTGATCGGAGAACGTGAATTGATAGGGAAGCTCGATCAACGGAAAACCGAGCGCGTCGGCTTGCTCGGCGAGATTGTCCGGAATCGTTTTCCAGAAACGCCCGAGCTTGATGCCGAGCCCCGCGCACCCTCTTTCATTGAGCTTGCGCAGCAGCTTCATCGCGTCTTCCGGATCGTCCTTCAGCAAATAGGCGGTCGTAAGCAGCATCTCGCCTTCCTTGATCCAATCCGTAATGTCCGGCGCGTCCATGACGTTAACTGATTTCACGACCCGATGGGAGCCGGAACGTCCCGCGATTAATTTCCCTTCGGACAGAGGATATACGGACAACGCTTGCTCGACGGTCAGAAACATCGGCGTCCCTCCTCTCGAATTGAATTTCGGCATCTATCAAACATTGGATATCGCCAAAATATGTGAAATGTATGTAAATATATATAACATATTAGAGGCAAAATTGTTCGATTGCAATAACCATGTCATGTATATTTACATGGATAATGCGTTTCTTCTGGCGCGGTAATCGATCTTCGTGCGGAACGTCGCCTCGCCAAGAAGGCGGTCGGCGGCGGCTTGGGCGGATTCCGCCAACTTCCTTTCGTCGACGCCGACGAGAGCGCCGTCCATGACGACGATTCGGCCTCCGACGATCGTCGTGTCCACCGTC
The DNA here is from genome assembly GCF_042655365.1 of Cohnella suwonensis. Taxonomy (NCBI): domain Bacteria; kingdom Bacillati; phylum Bacillota; class Bacilli; order Caryophanales; family Paenibacillaceae; genus Cohnella; species Cohnella suwonensis. Next base: position 71,187 of record NZ_JBHSMH010000113.1, on the reverse strand, counting down.
TGCGACAAACCCGTCAGCACGGGGAGCGCCGCGTCGTCGAACAACGCGCCGGCGAATTCCAGCTTGCTTGCGTCGATTATGAACAAGTCGGCGGCCTTGCCCGGTTCGAGCGATCCGATCGCGTCCTCCCAACCGAGCACGCGCGCCGATCCTACGGTCGCGATCTTGAGGAAATCTTCCGCGCCGGGAGCCGTCGGACCGTCGGTTAAGCGATGGACGAGGTGGGCGATCTTCGTCTCGAGCAGCATGTTGGAGTCGTCGTTGGAAGCGGAGCCGTCGACGCCCAGTCCGACCCGCACGCCCGCTTTGAGCATTTTCGCCAGCGGCATCGTCCCGGAGCTCAGCTTCATGTTGCTGGTCGGGCAGTGCGCGATACCGCACCGGTGATGGCCGAGCCGCGCGATCTCTCCGTCGTCGAACCAGATGCCGTGCGCGAACCAGACGTCGTCTCCGATCCAGCCATGCTTTTCCATATAGTCGAGCGGCCGCAGGCCGAACCTCCCGATGCAGAACCGTTCCTCGTCTTCCGTCTCCGCCAGGTGCGTATGCATGCGCACGCCGTAACTTCTCGCGAGAGCCGCCGATTCGCGGAGCAAATCCGTCGTGACGGAGAACGGGGAGCAAGGCGCCACGCCGATGCGAAGCATCGAGAAGCGGTCGGCGTCGTGATATCGTTCGATGACCCGTCTCGTATCGGTCAGAATCGTACGTTCATCTTGGCACACCTCGTCCGGCGGCAACCCGCCGCCGGACCTGCCGAGACTCATCGAACCGCGGGTCGGATAGAAGCGGATGCCCAGCTCTTGCGCCGCCCGAATCTCTTCGTCGATCAACTCTCCGGATACGCCGTTCGGAAAACAGTAGAAATGGTCGGACGTCGTCGTGCATCCCGACTTCAGCAATTCCCCGATGCCGACCGCCGCGCTGACGTACACGTCCTCGGGCCGAAGCTGGCGCCATACCTCGTATAGCGTAAGCAGCCAATCGAACAAGCCGCATTGCTGGGCGAATGGAATGTTGCGGGTCAAGTTCTGGTATAGATGATGGTGGGTGTTAATCATGCCGGGATAGACGATCTTTCCTCCAGCGTCGATGACCGCGTCGGCCTTATCGTAAGGCAAATCGTAGCCGATGGCGACGATTCGTTGCCCTTCCGCGTAGAGGCTGCCGCCGGGATAGACGTTGCGTTCGCCGTCCATCGTAACGATGTTCCTCGCGTTCTTGATGAGTAAAGTCGACATCGGCATCCATCCTCGTTTCGAGTGCGCGTTAGCTAATTGATTCATTTTATGTAGCGAGAGGCTTTCGAATCAACGGTGTTTCGGCTTGTTTGTCAGTTTTCATAACATGGACCCCTACTTTTCGTGAAAAACGCCTTTTAAAACGCAAAAGAACCGCTTCGCGGAGAGACCGATCGGCTTCCCGCAAAGCGGTTCTTATTGTGATTAACGCTTGGTTATGTTGGCTGTGGGGCTACTTAGAGCCGTCCTCGTCTTCCGCTCCCGCGTCGGTACCGGCCATGCCGGCGAATAACGCGTGCACGAACTGGTCGGCGTCGAATTGCTGCAGATCGTCCATCTTCTCTCCGAGGCCGACGAACTTCACCGGCAGCGACAATTCGTTGCGGATCGCGATGACGATGCCGCCCTTCGCCGTGCCGTCCAACTTCGTCAGCACGAGGCCCGTCACGCCGCTTTTCTCGCCGAACAGCTTCGCTTGCTGAAGCGCGTTCTGGCCGGTCGTCGCGTCGAGCACGAGCAGCGTCTCGTGCGGCGCGCCCGGAATTTCCCGTCGGATGACCCGATGGATTTTGGCGAGCTCCTCCATCAGGTTGTTTTTGTTCTGTAACCGCCCCGCCGTGTCGCAGATCAGCACGTCCACTTTGCGTTGCTTCGCCGCCTGCACCGCGTCGAACATGACCGCCGCCGGGTCCGAACCCGACTCTTGCTTGATGACGTCGACGCCGACGCGCCCGCCCCACACTTCGAGCTGTTCGATCGCTCCCGCGCGGAACGTGTCGCCCGCTGCGAGCAGCACGTTCTTGCCTTGCTGCTTATAACGCCACGCGAGCTTGCCGATCGTCGTCGTCTTGCCGACGCCGTTGACGCCGACGAACAGGATGACGGTAATGCCGTTCGGATTTTCTTTCATGCCGACTTCGTCGCCGGTCGACTGGAGCATGCCGACGAGCTTTTCCGACAGGATCGGGCGAAGCTCCGCCGGCTCTTCGATTTTGCGCTTCTTCACTTCCGCCCGTAACTCGTCGATCAGCCCCATGACCGTATTCACGCCGACGTCCGCGCCGATCAGAATTTCCTCGAGCTCCTCGAAGAATGCCTCGTCGATTTTTTTCCGGCGGCTGAACAGCTCCTCGACTTTGCCGACGAACGCGTCCCGCGTCTTCGACAATCCGTCGCGGAACTTGCTCGTGACCGCTTCCGTCTTGGACGCGATGCTTTCTCGCAATCTTTTGAAAAAACTCATCGTGTTTCCTCCACTCCAACCTCGCGCTCGTATGCCAAGCACGTAAAATCGTGACTCCCCGCGCCATTAGCGGCGCGTGAGGACGTTATTTCGCCGAATTCGCCAACTCCCGCTCATTAGCGGTGCGTGAGGACGTTATTTCGGCGAAATCGCCCAACGCTTGCTCAATAGCGGCGCGGGAGGACCTTAATCAATCGAAGAGAGCGCCTCTCCCAAAGTTAGCGGCGGCGATCAGACGATTACGCTGTAGCCGTCATCTCTTCCGTCTCTTCCAGTCGGACTGAGACGAGCTTGGATACGCCGCCCTCTTCCATCGTGACGCCGTAGAGCACGTCCGCCTCTTCCATCGTGCCTTTGCGGTGCGTGACGACGATAAACTGCGTTGAATCCGAGAATTCTCGCATGTATCCCGCGTAACGCGCCACGTTCGCTTCGTCCAACGCGGCCTCGACTTCGTCGAGCACGCAGAACGGCACCGGCTTCACGTGCAGGATCGCGAACAGCAGCGCGATCGCCGTCAGCGCCCGCTCGCCCCCGGAGAGGAGCTGCAAGTTCGTCAGCTTCTTGCCCGGCGGCTGGGCGACGATGTCGATGCCCGTATCCAAAGGCCTGTCCGAATCGACGAGGACCAGATCCGCGCGTCCGCCGCCGAACATCCGGGAGAACACGACGACGAAGTGTTTGCGGATCTCTTCGAACGTCGTGCGGAACCGCTTCGACATTTCGTCGTCCATTTCCTTGATGATGCCGTGCAGCTTCGTCTTCGCCTCGATCAGGTCGTTCTCTTGGCTTGACAAGAAGTCGAAGCGCTCGGACACCCGCTTGTACTCCTCGATGGCGCCCAAGTTGACGTCGCCGAGCGAGGTCATCTTGCGTTTCATCTCGCGAACCTCGTTCTGCGCGGCGACGATATCTTCCAGCACGGGATAGCGGGCTTTCGCCAGCTCGAAGCCGATCTCGTATTCCTCGGTCAGCTTGCGAAGCAGATTGTCGAGCTCGACGTCCATCCGATTGACCGCGATTTCCGCTTGCCGCAACCCTTCTTCGACGTTGCGCAGCTTCGACCGTTGGTCTTTCGTCTCGCCTTCCTTGCGTTCCAGCTCGCGCTGCTTCTCCGCGCGGTCGGCGCGTTTGAATTCGATGTTCTCGGTATATTGCTTCTTCTGGATGCGAAGCTCATTCAAGCGTTCGCGCTGCTCGACGGATTCTTGCTCGGTTCGAGCCGCTTCCGCCTCGTTGTGCTCCAGCGATTCCTTGAATTGCTTGCGTTCGCCGGTAAGCCGCGCAAGCTCGGCGCGTTGCCGGGAAGATTGCTCTTCCAGCGCCGCGCGGTCCTGTTCGAGACGGGCGATCGATATTTTCAGATCGGTAAGCTCGGCCTGCAACTGCTCCTTGGCGGACGCGCTCTTGCGCCGCAGCTCCTCCGCTTCCCGGATGCGATCCTGAATGCGTTGTTCTTCCGCGGCCAGCGTCGCAAGATTGGCTTCCGCCTCTTCCTTGCTGGACAGCAAGCCGCCCGCTTCCGCATTGAACGCGGCTTTCTCTCCAGCCAACGCCGCCCGTTGCTCGGCCAGCAGCTTCTCGTCCTGCTCGAGCTGCGCGCCCTCTCCGGACACCTGCTGCTCGCGAAGCCTCTCTTGCTCCCCTTGTTCGCGTAATTGCTCGATGTTCTGGGACGCGATGGCCAGCTCTTTTTTCAGATCGTCGACTTCGGCTTTCGCCTTGTCTTTGGCTTCTTCCGCGCTTGCAATCTCGCGGTCGAGCTCTTCGAGCTGCCGCTGGCGGCCGAGCAGGCTGGACGACTTCTTCGCCACGCCGCCGCCCGTCATCGAACCGCCCGCGTTGACGACGTCTCCGTCGCGCGTCACGACGCGGTAACGGTACTGCAAGCGCGAAGCGATCCGGTTCGCTTGCTCCAACGTCTCGGAGATGAGCACGTTGCCGAGCAAGCTCCCGACGATCGCGGCGTATTTCGGCGCGAAACCGACGAGCTCGGAAGCGACGCCGACGAAACCTTCGGCGCTATCGAGCATCCTGCGGTCGCCGTCGGACAAGCTTCTCGCGCGGATGACGTCCATCGGCAGGAACGTCGCGCGTCCCGACTGCCGCTGCTTCAAGTAAGCGATCGCCGCGCGCGAGCTTTTCTCGTCTTCCATGACGATATGCTGCAACGCGCCTCCCAAAGCCGTCTCCATCGCGACCTCGAGCGGTCCCGGCACGCTGACGAGCTCCGCCACCGCGCCGTGCACGCCGTGCAGGTTGCCCCTCTTCGACCCTTTCAGCACTTCGCGAACGCCGTGCTGGAAGCCGTCGTAATCGTTCTGAAGCTCCTTGATCGTGTCCCGGCGGGAGACGAGCGCTTCCCGCTTCTGCTCGGAGCGCCGCACGTTCGCCAGCGCTTCCTCCAGCTTCCGCTGCAGCTCGCCCGATCGGGCGCCTTCCGCCACGTAACGGTCGCGAACTTCAGCGAGCGTCCGCGACACTTCGGCTAGCCGCGTTTCCAATTGCGCGCGCTTGCTCTCCAAAGCCGTCGATTGCTCGGCAAGCTTCGCCTCTTCTTCGGAGATGCGCGACATGCGGCGCTCCAGCGCCTCGCGCTGCCCGTCTCCGTAGCGAATATCGTTGCGAGCTTGCGCCATCGCGTTCAGCGTGTCGAACAGCTCGGCCTTCAGCTTCTCTTCGGCTTCCGTGCTTCCGTCCGCCAACGCTAGACGCAATTCCTCGTCCGCGAGCTTCGCCGTAAGCGCGCCCAGCTCCGTCTCCAATTGCGTGCGCTTATCGCGCGCGACGGCTTCCTCGGCCGTCGCCGCGGAGAACCGCTCTTCGGCCGAAGCGAGCGATGCCCGCAAGCCTTCGCGCGTCCGCTCCAAATGGCCGCGGCGTTCGTTCAGCAGCTCGACGTAACCTTCCGATTTCTCGGTTTCTTCGCTGCAATGGAGCAGCTCGTCCTGCAGCTTCTCGAGCAACTCCTCGAGTTGCGCGAGCGCGAACCTTTCTTCTTCGAGCAGCGCGTCATGCTTGCTAACGAACGTCGACAAGCCGAGTTGCTCCTCGCGGAGGGCTGCGAGCTTCTCGTTCGTCTGCGTCCACGACGTGTGCACGCCCTCGATCTGGTGGACGTATAGCGCGATTTCCTTGTTCTTCAGCCCGTCTTTAAGCTGCTTGTAGGCTTCCGCTTTCTCGGATTGCTCCTGGAGAGGCTCGATCTGGCCTTTGAGCTCGCTGACGAGGTCGTGAATACGCAAAAGATTGCTTTCCGTATCCTCGAGTTTCTTCTGCGCTTCTTTCTTGCGGCTCTTGTATTTCACGATGCCGGAAGCTTCTTCGAAGATGCCGCGGCGATCTTCGGAACGCGTACTCAGAATCTCCTCGATCCGGCCTTGCCCGATGATCGAATAAGCTTCGCGGCCGATGCCCGTATCCATGAACAACTCGGTAATATCCTTCAGCCGGCAAGGCTGCTTGTTGATCAAATATTCGCTTTCCCCGTTCCGGTGAACTCGGCGCGTAACCGTCACTTCGCTGAAGTCGAGCGGAAGCGCTTTGTCCATGTTGTCGAGCGTAAGCGACACTTCCCCGAAGTTGACCGCTTTGCGCGAATCGCTTCCGGCGAAAATAATGTCCTGCATGTTACCGCCGCGAAGGGACTTCGCGCTTTGTTCCCCGAGCACCCAACGGATGCCGTCGGATATGTTGCTCTTGCCGCTTCCGTTAGGCCCGACGACCGCTGTAATGCCGCGAACGAACTCCAGCTCGGTTCGGTCCGCGAACGATTTGAAGCCAGTCAGCTCGATTCTTTTCAAAAACATAAGGAATGATACTCCTCTCGAGTCGATCCGTTATCCGCGTTAGCCGGGAAAATGTTCCGCGAAAGCAGCCAGCGCGCGCGATGCCGCCTGCTGTTCCGCTTCTTTTTTCGAACGTCCCGTGCCCGTCCCCAACTGCCGGTTGCCGAGCGCCACGACCGCGACGAATTCCCTGTCGTGCGCCGGTCCCCGCTCTTCGACGATACTGTAATCGAGCGCCCCGATCGACGTCTGTTGCGCTTTCTCCTGGAGCTCCGTCTTGTAATCCTTGAGCGGCGCTTGACCGTTGTCCGGAAGCAAGCCGAACAGGTGGCGTTCAAGGAATAATCTAACCGCTTCCAATCCTTGGTCTAGATAGAGCGCGCCCAGGAACGCTTCGAAAGCGTCCGCGAGCAACGACGGCCGCGTGCGGCCTCCCGTTTGCTCCTCCCCTTTGCCGAGCAGCACGATCTGCCCGAATTCGAGCGCCTCGGCAAAACGGACAAGCGACGGTTCGCAGACGATGCTGGCGCGCAGTCGCGTCAATTCGCCTTCGGGCCGTTCCGGGTATACCCGGTACAAATATTCCGATACGGTCAGTTGCAGCACGGCGTCGCCGAGAAATTCGAGCCTCTCGTTGTCGGCGATCTTCGCGCCCCGTTGCTCGTTTACGTAAGACGTGTGCGTGAACGCTTGTTTCAGAAGAGCCGGATTGCGGAATCGGACTTGCACTTTCTCTTGCAATCGCTGAAAGCCTTCCTTCATGATCTTCACCTCGGACCGCGCCCGAAAAAGTCCCCGTAAACGACCGAACGCAGACAGCATATGCCGCCTGCGTCGACGTTCACGCGCTTATTAGGCTTCGTATTTACGTAAAATGATGGTCGCGTTATGACCGCCGAACCCGAAGGAGTTCGACAGCGCGATTTTGACGTCCGCTTCGCGGGGCACGTTCGGCACGTAGTCCAAATCGAGCTCCGGATCTTGGTCGTCCAAGTTCGCCGTCGGAGGTATGACGCCGTTCTGCAACGTTAATCCGACGATGACCGCTTCCACGCCGCCCGCGGCTCCGAGCAAATGGCCGGTCATCGATTTCGTCGAGCTGACGGCAAGCTTGTAAGCATGTTCGCCGAACACCGACTTGATCGCGGTCGTCTCGGATTTGTCGCCGACCGGGGTCGACGTGCCGTGCGCGTTGATATAATCGACTTCGCTAGGCTCGATGCCGGCGTCTTTGAGAGCCTTCTTCATCGAACGGGCCGCGCCTTGCGGATCCGGCTCGACCATGTCGTAAGCGTCGCCGCTCATGCCGTACCCGATCACTTCGGCGTAGATTCTCGCTCCGCGCGCTTTCGCGTGCTCGAGCGACTCCAGAATCATGACGCCGGAGCCTTCTCCCATGACGAATCCGTCCCGGCCCGCGTCGAACGGACGGCTGGCTTTCTCCGGCTCGTCGTTGCGCGTGCTCATCGCTCTCATCGAGCAGAAGCCCGCCATGCCGATCGGACGGATCGTCGCTTCCGCGCCGCCGCAGATCATGACGTCGGCGTCGCCGCGTTGGATCATCTTGAAGGAGTCTCCGATCGAGTGCGTTCCGGTGGCGCAAGCCGACACGGCCGCCGTGTTCGGGCCTTTCGCGCCGGTGATCATCGAGATTTGGCCGCTGGCCATGTTCGCGATCATCATCGGGATGAAGAACGGGCTGACCCGGCGAGGACCCTTGTTCATCAGGATCGTGTGCTGGTCTTCCCACGTGCCGAGACCGCCGATGCCGGAACCGACGACGACGCCTACCCGCTCGGGATCCGCGTTCACGCCGATTTCGAGCTTGGCGTCTTCGATCGCCATCTTGCTGGCCGCGACGCCGAATTGCACGAAGCGGTCCATTTTGCGGGAGTCTTTCTTGTCGATATATAGGCTAGGATCGAAATCCTTGATTTCAGCGGCGATCTTCGTTGTATATTCGGTCGTATCGAACGCTTCGATCGTGCTGATTCCGGATTTGGCGTTCATAAGGTTGTTCCAGAGCGTTGGCAAATCTGAACCGAGGGACGTCACGACTCCCATCCCCGTAACGACGACGCGTTGTGTCAAAACCCATTCACCTCTTCAGGGTATTTCAATCCCCGCGTATAGCGGGAACGGTTCCATAAATGTGCAGAAGTCCCGTCGCGATAACGGGACCCGGTCGATCATTTACGCATGAGATTGTATGTATTTAACGACTTCTCCCACCGTTGTGATCTTCTCTGCATCCTCGTCGGAAATCTCCAAGTCGAATTCGTCTTCGAGTTCCATTACGAGTTCAACCACATCGAGAGAGTCAGCGCCCAAGTCGTCTTTGAAGGATGCTTCGGCTGTTACCTCTGCCTCTTCAACACCTAGGCGTTCGATAACGATGCGTTTAACGCGTTCTTGTACATCGGACATCCGGTTCACCTCCCTTAACGTATTATACGTGAATCATAGACAAAAAGCCATACCGCCTATACGGACTACATGTACATTCCGCCGTCGATGTGAATCGTTTGGCCGGTCATGTACGAAGCCGCGTCGGACGCCAGATAGACGACCGCCGTGGCGATATCCTCCGGCCGGCCCATGCGGCCGAGCGGAATTTCGCCTAGCAGCTTCTCGCGAATGTCCGCGGGAAGCTTGTCGGTCATATCCGACTCGATGAAGCCCGGCGCCACGGCGTTCACCGTGATCCCGCGGGAGGCGAGCTCCCTGGCCGCGGATTTCGTCAAGCCGATGACGCCGGCTTTGGACGCGACGTAATTCGCTTGCCCCGCGTTGCCGAGAACGCCGACGACGGACGAAATATTGATGATACGGCCCGCGCGCTGCTTCATCATCGGGCGGCTGACCGCCTTCACGCCGTTGAACACGCCCTTCAAGTTCGTCTCGATCACTTCGTCGAATTCGGCTTCCTTCATCCGCATGATCAAGTTGTCGCGGGTAATGCCCGCGTTGTTCACGAGAATGTCCAGCTTGCCGAACGCCTCTAGCGCCGCGGCGACCATCTCGTCGAACTCGGCGGATTTGCCGACGTTCGCCTTGACGGCGATCGCCTTGCGGCCGAGCGCCTCGATAGCCTTGACCGTCTCCGCGGCCGCGGCCTCGCTGCCGGAGTAGTTCACGGCGACGTCCGCTCCCGCTTTGGCGAGCGCGATGGCGATCGCGCGGCCGATGCCGCGGGACGCGCCGGTAACGAGCGCGCTTTTTCCTTCTAAACTCCACATCGTCATGCCCCGCTCACCCTCCCGCTCCATTGTCTCAGTTTCGGTTTCATTGCGCAACCGCGGCGGCCGCCTCGGCGCTGTTCACCGAGATGACCTGCACGGTTTTGTCGATTTTCTTGATCAAGCCGGCCAACACGGAGCCGGAGCCGATCTCGACGAACGTGTCGACGCCTTCGCCGATCAGGAATTTCACCGTGTCTTCCCATTGCACGGGAGAGACGACCTGCTTCACGAGCAGATCGCGAAGCTCGTCTCCGGACTTGACCGCTCTCGCGTGCACGTTGGCGACGACGGGTACTTCCGCGTCCAGGAATTCGACTTTGGCGAGCTCCTCGGCCAGATTGTCCGCCGCGGGCTGCATGAGCGACGAATGGAACGGGCCGCTCACGTCGAGCGGGATGACCCGTTTGGCCCCGGCTTCCTTGCCCCGCTCGCCGATGGCGGCGACGCCATCGGCCGTGCCGGAGACGACGATCTGCCCCGGGCAGTTCACGTTGGCTAGCTCGACGCGTCCCGCGGTCGCGGATACATCCTCGCACAAAGCTTGAAGCGCTTCGCGCTCGGCGCCGAGAACGGCGGCCATCGCGCCCTTTCCGCTAGGAACGGCTTGCTCCATGAATTGGCCGCGCATGCGAACGAGCATCAAGGCGTCTTCGAACCCGAGGACGCCGGCCGCGACGAGCGCGCTGTACTCGCCGAGCGAATGTCCCGCCACGAAGTCGGGCTTGACGCCTTGGGCCTTGTACATTTCCAGAAGCGCGAAGCTCGTCGCCAGAAGCGCGGGCTGCGTGTTCGCCGTCTGGCGAAGCTGCTCGTCCGGTCCTTCGAACGCAAGCTTCGAGAGCGGGAATCCGAGCACCTCGTCGGCTTTGTCGAACGCCGCGCGAGCCGCCTCGTTGCTGTCGTAAGCGTCTTTCCCCATGCCTACCGCTTGCGCGCCTTGGCCGGGAAACACGAATGCGATTTTACCCAATGAGATTTCCTCCTCTGCCTATCGGACCGTTCGGACGGCCGTTACCATACCAGTACGGACGCGCCCCAAGTGAGGCCGCCGCCGAAGCCGACGAGAACGAGCTTGTCGCCTTCTTTTACCCGGCCTTGCTCGACCGCTTCGGCGAGCGCGAGCGGAATCGAAGCGGCTGACACGTTGCCGTACTTGTCCAGGTTGATCATCGCTTTGTCCACAGATAGATCCAAGCGTTCCATCGCGGATTGGATAATGCGGATGTTCGCTTGGTGAGGAATAAGAAGATCGATGTCTGCCTTCGTATAACCGGCGGTCGCTAGAGCTTCCTCCGCCGCGCTTCCCATGACGCGGACCGCGAACTTGAACACGTCGCGACCGTTCATTTCGATGAAATGCTTCCGCTCGCCCACCGACTGCTCCGTCGAAGGAAGCCTCGAACCCCCGCCGCAGATGCGAAGCAGTTCGCCGCCCGCGCCGTCGGCGCCCAGCTTGAACGATTTGAAGCCCCTGCCTTCCGGCACTTCCCCGAGAACGGCCGCTCCGGCCCCGTCTCCGAACAGGATCGCCGTGTTGCGGTCCGAGTAGTCCGTAATGCGGGATAGACACTCCGCGCCGACGACGAGAATTTTCTTGTAGACGCCCGTCGCGATGAAGCCGTTCGCGTTCGCCAAGCCGTAGATGAAGCCCGAGCAGGCGGCCGACAGGTCGAACGCCGCGGCGTTCTTGGCACCGAGCTTCTCCTGAAGAATGCAGGCCGTAGACGGGAAGAACATGTCGGGCGTAATCGTCGCCACGATGATCAGGTCAATCTCCTCGGCAGACACGCCCGCCGCCCGCAACGCTTGAACGGATGCCTCGTAAGCGAGGTCCGACGTCGCCTGTTCCGGCGCCGCGATCCTTCTTTCTCTCATCCCCGTGCGGGTGACGATCCATTCGTCGTTCGTTTCGACCATTTTCTCCAGGTCTTGGTTCGTTAAACGGCGCTCCGGAACGTATTTGCCCGTTCCGAGGATGCCGACGGAAATTCCGTTCATGCGCCTCTACTCACTTTCCTCTGATTTCTTCGGCAATCGCCGATAAGAGCCCGTTGCCGATCGCCGTGCGGGTTTGCCGGATCGCCATCTTCATGGCGTTCGCGTCGGACGAGCCGTGCGCTTTGACGACGAGCCCGTTCACGCCGAGGAGCGGCGCCCCGTTGTATTCGTTATAATCGAACAGTTTCTTTACTTTGCGAAGCTTCGGCTTCAGGATGGCCGCCGCGATCTTCGCCGGGAACGACGAGGTCATCTGTTCCCTCAGCACCTTGAACACGACGGACGCCGCGCCTTCGATCGACTTCAGCATAATATTCCCGGAGAAGCCGTCGCATACGACGACGTCGCACGGACCGTTAAGCACGTCCCGCGACTCGACGTTGCCGACGAAGTTAATCGGCGCTTGCTCGAGCAGTTCGTAGGCCGCCTTCGTCAGCTCGTTGCCTTTGGCCGCTTCCGTTCCGACGTTCAGCAAGCCGACGCGCGGATTCTGAATGCCGTGGACCTTGTGCCGGTATAAGCTTCCCAAGATCGCGTACTGAAGCAAATGTTCCGGCTTCGCGTCCATGTTGGCGCCCATATCGAGCGCCAGTATGCCGACTTGGTCGAGCGTCGGGAACATCGGCGCGAGCGCCGGACGTTCGATGCCTTTAAGCCGTCCGACGACGAGCAGTCCCGTCGCCATAAGCGCGCCGGTGTTGCCCGCGGAGATCATCGCGTCGGCTTTGCCTTCCTTCACCAGCCGTCCGGCGACGACCATCGAAGAATCGGGTTTGCGGCGCACCGCCTTGACCGGCTCGTCGTCGCTGCCGATGACTTCCAGCGCGCTTACGACCGTTATATTCGCAGGAGCGTCGGCGTCAAGAAAGGGCTTGATCGCCTCCGGATCGCCGACGAGAATGAGATGCGTATCCGGCCATTCGGCGGCCGCGGCCTTGGCGCTTTCGACTTGGGCGCGCGGCGCGTGGTCTCCGCCCATCGCGTCAATCGCTATCCGCATGGACAACACTCCTTTAAGTCCGATTTTGATCACGAAGAGTTTCTGGAAGCTATTTCGGCATCGAATCTTGAATGCTGCACGGGACTACCGGTTCTCGCTCCCGGTCTATGTTTTCGATTCTCCGGCGGATCTATAAATGATGAAGTTTCCCTGAAATACCATTTCTTCGCCGACGTAAGTGAATACTTCGACTTTCGCTTTTCCTTTTTGCTCGCCGCTCGTTCTCACGTATGCTTTGGCGATGCATTTCTCGCCCAGTCTCGCGGGCCGGATAAACCGGATGTCCGCAGAAGCGGTAAGGGCGATCTCGTCGTTGATGACCGCGACCGCCAGCGAATTCGCCTGGGCGAATACGTGGTGCCCCCTGGCGATGCCGGTACGGGAAAACACGTGCTCGTCTCTGATTTCGAACAAAGAGATGCCGCTCTTATCGAGCTGCAAATCCAGAATATCCCCGATAACCTCGTGCAATGGCAATGATTTCACGGAGTCGTAAGACCTTTCCGCCATCAGCTTGAGCCGTTCCCTCAATTCGGGAATGGCAAGCTCCAGCCGGTCCAAGCGGATCGTCTGGATGCTGACCTTCAGCAGGCGGGTCAATTCCCGGTCGGTGAGAAACGGATTCTCGTCCAATAGCCGGCTAAGCTGCTGATGACGCTGACGTTTAGGGAGCCGTTCCATGCCTACCACCGCTTTCATTCCGTTAGAGGTTGTTAAGAAAAACTTCGATCGAAGTCCCTCGAGATGAGCGACCGCGTTCAACGGAAGTTTTTCCAAGTACAGAATGTCTTCATTTGCTTTAACGCTTTAGCGAACTTAAACATTCTGCAACGTTCAAAAAGTCCGCTTAAGATCACGAAGTATTTCTGGAAGACTATTCGACGTCGAATCTTGAATTCAGCCGGGACTTCCGGTTCTCACGTAGGTTTGCTTACGCTCCGATCCTCTTTCCCTAGCTTCTTTCAACCTTCTCGGTGCTGATAACCGAACTTTTTGAACTTTCGCCATTACGATCGTAAATGGATTAGTTTCGCGTCCAGCTTGGTTAACCTTTAATACCAGGTGCCAAAATGAGTATAAAGAAAAACGCGCCGGGTTGCAACGAGAGCGCGATCGCGCATCGTGCGGCCATTAGGCAACCGATGTGCTTTCCCGTCGTCGATCCGGACGCGTCTAAGCTTTATTGCTTGATGATTTCGCGCGCTTTGTACGTACCGCACACTTTGCATACGCGGTGCGAAAGTTTCAACTCTCCGCATTGCTCGCATTTCACCATACCGGGAACTACCAACTTAAAGTGCGTCCGGCGTTTGTGTTTGCGGGCTTTCGATGTCTTCGCAAAAGGGACTGCCATTGCTGCCACCTCCTTATCAGATCCGAGTAACTTCCGGCCGCGGAGCCTTCCGTTATTCTTCCTGAGATTTAAACCAATCCTGAAGCGCAGCCATACGGGGATCGATCTTCTCCGTATTGCAACCGCACGATTGTTCGTTCAGGTTTTTTCCGCATTCCGGGCACAAGCCTTTGCAATCTTCCTTGCAGAGGGGCGCGAAAGGCAGCTGTACGACGAACTCTTCCGCCACGAAAGGCATCAGGTCGATCCGTTCCTCTTTTACGGGCACGGCTTCGTCGTCTTCGCTCTCCATAGCTTCTTCGTCGTCTACGACGCGGAAATGCTCCTCGAAAGGAACGTTCATCGCTTCGTCGAACAGTTCCAAGCAGCGGGAGCACTGCATGCGGACTTCGCAGGCGAGCTGGCCGGTCACGAGGATCCGGTTCTCCGTCGCTTGGGCGGTCAAATCGAATTCGACCGGCTTGAGCGGCTTGAACTCGGGGTTGTCCCGGAACAATTCCGTCAAGTCTAATGCGCCCGAAACGCGCAGCGGCTCTTGCCTGGCCGCAAGTTCTTGTACTTTAAGCAACAATGGGATCACTCCAAACAAACAAAATTTATTATATCGAGATGGGCGAGGCTTTGTCAACATATTCGGCGCGATTGCGCCCAATCTTCACTCCCGGGGCATTCGCGTGTTATATTGTGGCAATCAAGCCCGAACGCTTGCGGCGCCTCCGGGCGACGATGAAACTTCGCTGAGGAGGCGGCCATGTCGACCGTCGGCGTTATCGTAGAGTATAACCCATTGCACAACGGACATCTGTATCATTTGCAACAATCGAAGAAAATAACGGGAGCGGACGGCGTCGTGGCCGTCATGAGCGGCCATTTCCTGCAACGGGGAGAACCGGCGATGGCGGACAAATGGGCGCGAACCGAGATGGCGCTGCTTGCCGGATGCGATCTCGTGCTCGAGCTGCCCGTCGCCTTTAGCTCGCAGCCTGCCCAATGGTTCGCGTACGGCGCGGTCGCCGTGCTCGAAGCGACGGGCATCGTCGATTCGCTCTGCTTCGGCAGCGAAAGCGGAGACATCGCCTCCCTGCTCCAAGTATCCGCCATGCTCGCGGAAGAGCCTCCGGCGTTCGTCTCCTCGCTGGAAGCCGAATTGAAGACCGGGCTTCCTTACCCTTCCGCATTCGCGAACGCGGCGGCCGCTTATTTACGCGATGCCGGCAAGGACGATCTGTCTTTCTCCCTGAGCCAGCCGAATCATACGCTCGGCTTGCATTACCTCTTCGCGCTGCGCAAGCTGAACAGCCGAATCGTGCCGCATACCGTCCGGCGGGAGAAGTCGGACTACGGACAATCCGACATTACCGACGCGCGAATCGCCAGCGCGACCGCACTGCGTAAGCTGTTGTTCGGAGAAGCCGGTTCGCTCGACGGTCTTGCCCCGTTCGTGCCCCCGACAACGCTCGAGGTGTTAAGACGGGAAACGGACGAAGGCCGCGCCCCCGTTCATTGGGAGCATTTCGCGCGTCCGCTCTTTCACGAGCTGTTCCGCCAAAGCCCCGAACGGCTGGCCGAATACGCGGAAGTTGCGGAAGGGCTGGAACACCGCATCAAGAACGTGCTCCGCGACGTTCAGGCGTATACGGTCTCATCGCTTCTCGATGAATTAAAGACGAAGAGATACACCCGTACGAAGCTGCAACGCACGCTGCTGCGTATCCTGCTGGGCCATCGCAAAGAATTGCTGACGGCCTCCCGGTTGGCTAACGGCGTCGATTACGTTCGCGTGCTCGGCTTCACCGAACGCGGACGCGGCATGTTGAAGACGATGCGCGGCAAAGCGACGGTTCCCGTCGTCGGGTCCGCGGCCGAGCACGACTCCCCTTACTTGGAGATGGACGCGCAAGCGACAGCCGCGTACGCGCTAGCCATGCCGGCCGCCGTCGCGGGCGATGCCTACCGAGATTTCACGAAACCTCCGATCCGCGTCTGATCGGACAAGAAGGTCTATCGCCGTCCCCCGGAACGTACATTTGTAATGTATCGGATCGGGGGGCTTTTTCTGTTCAATCGCAAAGGTCGTAAACGCTCGCTGCTGTTGTCCCTCTCCACCGGAGCGACCGCTTTGGCCGTCGTGGCCGGCATCGTCGGCGCGCCCGGGGAAGCGTTCCGGGCCTCGCTCGAGGGCTTGCAAATATGGTGGCAGAACGTTTTCCCCGGCCTGCTTCCTCCGCTCCTCCTCGCCGAGCTGCTCGCGGCGTCCGGCTTGCTTCACGGCATCGCCGCATTCGCGGAGCCGCTTACCCGGGGGCTGTTCCGACTCCCCGGCGCCGCCGGCTGGGCGATCGCGTTCGGCTGGTCCGCCGGCATCCCGGCGGGAGCCAAGGAAACGGCCAGGCTGAGAGAGAACGGCCTGCTTCGGGAAAACGACGTCGATACCGCGCTGCTCGTGTCGCATATGCCCAACCCGTTCCTCGTCGTTCTCGTCATCGGCTACGGATTTTTACGCTCCCCTTCCCTCGGTTGGGCGATCGCGTTCGGTCTATGGACGGCGACGTTGCTGACCGGCTTCGCGTGGGCGCGAATCGCCAAACCGCGAGCTCCGAAAGTACCATCCATACCGTTGACGCACCCCGTCGCGCTTGTCCAAAGGGCTGTCAGGGCGACGATGGATGCCCGCGCGGACGATGGCCGGCCGCTAGGCAAGCAACTGGCCGACTCGGTGACGAACGCCGTCGGCACGTTGATGACGCTGGGCGGATTAATGATGATGAGCGCCGTCGTCGTGCGGCTCATCCAGCTGTTCGCGCCGGGCAACGATGTCTGGCTCGCATTCCCGGGTTTATACGAAATGAACCTGGGCGCGTTCGAAAGCTCCCGTTCCGCCCTGTTCTCCGCCGCGCCCGCCAGCGCCGCGGCGTTGATCGCGGCCGCGCTCGCTTGGAGCGGCTGGAGCGGCCTGCTGCAGGCGCGAGCCGCCTTCGGCAACGAATTCCCGTTCCCGTGGGCGAAAGTCGTCGCTAGCCGGCTCCTGCTTAGCGCGGTCGCCCTCTTCACGACTTACGGTATCGCCACTTTGGCTCTTTCCGAACAAGCATCGGGATTGATGACAGGATTGCTGCCCGTCTCGTCGGCGGCGACGGAAGCGTGGGCGACGGGAACCCCGCTGCCGAACGGCTGGACGCGGCTGCCGGACGGTATCGCCGTCTCCCTTGCCAGCTTCGCCGTATTTTTGCTGCTTGCGCTCGCCGCCGCCGCCATCCGACCGGGCGCGCCGAAGCCCCCCCTTAAACCGCGCGACGAACAAGCTCCCTCGGGGAAGACGCCTCCGCTATAAGCGCGAGAAAAAACCGGCGAACGATCGCCGGTTTTAATTGGAACATATTTTTACTGGAACAGCTTATTTCGCTTCGTTGCCCGGCGGCACGTACTTGCCTTGCAGCGCCGCTTCTACCGCCGGAGGCACGAGATCCTGCACGGGGCCGTTAAACTTCGCGATCTCTTTCACGATGCTGGAGCTTAAATAAGAATATTTCGGATTCGTCATCATGAACACCGTCTCGATGCCTTCGTCCAGCTGCCTGTTCGTGGACGCCATCTGCAGCTCGTATTCGAAATCGGTGACGGACCGGATGCCTCTCACGATCACTTGCGCCCGCTTGGATCTCATGTACCTGACGAGCAGGTCCCTGAAGCTGTCGATCTCGACGTTCGGCAAGTCGCGCGTCACTTCCGCGAGCAGCGCCTTGCGCTCTTCGACGCTGAAGAGAGGCGACTTCGACGTATTGTTCAGAACGGCGACGACGACCCTGTCGAACTGCTTGGCCGCCCGCCGGATAATGTCCAAATGGCCGAAAGTAACGGGATCGAAGCTTCCCGGATACACGGCTACCCGCGTCTCATGTCCGTTCCGGTTCTGATGGGGACTCATCGCGTTCCTCCTCCGTTGCCGAGGAGGAGTCGTTCTCCGCCTCTATCTGTGATCGAAACCGGTAAACCGATAACGCGATTTCGCCGTATTTCGCGTACTTGATTCTCTCGAACGAGCCGAACTCGTCGCCGTATTCGACGTCCGGATGATGCTCTACGACCGCCGTGGCGCCGTTCGCTACCAACCCTTTCGCCGCCATCTCCAGCAACAGCTCGTCGCAGTCTTTCATGGCGTAAGGAGGATCCAGAAAAACGAGATCGAACGGCTTGCCCGCCCGTTCCAGTACCTTCAGCGCCCTCTTGGCGTCGTTACGGTACACTTCCGCCTTGTCCGACAGCCGGGTCGACGCGAGATTTTTTTTCACGATGTCGACGCTTTGCGGCTGCGAATCGATGAACACGGCGCTTCCCGCGCCGCGGCTGAGCGCTTCGATGCCTAAGCCGCCCGTTCCCGCGAACAGGTCGAGCACCCGTTCCCCGTCGAAATAGGGGCCGATGATGCTGAACAACGACTCTTTTACTTTATCCGTCGTCGGACGGGTGTTGCTGCCCGGCACCGCTTTCAGCGGATGCCCCTTGGCTTGTCCTGAAATAACCCGCAAATGCTCAACCCCTGCATGCTTGAATAACAATTACAGTATGTTTTTCGACAGATGTTATGTTACCACATTCTCCCGCTCTCCGAAAGCCGGAAGAGCTCCGTTCCGGAAGCAAATGACGGGTTCGCAGATTTTTTCCAAGCCCGCGTATATTTTCCTCGAGCTAGGCCACAATGATAGTACCGGTGCCGAGAGGTGCCGGGGACAACCGCGGAGAAGACTTACGTTTCCCCATAAGCTCTTCGTCCGGTTTCTCCTCTCCCATGAAGGCCCTCGTCGTGAGACGGGGGTCGACTTTTTATGTATAAGCCCTTATTTATAAAGGGATTTGAGGCACATGTGCCTTCCCCAATTTATGTTGAAACCTTGAATTAATCACTGATTGTGCACCAATTTCTCAAAACGACGCTTTTCCTACCTAATAATAACCGTATTCCTAGCCGGCGTTCGACTTAGGTTTTTGCTCAGGAGCAATTGATGTCGACCGGACGATTATCATTTCATGATGGCGTTCCTGTTTCTAGAAGACGATAAGGTCTTGCTCGGCCAGCACCTTCAGCGCGGCGAGTATCTGTATATGGTTTCGGCTATGTTTGAAATTAATTGTAAACGATCGGAAGCAACTTACATGGTTTGTCATTAAGCATGGCTGTGCCTGGAACACTTGTTATATCTTAACTTACAAAAAAAGCCCATTAAGGGCTTGTGTAAAATAATTGTGAATTGACTATTCCTGCGACAATTTTGTCTAATTTCGGTTGTTCCGTCTTACGTATAAGGCCAGATTCAACCGCAACATATTGCCTAGAAATTAGGCTCTTTATTAATTTTCATATTCTACTAGATACTGAAGATCTTTTTCTTTTTGTAATTCCTCTTCCGATATGTCAAATGTATACATGACAATTTTAGGTCTTCCTTCTTCTTTGTCTAAATAGTATACCTTCGTTTTAAAGATCATTTCTTTCTTTAACAATCTATAAATAAGTTGATTAAACGGCCTCGGAACATAACCAATCTTATGGTTATTATTGGAACTATCGATCAAACACACTGCTGTTGTGTCATGGAGATTTGAATCATCAATTTCCGGTTTTAATTCTTGATCCTTTTTTGTAAGTTTATACTCCTCTTCTGTATGCGACCAGCCTGCAACATCGCAATTAAAAAAAAGTAAATTTTGACTTCTCGTATACGTCATGGGAGTAACAAATGAGATTGAATCTGTTGCAAGTTTCCCCTTAGTAAGACAAAGATAATCCCAAGTTGGATCTTCTGTTGATTCAAGATTATTGTCTTTTAAGAATTTTTTGAAATCAGTGCGGTTAATACTTGGCAATCTTCGTTCAAAAACGGAAAATAACTTTTCACTGTGATAGATGCTATTTCTATCATTGAAACCGATAAACAATTCAAAACCATCATTTTTTGCTTCATCTAGCATGTATTCATTATAATTAAAGGTATAACCAGTTTCTTCATTCTGAAGGATACCAACTACGTAATTTTTACCCGAAGACGATGCTTTCCAATTGACTAACAATTTTAAATTCATAATAAGAACTCCCTTAAAATAATATCACGGCGAGTCCGAAGAATCCTGCTTACGAATTCTTTTTGTACTTCTGACATAACTTCATCAGGAACATTCTGCACGATATTATTTGTATCTTCATCAGTTAGTTGCTCTAACTTTTGTATTAAATTCTTAATTTGTGGTTTTTGTTCCAATGCATGCCCAAGTAAATCAATACATGAAACTTTTTTAATATTATCGATTGAGCCAATCTTAATTAACGTTTTTGAACGCCTTATATATGAGTCAAACATTTCTTGACTGGAAAGTAACTGCTTAATTCTTTCAACAGGAAGTTCTCGCCCTAACGAAGAAGAGTTGTCATATATTGGTGCCATTCTTATTTCCTTATTTCTTTCATTCCGAATGATTCCAAAGTTATCCTGATGTCTATCGGTATTTCCTAAAATCGCATCAAGTAAAATCATTTCATGTAATTTACTTTCGAACCCGTGTTTATTGAATAATCGATTCAGTAAGTCGTAGCGATAAATTTCAGTGTTTCCCCTCAATTTCTTACGATCGTAAGTAACATCAAAATCCATTATCATATCTGCGCCTTCAATAAGCACCTCTTCGCCTTCATTCAAAAAAGACTTACAAAGTGCACCGTATATACCTGTTCCGAGAAATTCATGGCTAAGGCCATAATGCTCAAGCACCAGAGGATCGACATGCAAGTATCCAATATCTACTTGATGAGTTTCTAATCCCACAGTATTACCAACTTCTGAAGCGATTTTTTCAGCCCACATCTCTCCAGTTGATTCACCTTCAGGATTGGTACCACTCGTTAAAGATACTGGCAATTTGAAAAGTCTAAGTTGATTTTCTTCAGGTGTCCTATACCATCGTTTCTCTTTGGAACCCGAAACGAAAATATCTTCGTAGAACCATTTTGAAATATCAATGACTGGAAACATTATGATATCTCCTTGTCTTAGCGTAATCCAAGTATATCAAATTAGGTGATTGTACACCGAATAATATTTATTTTGATATTCTCCAAGACCGAACCATATTTGATTAAGCTTCTGTAATTCATCCTTAGGGATGGTATGATCATTATATCACGAACACATGTTCTTGTTCAAGAATTAAAAAGACCCGCTCATCAGAATCAGAGCAGGCCTTTTTCCTTCATCAAGGGGTACAGTAGCAATAGCTTTAGAATAGCTTCGGCTGCGTACTGTCCGCCGTCTGCCATCTTATCGTAGAGTTCGATCACGCGATGAACGATCCCGGCCGCCACGTCTCCCTGCTAGGCAATATCCGGAAGCACTGTCGCGAGCCACATCAGCTTTTCGACTACCGGCACGCCCAATTCGCATCGATCAGTTACTCCCGAGATCCCGAATCCGCTCGGCGACCGAGTAAGCTAGCTACGCAGGTGCTTGGTCCCTCCCGAGACCGGCCAGAGGATGCGTGCCTCTGGGCACGCTGAAATAAAAAACTGGCTCATCGGTGGATTGAATTATTCTTTTTATCTAAATATTTCTCACGTAATCGCTCTTCTCGTTTCTTTTCGGCGCTAATAACTCTATTGAGTTGAATTTCTACTCTTAATCTTTTTCGATTATTATAACTAATCATCCACGCAATAAACAATCCGACCAAAACCAAACAGATTAATAATGTTGCTGTACGTTCAATAATCCGCATTTTAAGAGGTATAGAATCCCCAGCAATTGAAAAGGCCTGCGCAGCAAATGTTCCAAAAAGTGATATTCCGAGACTAAAGAAACTATATGCCTTATACCCCTCGATCAACCCTTCATACTTTGCTTTCATCTTGATCAATTTAGATTTGTCTTTCATATGTTCTATTTTCATAAGTTTACCTCACAACCTTTATATACCTTCTCGAAAAATATTCCGTTCTGACGCAAACACACTTCCCTAAGGATACGCACCAAATCAGACATTCGGACGGGTTCCCTCCGTTTCCTGTCGCGAATCTCCTATAGAGATCTCCGCAGGAAACGAGGCGACAACCACCATGCCCATCACGATTCCCCGACAGCCCGATCTAGTGCTCGTCGCTTGGACGAGGAATCCGCTTGTCCCAGGCTCGAAGCGAACGATTACGGACTCGCGCGTCAGCGGCAGTTCCCGTCCTTGCACGTGCCTGCTGAAGCCGAATTTACTGCTTCGTCCCGCGGCGAACTGCTTGAAACTTAACGACTTCCGCGTCATCTCCAGCGACAAAACAACCGCCGTAAGCGGCCTCGCGCTCCTGCAGCGCTAACTCCCTTATACGTCCGTTCCGAAAAACTCACGGATCGTCTTGCTCCCCCAGCCGCCCTTGCCCGGATCGCTGACCGATCCGGCGAAGCCCGGCTTGGCCGGACGGCCCGGTATCGAGGGAGAACCCGGGGCGCCGCTCGTGCCCGGTATGGACGGCAAAGAGGCGCTGCCCGACCGCGAGAAAGCGATTATGCTTCCCGAGCGGTCTCTCAGCACCCCTTTATCCAACCAGCCGAGCGGTTGTCCCGTCAGCGAAAACACTTGATTGTCCTGATACAGCCAGCCCAGGTTGCGTCCGTTCTTGCTCACGAACCGGTCGCCGTCGGCGACGACGAACGCGGCTTGTCCGAATCTGTCGAAATACCAATCGCCCATCACGTAAACCTCCGCGTTTTTGAACCCATTATACCATGGATTTCCTCCGCGGCGTTCGCGCGTTATGCGTGCGGTAACGTCCGGTCCCCTAACAAGGCGAGCACTTCCCGCTTCAATTCCACGAACGACGGTTCCGTCCAGACGTCCGCGCGCCGCGGCCTGTCGAACGGAACGGCGATTTCCTTCAGCACCGTCGCCGGCGCCGACGACAAGACGTAAAGGCGATCCGACAGCATGAGCGCCTCCTCGATGCTGTGCGTGACGAACAGTACGGAACGCCGGTCGCTTTCCCAAAGTTCCAGCAGCCATCGCTGCATCTCCGCGCGCGTTAACGCATCGAGCGCGGCGAAAGGCTCGTCCAAGCACATGACGTTGCGCTTCATGAGCAACGCACGCAAGAACGATACCCGTTGCTGCATCCCGCCGGACAGCAGATGCGGGTAAGAACCCGCCACGTCGCCGAGATGAATGCGATTAAGCCACGATAAGGCCTGTTCCTTCGCTTCTTTCTTGGAAGAGCCGGCAGTTACGAGAGCGGTCGACACGTTATCGGCCACCGTCAGCCAAGGAAAAAGCGCGGCTTGTTGCGGCATGTAGCTGATGAGCCCGCGCCGCCCCGCCGTCTCTTCCCCCGAGATGCGGATGCTTCCCCGATCCGGCTTCTCGACGCCTCCGATCAGCCGGAACAACGTCGACTTACCGCTCCCGGAAGGACCGATGATCGACACGAACTCCCCTTCTCCGACCCGCAGCGATACGTCGTCCAACACCTGGAAGCGTTCCTTGCCTCTCTGGTATGCTTTGGACAAGCCTTGGACCTCGAGCATCGGGGAACGTCCCGCCGTATTCTCGAACCCGCTCATTCGGAGGCCCCCTTCCATTCGCCCTTCTTGCGCGGGCGCCAGCGAATGACGAGCCGTTCCGCGAAGACCGCCGCGTAGTAGAACAGGAGACTCAGCGCCACGACGCAGACGATCGAGCCGAAGACGCCGGGTTGGTCGAATCCGTTCGATTTCAGCTTCAAATAATAACCGATCCCTTTATTCGCGCCGAGCCATTCGGCGACGAGCGCCGAAGAAACGACGTACGTCGCGGCGATCCGCAAGCCGGAGAAGAAGTAAGTCAATGCGCCAGGGAATTCGAGCCGTATCAACGTTTCCCATCGCGAGGCTCCGATCATATCCAAGTATTCCCGCAGCTGCGGCTCGGATTGGCGAAGCCCGACGAGCATCGACAGCGCGACCGGGAAAAAGGACACGAGCACGAGAAGAATCAGCTTCGGCGTCCAGCCGAAGCCGAACCAAATCATGAGCAAAGGTCCGAGCGCGATCAGCGGGACGTTCTGCGACAAGACGAGCAACGGCGATAACGCATCCCTCAATACCGGAATGAAGTGCAGAAAAATAGCGATGACGATGCCGATGACGACGCCAAGCGCCAAGCCGACGAACGCCAAGTACGCCGTCGCGAGCGCGTGTTTCCATAGAATCGCCGAATCGTCGTACATGGAGACGGCGATGGCTGACGGCGCCGGCAACGTGAACGTCTTGATCTCGAACGCGGCGCAGATCGCCTGCCAGAGCCCGACGAATACGGCCAAGGCGACGACGGGAAGCAGGACGGCGCGAACGGTTTTATTGCCCATCGGGATACTTCTGCAGCAGCTTGCCCATCGACGCGCCGTCTCCGGCGTCGACGAGCAGCTTGATCTGGGACAGCACGGACGGGCTTCCCGCTTCGAACATCGCCGCGTTCATGTCCTTCACGACCCCGATCAGCTTATCGAGGTCTCCTTCCATCGTCGTCTCGAGAGGACCGACGCGGTAGGCGACGCCCGATGCTTTAATGATCGCGATCGCCTTGTCCACGTAGGGGACGACGTCTTCTCCCGGTTTGACTTTGGGCAAAATTTGAATGCTAAGCAGCGCTTGCGCCATGGCGATTCCCCCTTTCGTTCGTATTCGAGCGTTACTTCGGCAGGAATTCCGTCGTGAACATGTCGTCGTAATTCAGGTCGGCTTTCATCAATCCGTTTTGTTTCATCCAGTCTCCGTAACCGGACCACACTTCGCGTTTCTGCTCGCCCCAACGCGGCGCGTCGTCTTTGTATTTCGGGCTGAGCCACTTCTGACTGGCCTTCACGAGTTCGGCGTTGATCTCCGGCTCCGCCTTGATCAAGACGTCGGCCGCCTCTTCCGGATGCTCGATCGCGAAGTTATAGCCGTCGGCGGCGCCCGCCAGGAACGCGCGCACGACCTCCGGCTTATCCGCGATCAGCTTCTCGTTCGTGAGGAGGAGCGGCGTGTAATAGTCGAGCTGTTTGCTATAGTCCGTCAGATAAACCATATTGACCGGTTCGTTGCGAAGTTCCGCTTCGATTCCCGTCCAGCCATAGAAAATCCATTCGAAGTCGATCCCCTTCTTCACCGCGGTGAAGAAATCCGCCGTGCCCGCGCTGACGAAGTTCACTTTGCCGACGTCGGCTTTCTGTACGTTCATCATCGATTCGATGACCGCTTGCTCGGCGGGAGATCCCCAACCGCCGTAAGATTTACCTTCGAAATCTTTCGGTTCCTTGATGCCGCGATCGGCCGGAGACGCGAAGCCCGACGTATTGTGCTGGATGATCGGAGCGATCGATACGAGAGGCAATCCCTGCTCCCTCGCCAAGATCATGCTCTCCTGCGCGCCGACGCCGAACTCGGCCGTCCCGGCCGCGACGAGCGCGCTCGCGCCCGCTTCCGGCGGCTGTTCGATTTTCACTTTGAGACCGTATTTCTCCCAGTAGCCTTTATCTCTCGCGAGGTAAAGACCCGTATGGTTCGTGTTCGGCGTCCAGTCGAGCACGAGCGTCACTTCCTCTAGATTCGCGGGGCTCTCCCCGCTAGCCGGCGCGGACGCCGACGGACTCGCTTGCGGCGACCCCGAGCCCTCGTTATTGCCGCCGTTGCCGTTATTGCCGCATCCCGCCAGCAGTACCCCCGCTAACGCCGTTAACGCTAAACCTTTTCCGAACCGAAGCTTGCTTGCCATTCCGTATCTCCCTCTCTCTTGCCATGCTGTCGAGAGACGAATTCCGGCAACAAAAAACGCCCCCCGATTCCGGAGGGCGTCCATAAGATATAAACGGACAAAGCGCACGGGGAACGTTCCGCCATGCTCCCGCCTTCCTACGCTGGCATTAACCAGATCAGGTATAAGGGTCTGCATCTTCGATGGGATGCACTCTCAGCCGGCCTTGCTCCAGCTCCCCCGGGGCGTATTCGATTGTTCGAAACCCGCTACTCGCTATCCTTATTATAACAAACGCCGCCCGGATGTCTATCCTTTACGGCCGCATGGCCAAAATTCGCCTCGCTTCGGCCAAATATTCCGCGTCATAAGGTTCTTCCTCGTAGCGCTCCGCGAATACCCCCTCGACCCGTCGTAATCGAAACGCGGCTTGTCATGCGCAAGCGCGGCTCGATTCATCTGAACATCGTGTACAATTTGATTAAATGAAGCATGTTGTTCGGATCGATCTTCTGGGCGATGATGAAATTGACGAGCTGGTCCTCCTGCGTTTCCGTAAGCGTCTCGTTCAGGATTTTGGCGAATTGCTTCACCCACCTGCGCACCTTCGCCCGGTCTTGCAGATCGTATTTCGTGACGCCGTCGAGCAAATCCTTGATCCGCTCTTTCGTTGCCTGATTTTTCATCTTCAGCTTGACTCTTTCGACGAACTCCGCTTTGATGCCGAACTTTTGCCAGCTCTGGGTCAGGGTCGATCACGCTCCTTCGGCGGCTATACGGTTCATCATATGCCGTTCCGTTAAGCCCGATGACTATCTCGCTTCCCGGGCGGCGAAGCGCGACATTAATCGAGAGGCTCTTCGCGGCTGTTCGCGTCGCGCGCGAGATACTCCCTCAATCCCGCGTACACGGCGGACGACCAGAATTCCGGAAGAGCGGTCAATTGCGCCGCGTCGTCCCTCGCCAGCTCCAGCGCGTCGAAATCTTCGATCAAGCTCGCTAACCTGAATTCCGGCATGCCGCTTTGCTTCGTGCCGAAAAACTCTCCCGGACCGCGGATTTCCAGATCCCTTCGGGATATTTCGAACCCGTCGTCGGTGTCGGTCATCGCCCTCATTCTCTCTTGCCCGTTTTCCGACTTCGGATCGGCGATCAAAATGCAATACGATTGATGCTCTCCCCGGCCGACGCGGCCGCGCAGTTGATGTAACTGGGACAGGCCGAAGCGGTCGGCGTCCATGACGATCATGAGCGTCGCGTTCGGCACGTCCACGCCGACCTCGATGACGGTCGTGGAGACGAGCACGTCGGTATCCCCCGCGGCGAACGCTCCCATCGTCGCTTCCTTCTCCGCGGCCGTCATCCGGCCGTGCAGCAAGCCTACCGCGAGCTCGGGAAGAGATTGAGAAAGCTGGGCGTGCAGATCGATCGCGTTCTGCACGTCGAGCTTCTCCGATTCTTCGATGAGAGGACAGATGAAGAACGTTTGCCTGCCTTGCTGCGCCTCCTTGCGAATAAAGCCGAGCACGCGATCCATCATGTCGTGCTTGACCGAATACGTCTTAATCGGCTTTCTTCCTTTCGGCCGTTCGCGGATCGTCGAGACGTCCAAGTCTCCGAACACGGTAATGGCGAGCGTGCGCGGGATCGGCGTCGCGGTCATCGACAGCACGTCCGGATTCAATCCTTTGCGCCTCAGAATGCTTCGCTGGTTCACGCCGAACCTGTGCTGCTCGTCCGTCACGACGAGGCCGAGGCTTCTGAAGAAGACATCCTCCTGAATGAGCGCGTGCGTGCCGACCACGATGTCGAGCAGCCCCATCTGCAGCGATGCGATGACGTCCCTGCGCTTGCGGTCGGACAAGCTGCCCGTAAGCAGCCCCACTTGCATGCCGTAAGGTTCGAAAATACGGCTAAGCGATCGGACGTGCTGCTCCGCGAGAATTTCCGTCGGCACCATGAGCGCTCCTTGATGCCCCGCTTTGATCGTCGCGTACAGCCCGATGGCGGCGACGACCGTCTTGCCCGCCCCGACGTCCCCTTGCAGCAGCCGGTTCATCGCGAACGGCTGCTTCATGTCGTGAAGGATTTCGTTGACGACCTGCTTCTGCGAGTCCGTCAACTCGAACGGAAGCCGGTCGACGAACTCGCGAATGTCGGCGTTATCGACGGCGTGCGGAATGCCGTCCGTCTTCTTCGTATGTAACGCCCGGTAGGCCTGCAGCCGTAGCTGGAATAGAAAGAACTCTTCGTACACCATGCGGCGCCTGGCCTCTTGTCCCGCCTTCGTGTTCTCCGGCCGATGGATGATGGAGATCGCCTCCGCGCGCGACATCAGCCCGTGTCGCCGAAGCAGATCATCCGGCAACAGTTCCGGAATCGAATCGGCATATTGGGTCAGCGCCTTGTCGATCAGCTTGCGGATCAGCGTCTGCGTGACGTTCCCGCCGACGGAGTAGACCGGTTGCAGCGTCCCCGTCTTCAACGTTCCGCGATCGGGAAATTCGGAATCGGCAACGGTCATGTATTTGCGGCGTTGATCCCATTTGCCGGTCAGCGTAATTTCCCGTCCGACGACGAGCTGGTCTTTCAGGAACGGCCTGTTGAACCAGACGGCGGTCACGAGAGTCGCCCCAATCGTTACCCGGCACGACAGCCGGGATTTGCCGCCGTAGCGCTGGACGACGGGCAACGACGCGATTGTGCCCTGGACGGTAATTTTCTCCCCGTCCTTCGCTTCCGACAACTCCCGTATCCGGTAATCCTCGTAGCGGAAAGGATAGTATTCGATGAGGGCTCCGACGGTGGAAATGCCCAAGGCGTGGAGCTCCTCCGCTTTCTGAGGGCCCACGCCTTGAAGTTTCGAGATTGGCATATGGAATAGCGATAACGCCATCAGTCCGACCTCAGAGGAAAGACGAACAACCCGATCGTGCCGGGTCCGGCGTGCGCGCCGATGACCGGCCCGATGTCCGTCTCCTTGAATTCGCGGACGTCGAGCGCCCGCTTCAGCATGTCCGTCAACTCCGCCGCGCCTTCCGTATGCCCGGGCGTCGTGGCGACCGTCAGGTTGACGGGCCGTCCGCCGACGTCGGAAGCCAGCACTTCGACGATTCTGGCGAACGCGCGCTTCTGGCCTCTCGCCTTGTCGAACGGGTAGACGACGCCTTCTTTATCGATGGATAAGATCGGTTTGATATTAAGCAAGGACCCGAGAACGGCGGATGCCTTCCCGATCCGTCCCCCTTTTTGCAAGTATTCGAGCGTGCCCACGACGAAATACAATTTGAGCTCGTCTCGGAGACGGCGAACTTCGGCGACGATCGCCTCTTTCGAAGCGCCGTCCCGCGCCATTTCCGCAGCGGTGACGACTAGCTGACCGTAACCGAAGGATGCGGATTTGGAATCGATCACGGTAACGTCCGCGTCGTCGTCCAGCATCGATCTTGCGATCGTCGCGGACTGGTACGTTCCGCTCATCGCGCCCGACAGATGGATCGAGACGATGGATTTGCCTTCCGCGAGCAACCGTTCGAACACTTCGAGATAATCCGCCGGAGAAGGCTGCGACGTTGTCGGCAACCCGCCGAACTTCGGCAACCTCTCGTAAAATTCGGCCGGCTGGAGCGTAATGTTGTCCAGATAACTTTCGCTTCCGAACAACACCTTGAGAGGAACCATCGAAATGCCGAGTTCAGTTCTCGTCCCGAGCGGAATGTCCGCCGTACTATCCGTCACGACCGCGACAGATGCCATATCGAGTAACCTCCATCAATTGGAAAATGATTTCGTTTCGTCAAGGCTCGACCGCGAAAAGGTATGGGTACAGCGGTTGCCCGCCTTCGTGCACTTCGACTTCGGCGTCCGGATACGTCTCCGCGAGCCATTGTTCGAGCGCTTCCGTCTCTTCCTCTTCGGAGCCTTCCCCGGTCAACACCGTTAAGATTTCCCCGCCCGTGACGAGCAAAGAGGCCAATAGAGCTTTGCACGATTCGAAGCGCGTGGACGTCGAAGCGACGATCGTCTTGTCTTTGATGCCGATATAGTCGCCTTGGCGAATGTTCACGCCGTCCATTTCCGTGTCGCGGACCGCTTGCGTCACCTGGCCGGTAATGACGCGCTCGTACGCCTTCGTCATCCGTTCGACGTTCGCTGCTTCCCCGTCGTCCTCCTGGAAGGCGAGCATCGCCGCCATGCCTTGCGGCAGCGTACGCGTCGGCAGCACCGTAACGGGACGTTCAGCGAGTTCCGCCGCTTGTTTGGCCGCCATGACGATGTTCGGATTGTTCGGAAGGACGAATACATGATGGGCCGACAAGGAAGAGATCGCACCGATCAAGTCCTCCGTGCTCGGATTCATGCTTTGGCCGCCCGAAAGGACGATGTCGACGCCTAAGCTCCGGAACAGCTCCGCGTTGCCTTCGCCGACGCTCACGGCGACGATGCCGTAATCGGCCATCTCGTGCACGTCCGGATTCGGCTCGCTTTCCGGCGAAGCCGTTATCGCCGGCAAGTTCACGACCCCCGGCAACGCGTAATCGACGTTGCCCGCCGGAGGCGGGCTCGGTGGAGACGGCATAAGCGCCGGAACCGGTTCGTGAGCGGCCGGCGCGCGCGACAGAAGCTCGCGGTGCTGCTCCTGCATATTCAGAATGTGAATGTGAGTGATCGCGCCGTGCGTCAAAGCGTGGTTCATGACGTCTCCGGGACGCCGGGAATGGACGTGAACCTTCACGATGTCGCCGTCTTCGATCAAAATGATCGAATCGCCGTCCCTTTCCAGCGCTTGCCGGAACGAACGCTCCGGGAACGGCGCGGACGAGGACGCGCGTTGAATGAAGAACTCCATATCGTAAGGGAAAGCGATGCTTTCCGTCGTAATCTTCGATTGGGCGGTCGCATGCGCGGCGACCGAAGGAACGGGCGGTTTCGCCGGCGTCGGCGCCGCGAACTGCGCCGCTGGACGCGTCGCGGAGCGTCCGTCGTCGTTCCCGAAGCTTCCCGCGTTCAAATAAGCGGCGAAGCCTTCGTAGATATATACGAGTCCTTGCCCGCCGGAATCGACGACGCCGACCTGCTTGAGCACCGGAAGCATTTCCTGCGTCCGCGCGAGCGTCTCCTGCGCCTTGGCCAATACATCGGCCATCCATTCCGGTAATTCCGTTAGGCGACGGGATACGGTGACGCCATGGCGCGCCGCTTCCCTCGCCACGGTCAATATCGTGCCTTCGACCGGTTTGACGACCGCTTTGTAAGCGGTATCAACTCCCTGTTGGAGAGCAGCGGCGAATAAAGGGACCGTTATGTCTCTTTGTCCGGCGACCGCGCGGGAGAATCCGCGGAACAGCTGCGACAAAATAACCCCCGAGTTGCCCCGCGCGCCCATCAGAAGCCCCTTGGAGAGCACTTCGGCCGCGCGGCCTACTTCCTCCGACGGTTTATTCGTTAATTCGGCCACGCCGGCCGTCATCGTTAAATTCATGTTCGTTCCCGTATCGCCGTCCGGCACGGGAAATACGTTCAGGGCGTTGACCCTGTCCACGTTGCCGGACAAACGCTCGGCGCCGGCCAAAACCATGGCCGACCATTCCGTACCGTTCAAGAAGCGCTTACTCAATGATGCTTTCCCCTTCCTAGATAAGCTACTTCAACACTCGCACTCCTTGAACATTCACGTTCACGACGTCGACCCGCAATCCGACGACTTCTTCCAGCACGTATTTCACTTTGGATTGGATGTTATGGGCGACCTCGGAAATTTTCGTTCCGTAGCTTACGATGACGTAAAGATCCAAGTGGACCGTTTCGCCTTCATGGCGAACTTCGACGCCCCGGGAAAGGTTCTCGCGACCTAACAGTTCCGCGATGCCGTCCTTCAGCCCTTTGCGGGAG
Source organism: Cohnella suwonensis (assembly GCF_042655365.1). NCBI lineage: Bacteria > Bacillati > Bacillota > Bacilli > Caryophanales > Paenibacillaceae > Cohnella > Cohnella suwonensis. Next base: position 39,696 of record NZ_JBHSMH010000113.1, on the reverse strand, counting down.
GCCATGCCCACCAGTCCATAACAATCGAGCGCCGCCGAGCCGGCGATCACCGCGATGACTTGATCCGCGACATCAATCTTTCCGTTCTCCGAGACAAGCTGCAGAGGCATGGAAATTCACTCCTTTATGCCTGTATTATGGACCATACCTCATTGTACTATAAAAAAACGGGAGAATGAAGCCGTTTTCTGGTTAAATGGCGCGATTACCGGCATCTGTCGCGTAACCGCGACTTTTTCCGTTGCATCCGCAAACCGCCTGTGCTAATATAGTGAAGTATTTGTATGGACGTGGCAGGGAGGTGTATTTTAGTGGCTCGTAAATGTTATATCACAGGGAAAAAGCCAGGTTCCGGCAATAACAAATCTCACGCGAATAACACTACCCGCCGTTCTTGGGGGGTTAACGTACAAAAGGTGCGCATTCTGGTGAACGGCAAGCCGAAGCGCGTGTACGTCAGCGCTCGCGCATTGCGTTCCGGTCTGGTTACCCGCGTATAAGGGACGTCGCATAACACCATGAAGAAAAACCGTCAGGATGCCCTGACGGTTCTTTTTTTCGCGTCGTTGCCCAGAAGGCGTCAATTTTTGTGGAACGTATTGAGAATCGCTTTGACGAAGCCACCCAAAAACTTCGGCAGCTTGATGGTGTAAAACTTCATTTTCCCATCCCCCCTCCGCAGGCTGAACCATTGCCGGCTCCTACCGCCTGAGCCCGCTAATGATTCATATGTATGCGCCCGCGGATTTGTCCTATGCCATAACAAGCAAGGGAAGGGTACGGAAAAACCGTTTACACGCCGCGTCTCTATCGAAGCGAGGCGATCGCGGCCGCGCGGTCCTCGTGGCCGAACACGTACGTTCCGGCGACTAGCGAATTCGCGCCCGCTTCCTTGACCTGCTTGGCCGTATCGGCATTAATGCCGCCGTCCACTTGAATGAAGATATCGTTCCGGCCGCGACGCTCCAGCATCGCCCTTAAGTCCCGCAGCTTCGGCAGCATCGCCGGCAAGAAGGACTGTCCGCCGAAGCCCGGATTGATCGTCATGATGAGCACGAGATCGATCTCGTCCAGCACGTATTCCAGTACCGACAACGGCGTATGCGGATTCAGCGCCACGCCGGCTTTAATGCCTCTCGAGCGAATGTCGGTTAACGTCCGGTGAAGATGCGTGCACGCTTCCGGATGCACGGTGATTCGGTCCACGCCGGCATCGGCCAGCGCCGGGAACAGAGACTGCGGGTTCTCGACCATCAGATGCGCGTCGAACAACAGCTTCGTTACCGGCCGGATCATCCCGACGATCGGGGGACCGAAAGTCAAATTCGGAACGAAATGATTATCCATAATGTCGATATGTACCCAGTCCGCTCCCGCGGCTTCGATACTGCGAACTTCGTCTCCCAGAAATGCGAAGTTCGCGGCCAGAATAGACGGTGCGATGATCGTCATGTCAGTACCTCCGCTTCGTTTCTTTCCACTCCGTCATGAAAGCGACGTAATTGTCGTACCGGCTTTGCGCGACTTGCCCTTGCTCTTTCGCCTGTATGACCGCGCAATGCGGTTCGTGCGTGTGCGTGCAGCCGCGGAATTTGCACGAGCCCGACAGCTCCCGGAATTCCCGGAAGCAACTGCCGATCTCGTCGATGCCGAGCTCCGCGAAATCGAGCTGGCTAAACCCAGGCGTATCCGCCATGTATCCGCCGCCCGGCACGGCGACGAGCTCGACGTGCCGGGTCGTATGTTTTCCTCGGCCGAGCTTGTCGCTGATCTCGTTCGTTTCGAGCTTCAGTCCCGGAACGAGCGCGTTAACGAGCGAGGACTTGCCGACCCCGGATTGACCCGCCAGCATATGGATATGCCCCGCAAGCTCCGTCCGCAACCGATCGAGCCCTTGGCCCTCGTGCGCGCTCGTCGGCAATACCCGGTAGCCGATCGAGGTATACAAGTTCGTCGCTTCTTCCACCGTACGGCGAATGCGCTCCCCTTCTTTCCCGTCCGGAATCCGGTCCATCTTCGTGAGCACGATTAGCGCGTCCATACGGGCATGCTCCACATGCACGAGAAATTTGTCCAACAGAACGAAGCTCAGCTCCGGCCTTACGACGGAGAAGACAAGGACGGCCAAGTCCGCGTTCGCGACCGGAGGCCGGATCAATTCGGAAGAGCGCGGCAATATTCGCTCGACCGTGCCCTCTCCGTTCTCCGTTTCGGTATAGACGACGCGGTCGCCGACGAGCGGCGATTCGCCCCGTTTCTTGAAAATCCCCCTGCCGCGGCATTGCACGGGCTCGCCGCCGGCATCGTCTTGCACGTAGTAATATCCGCTTAACGCTTTAACGATCAAGCCTTCGGGCATAAAGTTTGCTCCTTACGGGTTCGCGACTTCCCCGTCGCCTGGGTCCGCTCCGCCGTCGCCGTCTTGAGGCAGGGCGGGATCTCCGCCGTTGCCCGGATCCGCCGGATCGGGTTCAGTCGACGACGGAACGACCAAGTAAGGAACGGTTTCCGTTTGCAAGTACTGGCCGTCGCGGTAAATCATGATTTTGCCGTCCTTCGCAGGAGACAGGATCAACGTGAGCGGGAACGAGGTCATTTTCGTGATCGTCTCGGTCGGACCATGGATATCGTCGCCCGTCGCGTCGGAATAAACAATTTCTATTTTGCTCGACTTGCCTTCGACGGCCGGGGACACGGTCACGTTAAGCGGCTGCGACCTCGAATCTTCCGGATAGCCGCTGCTGACCCAGATCGTTACTTCCGTATCGTTCGTAACCATTTCGCCCTTCTCCGCCGGGAATTGCTTAAAGACTTCTCCCTTAGGCGAATAGCTAGGCTCCCGGACGATTTTCTTCGCGTCGAACTTCAAGTTGTTTTTCTCGATGATCGCGATCGCTTCGGCTTCCTTCTTGCCGACCAGTTCCGGCATCGGGAACGCTTCCTCGCCTTTGCTGACCGTCAAGTTGACGACGGCCGTCTCCGGATCGATCAGTTCCTCCGGCTTCGGCACTTGGTTAAGCACCGTTCCCGGCTCGCTTTCGTCGTAGATCGGGTTCGTGCCGATGTTTTCCTTCTTGACCCCGAGATCCGTCAGCATTTGCGTCGCTTCTTCGAGCGTCTTGTTGGACACGTCCGGCATCTCGGACTTCGCCTTGCCCGTGCTGACCGTCAGCTCGATCGGGGAACCTTCCTTGACGTCCACTTCGCTTTTCGATTGCTCCAGAACGATGCCCGCTTCCACGTCCGCGCTCGCTTCTTCCTTGACGGGATCGACGATCGTCAAGCCCGCGGCGACCAGCTCCGCTTTCGCTTCCTCCAACTTCTTGCCTACGACGGACGGCACGTGCACGTCCTCAGGGCTGAATTCGTGCTTCAACGCCGATACCGCCCACAGCAGAACGCCGATCAGTATGACCGCGAGCACGCCGAGTACCGTCGGGACGACCCACTTGCGCTTACGCTCCGCCAGCCCGTCCGAATTCCAGCGATCCTCGACGCTCGACGCTTTGATCGCCGGCGCCTCGATCGTATTCGCGTTGCGCATGTCCGGCCGAATGGCGGGAATGACCTTCGTCATGTCCTCTTCGTTCTCTTGATCGCTGTCGTAGAACAACGGAGCTTCGTTAAGACGGTTCGGCTGCAGGCACGTCTCCAGATCGGCCAGCATTTCCTTCGCCGATTGGTAACGTTCCTGCGGGTTTTTGCGCATCGCGCGGAGAATGATGTTCTCGACGCTTTGCGGAATATGCGGATTCACTTTGCGCGGCTGCTCGAACGGCTCCTGCAGATGCTTCAGCGCGACGCTGATCGGGCTTTCCCCGAGGAACGGCAATCGCCCCGTCATCATCTGGTACAGCACGATGCCGAGCGAATACAAATCCGACTTCTCTCCCGTCGCGACGCCTTTGGCGTGCTCTGGCGAGAAATAGTGGACCGACCCGATGACGGAACCCGTCTGCGTGATCGTCGAAGACGTCACCGCGCGAGCGATGCCGAAGTCGGTCACTTTCACCCGTCCGTTGTTGCCGATCAAAATATTGTGCGGCTTGATATCCCGATGGATGATCTGGTTATGATGGGCATGCTCGAGCGCGTCGCAGATCTGGGAAGCGACTCTGACCGCTTCCGCCGGCTGCAACGGCGCACGGTCGCGGATGATTTCGTTCAAGTTCGAGCCGTCGATGAATTCCATGACGATATAATGGGTATCTTCAACATGTCCGACGTCGTAAATACTGACGATATTCGGATGCGACAACGACGCGGCCGCTTGGGCCTCGCGGCGGAACCGCTTGACGAAGTCGTCGTCGTGCGTGAATTGCTGCCGCAGCACCTTGACCGCGACGTAACGGTTTAACAATAAGTCCTTAGCCTTGTATACGAGCGCCATGCCGCCGCCGCCGACCCGGGCCAGCAGTTCGTAACGTCCGCCGAGCGTATGTCCGATCATGCCGTTTCTCCTCCCGCGGCGCTCTGCCTGCCGTCGTCGTTCGTCACGAGAACGACGGTTATGTTATCGTCTCCGCCCGCCGCCATGGCGAGATCGACGAGCCGCTGCGCGCGATGCTCCAGCTGCCCTCCCGGTTCGCCGAGCGCCGCGGACACGTCCGCCGGCTCGACCAAGCCGCTTAGGCCGTCGCTGCACAGCAGCAGCGTGTCGCCGGCATGCCAATCGATCGAGCCGATGTCCGCCTCGACTTCCCGGTCCGTGCCGAGCGCCCTCGTCAACACGTTGCGTCTCGGATGCCTCGCCGCTTCTTCCGCGCTGATCTGCCCCGATTTCGTCAACTCGTTGACGAGCGTATGGTCTTCCGTAAGCTGTTCGAGCCGTCCCGCCCTCAGCCGGTAGGCTCTGCTGTCGCCGATATGCGCGATGATCCCGGTATTTCCGTCAAGGAGCGCGACGACGACCGTCGTGCCCATGTTATGGTACTGATCGTTCAAGGAAGCGGTATCGTAGATCGTGCGATTCGCCTCGCTAACCATTTCCCGCAGCGCCTCGGCGCCGTTCGCGATCGTCAGCTTCGCGCCGGCCGCTTGCAGCGATTGGACGAGGCTGTCCACGGCCATCGCGCTGGCGACGTCGCCGGCGCGATGGCCGCCCATGCCGTCCGCCACGATGGCGACCGTCAACCCTCCGGCCAACCGTCCGCTCCACGCCTTATCCTCGTTTACCTGCCTCACCTTGCCCACATGACTACGCAATACCGTTTTCAAACCGATCACCCCGTCGTGGTCTCCATATGCTTCGCCCGCAGCTGGCCGCAGGCGGCGGCGATATCATGGCCTTGCTCCCTGCGAATCGTGACATTTACGTTCTTCTTCTGCAAGACGCGCTGGAATTCGAAAATGTCGTCCCGCGGCGTCCTGACGTAATTGCGTTCCGGCACGTAGTTGACCGGAATCAGGTTGACGTGGCATAACATCCCCTGCAGCACGTCCCCGAGCTCTTCCGCGTGTTCCGGGCGATCGTTGACGCCGCCGATCAGGGCGTATTCGAACGTGATCCGGCGTCCCGTCTTCTCGATATAATACTTGCATGCGTTCATGACGTCGACGAAAGGAAAACGCCGGTTGACCGGCATCAGCTTCGAGCGGAGAGCGTCGTTCGGCGCGTGGATCGAGATCGCCAAGTTGATCTGCGTGTCTTCGTCGGCGAACTTGATCATGCTCGGCACGATGCCGCTCGTAGACACCGTAATATGGCGCGCCCCGATGTTCAGCCCTTTCGGGTGGATCATCGTTCGCAGGAATTGCATCGTCGCGTCGTAATTCTCGAAAGGTTCGCCGATGCCCATGATGACGATGCTCGACACCCGCTCGTTAAGCGGATCGAGAATTTTCTGCGATTGGACGACTTGCGCGATGATCTCGCCGGCCGTTAAGCTTCTCTTCAAGCCGCCGAGCGTGGACGCGCAGAACGTGCAGCCGACGCGGCAGCCGACCTGCGTCGTCACGCATACGCTGTTCCCGTAATTGTGGCGCATGATGACCGTCTCGATCGCGTGGTTGTCTTGGAGCTGGAACAGGAATTTAACCGTTCCGTCCTTCGACTCGAACTTCGCGATCTCGGTCAGCGTCACGAACCGGAAGCTCGCGATCAGTTTATCCCGAAGAGGCTTCGGCAAGTTCGACATCTCCTCGAAGGAGGAGACGCGCTTGACGTATAGCCAGTCGAATATTTGACCCGCGCGGAAAGCGGGCTCGTTTTGCTCTTTGATCCATTGTTGGATGTCTTCGAGGGAATAGTCGTAAATGAAAGGGGGCAAATCGGCGTCAGGCTGTTTGTCCGCCTTCGGTACCCGCTGCGCTTTCGTCTCGGTCGATTGCACCGAATGCACCGATTGCACCGATTGCGCCTGTTGTTGCGTTACTTCCGTTTGTTCATTTGTCATTGAAGTTCACCGCCATTCTTGCTATTTTACCATAAGTTTAAGCCGATTGCCTCCGCATTCGCGCGATGAAAAAGCCGTCGCTGCCGAACATGTGGGGCAATAGCTGAAGCATGCCCGAGAAACCGTCCGGCAAATACCCGCTTTCCCGCAGCGTCTCCAGCACTTCCGGCGGCCACGACGCGTCCAGCTCGAACTCCGGATGGCGGGACAAAAACGTCCGCACTGCTTGTTCGTTCTCTTCCTTGGCGATCGTGCAGGTGCTGTAGACGAGCGTGCCTCCCGGCTTGACGAGGAATCCCGACGCATCCAGCAGCTTCTCCTGCAGCGCCGCCAAGCTGGCAATGTCGTCCGGCGTTTTGTTCCATTTGATTTCCGGCTTCCGCCGAATGACGCCGAGACCGGAGCAAGGCGCGTCGAGCAGCACGACGTCGAATGATTGCCCGCCCAGCTTGGCGGGAAGCTCCAGCGCGTCCGCGGCCATCGTCCGAACGCAGCTGAGACCGAGCCTGTCCGCCTGTTGGCGGACGAGCGCTTCCTTATGGGGATGGACGTCGTTCGCGACGAGCGTTCCCTCGTCGTTCATCCGTTCGGCCAGATGCGTCGATTTGCCGCCCGGCGCGGCGCAGCAATCGAGCACCCGCATCCCCGGTTTGGGATCGGCGATCGCGGCCACGAGCATGGAGCTCTCGTCCTGCACCGTCATCCGGCCTTCTTTGTAGAGCGCGGTATGAACGAGATTGCCGGCCTTCTCGGCAACGACTCCGTCCGCGGACAGCGCCGACGGAGAAGCTTCCGCGCCTTCGGATCGCAGCGCTGCCACGATTTCTTCCCGGGTCGCTTTCATGCGGTTCGCTCTCGCGGACGCATGGGGAGGGGTATTGTTCGCTTCGCAGATCCGCTCCGCCGTCTCTTCGCCGTATTCGGCGATCCAGCGCGTGACGAGCCATTCGGGATGGCTCTGCTCGAGCGAAATCCGCTTCGCCGCCGTCAAACCTGTGGGCAATTCCCTGGCAAAGCCGTCGCGCAGCAAGCCGCGGAGCACCCCGTTCACGAGGCCGCCGATGCCGGCGTGGCCTCGTTTCTTGGCGATGCGCACCGCTTCGTCCACGGCCGCGTGCGCCGGCACCCGCGTCAGCCAGCGCAGCTGGTAATAGCTAAGCCGGAGCAGGCTTCTGACCCAGGGCTCGACTTTGCCCGGCCACCCTTTCACCCTGCGCGATAGCTCGTCGTCGATCGTGTTCAGCCTTTGGATCGTGCCGTACACGAGCTCGGTCGCGAGAGCGGCATCGGGCCTGGACAGGCCGGAAGCCTGCAGCGCCTGATTCAGCTCGAGCCCGCTATAGGCTCCTCTCGTCTCTACCCCGTGCAGCACGCCGAGAGCGACTTCTCGCGCCCCTTGTGGCTTGCCGCCGGGTAATCGGTTCGGTTTGTTCATCGTTCGCATCCTTATCCGTCTTTACTCGTATTATGAGGCTGTTCAAAAAGTCCGATTTTGATCAATATTTTCCGTCCGTTTCAATAAAAAAGCCCGGGTTCGTTACCCGAGCCTTGTTTCCGTCGTTAGTCTCGCGCCTTTCGCGAACTCGGCCGCGGCCAGCGCCTTCTTGCCGGCCGGCTGCACTTCCGTCAGCACGAGGCTGCCGTCGCCGGTGCGAACGCGAATGCCGTTCGCGCCCGATTCGAGCACCGTCCCGGGCGGCAACGCCGCCGAAGCGGCGCTCAGCTTGGCGTCGTCCGCCGTCGGGACTCGGGCGCCCCATATTTTGAATACTTCTCCATTCAGCGTCGTGAAGCCGCCGGCCATCGGATTCAAGCCTCTGACCCGGTCGAACAGCCGTCTGGACGGTTCGTTCCAATCGAGCCGCTCGTCGTCCCGCGACAAGTTCGGCGCGTACGTCGCTTCATCTCCGTTTTGCGGCGTCCTGCCGGCGGAACCGTCGAGTATGCGCGGCAGCCACTCGACGAGCAGCGCAGCCCCCGCCTCGCTGAGCTTCCCGAACATCGAGCCCGCCGTGTCCTCGTTCTCGATCGGCACTTCGACTTTCGAGATCATGTCGCCGGTATCGAGGCCTTCGGCCATGTACATGAGCGTGACGCCCGTCTTCTTCTCGCCGTCGATGATCGAACGCTGGATCGGCGCGCCTCCGCGATAACGCGGAAGCAGCGAGCCATGCACGTTAATGCAGCCGAACCGCGGCAATTCCAATACCGACTTCGGCAATATTTGCCCGTAAGCCGCGGTCACGATCAAATCCGGCGACAGCGCCGTAACCGCGGCCACGCCTTCCGGCGCCCGCAGCTTCTCCGGCTGGAGCACGGGAAGCCCGCGCTCCAATGCGTAAGCTTTCACCGGCGTCGGCGCCAGCTCCCTCTTGCGGCCCTTCGGGCGGTCCGGCTGGGTAACGACGCCGACGACGTCGTAACCGCGGTCCAGCAACGCTTCGAGCGAGAACACCGCGAATTCCGGCGTCCCCATGAACACTATTTTCACGCTATTCATTGCGATTCCCCATCCTGCTCTTGCTCTTCGTTTCTTTTCGCTTCGTACACCGATTCCGCGGAATCGATATAGAGCACCCCGTTCAGGTGATCCACTTCGTGCTGGAACGCCCTGGACAGGAATTCCGTGCTTTCGTATTCGATCGGATTGCCGTTGCGATCTTGCCCCCGGATCACGATGCGGTTGTACCTGCGAACGTCCCCCTGCAAGCCGGGAATGCTCAGGCAGCCTTCCGGCCCGAGCTGTTCGCCTTCCGCGACGACGATAACCGGATTCACCAGCTCGATAAGCTCATGCTCGTCCCCGACGTCCACGACGATGACGCGTTTCAAAATGCCGATCTGAGGCGCGGCGAGCCCGACGCCGTCGGCATCGTACATCGTGTCGGCCATATCGTCCAGCAGCTTGTGCAGGTTGGCGTTAAACTTCGTTACCTCCTGCGCGCGTTCCCGAAGCACGGGATCGGGGTGTTTCACGATCAACCGAATGGTCATAACGGCAACCTTCCTTCATAACATCATTTGCGGATCGACGTCGACGCTCACTTGCACGCCGCCCTTCTTCACGGCGTCGGCCATGCCGGCCAGCGCGCGGGAAACGACTTGACTGGCGTCGACTTCTCCCCGATATTTTACCATACATTGAAAACGGTAGCGATCCTTCAGCCTCGCGATCGGCGAAGAAACCGGCCCCAGCACCTCAAGCGCGTCCCCTCCCGCTCCGTCGAATGACCGCCCAACACCCATGCCGGACGCCGTCTCCCTGGCCGCGGAAGCGAATCTCTCGCCGACCGACAGCAGCATCGGCACCGACTCGTGGGAAAAGGTCACGCAAATGAGCCTGCCGTAGGGCGGATACCCGAGCTGGTTGCGAAGCAGCAGCGCCCGCTCGACGAAACCGTCGTAGTCGTGGCCCTGGACGGACGTAATCGCTTCGTGATCCGGTTCGTACGCTTGAATGATGACCTCGCCCGGCAATTCATGCCGGCCGGCCCGGCCCGCGACCTGCGTCAGCAGTTGGAACGTCCGTTCCGCGGCGCGGAAATCGGGAAGTCGGAGCGCGGCGTCCGCGGCAAGCACGCCGACGAGCGTGACGTAAGGGAAATCGAGCCCTTTCGCCACCATCTGCGTGCCGAGCAGCACGTCCGCGCGGCGCTCGCGGAATTCGGTCAGCCAACGCTCGTGGGAGCCCTTCTCCGTCGTCGTATCGACGTCCATCCGGATAACCCGGATGCCGGGAAACGCGGCGGCCAGCGCCTCTTCGACCTTCTGCGTGCCGGTGCCGAAGAAGCGGATGTGCGGGCTCTCGCAGCTCGGGCACGTCTTCGGTTCGGCTTCGGAGTAGCCGCAGTAATGGCACCGCAAATTCGCGGAGCCACGATGGTACGTAAGCGAGATTTCGCAGTGCGGGCATGCGGCCGTATAGCCGCACGAACGGCACATGACGAAGGTAGCGTAGCCCCTTCTGTTCAGCAGCAGCACCATTTGCTCCTGCTTCTCCAGCCGGTCGCGGATCGCGTCGGCGAGCGGCCTGCTGAACATGGCGCGATTGCCCATCTTCAGCTCCTCGCGCATGTCGACGATGCTCACGCCGGGCAACGGCCGGTTCGCGACGCGTTCGGGCATGGCGATATAGCCGATGTCGCCGAGTCCGGACCGGCGCCCGCCGCGGGCATGCTTCGCCGCCTCGTACGTCTCCAGCGACGGCGTCGCCGATCCGAGCACGACGGCGGCGCCGTGCTGGCGCGCCCTCTCGATCGAGACGTCGCGGGCGTGGTATTTCGGACTTTCCTCTTGTTTATAGGACGTTTCGTGTTCTTCGTCGATAACGATCAGGCCGATGCTCGCGAACGGCGCGAATATCGCGGATCTGGCACCGACCGCGACCTGCGCCCTGCCCTCGCGGATTTTGCGCCATTCGTCGTAACGCTCCCCGTTGGAGAGACGGCTATGCAGCACGGCTACCTTCGAGCCGAAGCGGCTCTTGAACCGCTCGACCATCTGCGGCGTCAGCGAGATTTCCGGAACGAGCACGATCGCTTCGCGCCCTTGCTCGAGACAACGCTGGATCGCCTGCAAATACACTTCCGTCTTGCCGCTGCCCGTCACCCCGTGCAACAGGAACGCGCCGGCTTCCCTCGCGTCGATCGCCGCTTGGATCGGGGCGAGCGCGGCAGCCTGCTTCGGCGTAAGCGTCATCGGCGATGACGCCGGGAAATCGCGGTCCGCGTAAGGGTCTCGGTCTTCCGTCACCGGACGGATCTCTACGAGTCCCTTCTCTTCCAACGCCCTGACGGTCGACAGAGCGACCGCCGCTTCCTCGGTCAGTCTGGCGACGGCGACCGGCTCCGCGCCGCGAACGGCAAGGAACCGAAGCAACTCGCGCTGCTTGCTTGCTCTGGCCGGCATATTCTCCGCCGCCTGCAGCAGCTTCTCCGGCGGCCCGGGAAAGACGGTCAGCACGGACTTGCCCGCCGACTTGTCTTCCACCTGCTGCTTCTCTTCCAGCCGCCCTTGCCGAATCCAGCGCTTCAACGTCGGTCCCTGCTCGGGATATTGCCGAAGCAGCGCGTCCAGCTTGAGCGGCTTGCCCTTGCCGAGCGCAAGCAGGAGACCGCCGCTATCGGCGATCTCCCCATCGGTCCACTGGACGCCGGCGGCCGGCGATACGTATTTCTCCGAACGGCCTTTCAGCGCGGCCGGCAACATCGCCTGGAGGGCTACCGTCAGCGGGCATAGCCATCTGCGGCTCATCCACTCGCCCAATTCGACGAGCTCCGCCGATAACGGCGGCAACGCGTCGAGAACGTCCTCCAGCGGCTTCAGCTTCGCAAGGTCCACGTCCGCGTCGGCGTCTTCGGCGAGCGCGGTCACGATGCCTTGAAGCTTGCGCGGTCCGAACGGCACGGCCACGCGGCTGCCGACTTCCACCCAATCTTTGAGCCGTTCGGGAATGGCGTAATCGAACGGCCGGTCCGTATCCCGGCTCGGCACGTCCACGATGACTCTGGCGACGGTCATTGTCCGGCACCGCCCGAAGAAGGGCCGGAAGCCCGTAGTCCGTCTTGAGCCAGGTCAAGGATTCGGCCCGCGACGTCTTTCTTCGACAGAAGCGGCAGACTGGCGACGAGCCCGTTCGGGCCGTAGACGCTAACGACGTTCGTATCGGTGCCGAAGCCGGCGCCTTCCGCCGTCACGTCGTTGGCGACGATCAGGTCGCTCTTCTTGCGCCGGAGCTTGTCCGTCGCGTGTTTCTCGACGTCCGTCGTCTCGGCCGCGAAGCCGATGACGAACGGCTTGCGCGCGCCATCTTCCCTAGACGCTTTCCACTCGCCGATTTCTTGCAGGATATCGGGATTCGGTACGAGCTCCAGCGTCAACGCTTCGGCCGATTTCTTTATCTTCTCCGCCCTTGGCCGCGCGGGACGGTAATCCGCGACCGCCGCCGCCTTCACGACGATGTCGCTATCCGGCAACCGGCACATGACCGCGTCCCGCATCTCCGCGGCCGAACGGACCGCGACGACTTCAACGCCATTCGGCGGCGAGACGTCCGCTTTGCCGACGACGAGCGTCACCTTCGCGCCGCGGTCTCTCGCCGCTTCCGCGATGGCGAAGCCCATTTTTCCCGATGAGTCGTTCGTGATGTAGCGCACGGGATCGATTCTTTCTACCGTTCCGCCAGCCGTCACGAGCACCCGCTTGCCGTCCAGCGGTTTCGGTCCGGTCAGCATGGCGACGATCGCGCCGACGATTTCGTCGGGCTCGGCGAGCCGCCCTTTGCCGACGTAGCCGCAGGCGAGCTGTCCCGTCCCCGGCTCGACGAACGTCGCGCCCCGCGACGCGAGCTTATTGACGTTGTCGACGACCGCGGGATGTTCCCACATGTGCACGTTCATCGCCGGCGCGATCAGGAGCGGCGCGGTGACGGCGAGCAGCGTCGTGCTCACCATATCGTCCGCGAGTCCGTTCGCGAGCTTCGACAGCATGTTCGCCGTCGCAGGCGCGACGACCGCGAGATCGGCGGAATCCGCCCAGTCGATATGCTGAACGATCTCGGCGTCCCGTTCGTCGAACACGTCGGTCGCGACCGGGTGGCGAGTAAGAGTCTGAAGCGTAAGAGGCGTAATGAATTGCGTCGCCCCTTTCGTCATCATGACGCGAACGCTCGCGCCGAGTCCGACGAGCCGGCTGCATAACGTCGCGGATTTATAAGCGGCGATGCCCCCGGTCACGCCGAGCAGTATCGTTTTGCCGTGTAACGGCTTAGTCATGGGTTCCCCTCCCCGTTGCTTGCCACTTGCCGGACTAGAAAAAAAACAACCGCTGCGGGTTGTCCTTCCTTCTTGGAATATCAGGTTTAATAAGCCTGTGTAATCCGCTTCTATTCAACTGATACCTCCGCAAAGCTTCTCCGGCGTCTAGGACGCCGATGGCGTTTTTGCTTGCCTTATGAGATTGTTTGGCCTTACGCGTTCGGAGTCAATTGCTCGACTTTGATCGCGTCTTGGTAAATCTCCTCGAGAGCGACGCCGACTTGCTTGTGGGACTTCGGTTGGCCGATGTTGACCATCGCGCCTTCTCTCAGGTTGCGCGCGCGCTTGGAAGCGGCGACGACTAGCGTATATTTGCTGTCTACTTTTCTGACCAATTCATCGATGGATGGATATAGCATGGTTTTTCACCTCTTTCAGACGTTGTCCGCGGCTTTGACGGTTTCGAGCTGTTCGAACAATTCTCCGAGAAATCTTTCCCGTTTGCAATGCTCCGCGGTAATGATGGAGCTGATCCGTTCGCACGCCAATTCGATTTGGTCGTTCACGACCGCGTAATCGTAATGGTGCAGCAGGTTCATCTCTTCCACCGCCACGGAGAGCCGGTGATCGATCGTCGCCTGGGTTTCGGTTCCGCGTCCGACGATCCGTTGCTTCAGTTCGTTAAGGGACGGAGGCATCAAGAAAATGAACACGCCTTCGGAAAATTTCTCCCGGACTTTAAGCGCGCCTTGAACCTCGATCTCGAGAATGATGTCTTTGCCTTCGGACAGCGTCTTCTCCACGAAATCGCGCGGAGTGCCGTAATAATTGCCCACGTATTCCGCATGCTCGAGCAACGCGTCTTCGTCGATCATCCGCAAAAATTGCTCGCGGGACTTGAAAAAGTAATTAACCCCGTCCTGTTCGCCTTCGCGCGGAGAGCGCGTCGTCGCCGAGACCGAATACACAAGCTCCGGAAGCCGGCGGCGAAGAAGCGTGCACACCGTGCCTTTGCCGACGCCGGACGGGCCGGATAATACGAATAAAATGCCTCTTTTCATGGTGCTCCCCAATTCATTCATCGTGTTCGTCGTCTTTGGTGGACAACCGGTGCGCCACCGTCTCCGGTTGAACCGCGGAAAGGATGACGTGGTCGCTGTCGGTAATGATTACCGCGCGGGTACGGCGGCCGTAAGTCGCGTCGATGAGCATGTGGCGGTCGCGCGCTTCTTGGATGATGCGCTTGATCGGCGCCGATTCCGGACTAATGATCGAAATGATCCGGTTCGCCGATACGATGTTGCCGAATCCGATGTTAATCAGCTTGATCGCCATGGTTTGCACTTTCCCTCCGGCACATCTGCCAAACAGCTGGATGACGGCAACCGAACTTCGCTTCCATTGTTGCCGAAAGCGGTTGGCCGCATACTGCAGGCTCGACAATGCCTAAACTGTACGTCTATCGATTTATTGCTTTATTGTACTTCAAATCCCCAAGAGGGACAAGAGGATTGAAGCACGTTAGTTGGCTGATGTCAACCGCGCGCTTCTGCTCCTGACGTATTCCGTGAGCGAGACGGTCATCTCGTAAGCCATGAACGGCGTCATCAGATAGATGCCGTTGAAGCGCGCCATCGCGACGTCGAGCAGTTCTTCGGCGATCTTGACGCCTTCCGCCCGGCCGGCCGCTCCTTCGAGTCCGCCCATTCTCGCCCGGACTTCGTCGGACAATTGTATGCCGGGAACCTCGTTGTGCAAATACTCGGCGTTGCGCCCGCTCGCGAGCGGGAAAATGCCGAGGAAAATCGGGATCGGCAAATGCTTCGTCATGTCCGCGATGCGCACGATCAGCTCGGGATCGTAGACGGGCTGCGTCATGATATAATCCGCGCCGGCAGCGATTTTGCGCTCCAGGCGCTGCACCGCCTTGTCGAGATGTTTGACGTTCGGGTTAAACGCCGCGCCGACGATAAACTTCGCTTTCTGCTTCAGGGGTTTGCCGGAAAAGGCGACACCCTCGTTCAATTGCTTGATCATTCGGATAATCTCGAACGACGTTAAATCGTATACGGAACTCGAGCCCGGCAAGTCGCCGAATTTCGCCGGGTCGCCGGTCACCGCGAGCACGTGGTCGATGCCAAGAGCGTCGAAGCCCATCATATGCGTCTGCGTCCCGATCAGATTCCGGTCCCGGCAAGCGATATGCGCGAGCGGCCGGATGCCGACCCGCTCCTTGAGCAGCGCCGCGAGCGCCATGTTGCTCATGCGGGTGACGGCGAGCGAGTTGTCCGCCATCGTCAGCGCGTCCGCTTTCGCTTCCCTGAGCGCCTGGGCGCCCGCCATGAATTTCGTGATGTCGAGGTCGCGAGGCGGATCGAGCTCGACGATGACCGTATGCCTTTCGCGCACGAGATCGACGATGCTCGGTTCGCCGGCTTCAGGAGGCTCGGAGGACACGGGCGCTTCCGCGACGACTTCCACCGCCGCTGCAGAAGCGGAAGTTCCGCCGCCGGCGGTCGGCGAGTATGCCTTCAACGCGCCGGCGATCGCCGCGATGTGTTCCGGCGTCGTACCGCAGCAGCCGCCGATGAGCCGCGCCCCCGCGTCCGCGAAGCGGATCGCCGAAGAAGCGAAATATTCCGGCGTCGCGGAATAGACGACTTGCCCGTCGACGTAATCGGGGATGCCCGCGTTCGGAAAGACGCTCAGCGGCACGCCGATGTCGCGAGGAATCGTCTCCAGCGCGCGCAGAATGCCGTTCGGACCGCTTCGGCAGTTAAAGCCGATGACGTCCGCGCCTTCGCCCTTCAGCCTGCGGAAAGCTTCCGGCAACGGAATGCCGTCGCTCGTCCGATGCGCGTCTTCGACGGCGAATTGGCAGATGACGCTAATATCGCTTTGCTTGCGAATGACGGACAGAGCCAGGGAAAGCTCCTCCAGATCGAAGAACGTTTCCAGCAGCAAGCCGTCCACGCCCGCGCCGAGCAGCGCGCCGATCTGTTCCTCGAAGTCTCTCTTTACCGTCGCGGTGCGGACGTTCTTGCCTTTGCCGCCCCGCACCGCGCCGATCGA
The DNA here is from genome assembly GCF_042655365.1 of Cohnella suwonensis. Lineage (NCBI taxonomy): Bacteria > Bacillati > Bacillota > Bacilli > Caryophanales > Paenibacillaceae > Cohnella > Cohnella suwonensis. Next base: position 23,474 of record NZ_JBHSMH010000113.1, on the reverse strand, counting down.
ACCGACGACGTAAGCGGCGTCGCCGACCGCTTTGCGGGCGATCGCCACGCCGGCCGCGTTGATTTTCTCCGTCTTTTTCTCCAAGCCGTATTTGGACAGCTTGTGATGTTGCGCGGAGTACGTGTTCGTCTCTATGATTTCCGCTCCCGCAGCCGCGTACCGGCGGTGAACGTCTGCGATGACGTCCGGCTTGAGCAGGTTGAACTCTTCGAAAGAAACGCCGACGGGCAACCCGAGTTGATATAAGTAAGTGGCCATCGCGCCGTCGCCGACCATCGGCTTCAGCGACAACGCCGTTCGCAAATCCGGTTTCATGATCCGTCTTCCCCATCCCATCCATGCATAAAGTAATTACTAATGTAGCATAATTTTGCCCCCGCGAAAATGGAAATGAGACGGGGAGCGCGTCACGCGACTATTTACAAACGGTTCTTAACATGATATCTTTTATTTCGATACATATAGAAATATGCGCCGAAGCCGCGAAAGGATGACGATGATGGCCGAATTCAACCCGGATGTCCAACAAGCGGTGAAAGTGTACAAAGCGCTCGGCGAACCGACAAGGCTCAAAATCGCCATGCTGCTGACGGAAGAAACGACGCTTTGTTGTTCCGATATCGGAAGCAAGCTCGAGTCCGTCGCCGGCTCCACTCTGTCCCACCATCTGAAGCAGCTAACCGACTGCGGATTGCTGAATCTTCGCAAGGACGGCACGTACGTTTACTATAGCGTGAACCGCGAAATGGCGACGAAATTCGCGCCCTATTTGTTAGAGTAATTTTTTTTCGCGAATATTTCGATGTATCTAGAAATATAGAATATTGGAGCGGAGAAGGGAGAGAAAAAAAGCATGACGAATTCTTGGAAAATTTACATGCTGGCCATCGTCAGTTTTCTCGTCGGCACGTCGGAGTTTATTATCGCGGGTATTCTGGATCGGGTCGCGGAGGACATCGGCGTATCGGTATCCGCCGCGGGGCAGCTTATTACGGTGTTCTCGCTCGCGTACGCGTTCGGAACGCCGATCCTCATGGCTTTAACCGCCCGCGTCGATAGAAGAAACCTCATGCTCGCCGCATTATCGCTGTTCGTCGTCGGCAATCTGGTCTCTTTCTTGTTCGCGGGCTACGCGTCGCTCATGGGCGCGAGAGTCCTGCTCGCGCTGAGCACGGGCACTTTCGTCGTCGTCGCGCTGACGGTCGCCGCCAAAATGGCGCCGGAAGGCAAGCAAGGAAGCGCGATCGCCACGCTCGTCATGGGATTCAGCACGGCGCTGATCGTCGGCGTCCCGATCGGACGCGTCATCGCCTCCCAATATGATTGGAAGCTCATTTTCGCGGGGATCGGATTGCTCGGCCTGCTCGCCATGTTCGCGATCTGGAAGACGATTCCACGATCCGGAGGAGAAGAAGCCGTTCCCCTGCGCCGTCAAGTCTCACTCTTGCGCAGCCCCCGCATCGCGCTCGCGCTCGCCGTCACGTTTTTCTGGATATTCGGTTACTCCGTTCTTTATACGTACATTTCCCCTTTCTTGCTCGAAGTGACCGGCATGGGCGAACGCACGGTGAGCATCGCCTTATTCGCCTTCGGCATCGCGAGCTTGTTCGGTTCCAAGCTCGGAGGTTACAGCACGGATCGCTGGGGCGTCGGCCGCACGTTATTTACAGGCATGACGCTGCACGCCGGCGTACTGGCGCTGCTTTCCGTCCTTTCCCAATCGCCGGCGCTCGTATTCCCGTTGCTCATGCTGTGGGCGTTCACCGCCTGGTCGTCCGGTCCGACGCAACAGTATTACTTGATCACTCTCGCTCCGGAGTCGTCGGGCATCATGCTCAGCCTGAATACGTCCGTCCTTCAACTGGCCATGGCTGCCGGCGCCGGCATCGGCGGCGTCGCGGTGGACGCGATCTCGTTGTCGTCCGTCGGCTGGATCGGCTTTGTTCTCGTCGCCGTCGCCGCCGGCTTGACCGCCGTGTCGCTGGGCGTATCGGCGAGCTACGCGAAGAAACTCGCGTTGCGGCGGGCTAGATTGGCGGATGCCTCGGCAGCGGCGTCGGATCTCGAGGCGTCGTCGGTATGAGGCTAGGTTGTCTGGGTGCAAGTTGAAGGCGGTGAAAGCCCAACGACTTCGGCGTCCGCCGGCACGATCGTCATGCTTTATTTCGGACCATGCGACCTTAAGTAATTCGGCATGCGGGTTGCCCGAAATCGGAGAATCGAATATACTCGTCCTAAGACGAAGAACGTCCTTTTCCAACGACCGTTGGGGGAGGGCGTTTATTTATTTTCGGGAGGATATCGAATGGAATTCGCTAATGCATTTGCCGATCTTATGCAATCGCATGTCGACAAAAGGAACGGCGAAAGAAAAGGACGTCTCTTGACCCTCAATTTCCATGGCGAGAAGCTTTTCGCGGAACAAGTATGGTGGCCGCTAAAAGGAAATCTGGACGATCTGCACCCTGAGTTTGAAATAACGGATTGGCGCGGACGTTCCTATTACGCCGATTTCGCATGGCTGCCACCCGGCCGGTTGAAGCTGCTCATCGAAATCAAAGGCTTCAATTCCCATGTGCGGGACATGGATCGGCAAGGCTACTGCAACGAGCTCAACCGCGAGCTGTTTCTGCAAGGCGTACGCTATCGCATCGTCTCCCTCGCTTATGACGACGTGGAAAAGCGACCCGAACTGTGTGTCACTTTGCTTCGCTTCTTCCTGAGTCATTACGAGTCCGCAAGCCGTCCGACGACGCTCGCCGTACTAGCGGAGACGGAAATCGTCCGATTCGCGTTTTCCCTCTCCCGCCCTCTCCGTCCGATCGATGTCGCCGTTCATCTCGACATCGACCACCGCACCGCCGTTCGCTACTTAACCAATCTTGCGAACAAAGGCTGGCTAATGCCGTATCGCACCGGCAAAGGACAGAGGATCGGCAGTTATCGGCTGGCGCAGAACGCCATCCAATATTTCGATTAGCCGATTGGCGCAGATGGCATTCCTACCCACAATAGTTTCCGGATAAGCAGAACAGTCACTCACGATCGAGACGGTAGAAGAGCTCCGGGCTGAAGTAACTGATCTTCATGGAAATATACATGAATTTCCGATGTTTTGCCTGAAGACAACATCCTTAATGGAAAAGTCCATTTAATTTAACACTTTTGGGCGAGAATCAGCCAAAACGCTGTGATTTAATGGAGAAATCCAATAACTAATGCTTCCAAACGTTAAGCAGCCCCAAATTAATGGAGTTTTCCATTAAGTAGGCCGAGTGACAGGTCGGTAAAAGGTTGCTGGGGTGC
>NZ_JBHSMH010000113.1:0-19980 GCF_042655365.1 Cohnella suwonensis | reverse complement strand
GGGGGGTTGGGGGGTTGCGGCCTTTACATTACGCAAAAAGCCGACCTCGCGGTCGGCTCGTTCGTTTGTATAGTTGGCTAACCTTCTGTAAGACCAAGATCGGCACAGCCGGTCGTTTACACTGTGCCCGAATAGACGGCAGCAGCTGGCCCCGTCATGTAGATGCGGTTAGACGTCTCGTCCCACTCGATAAACAGGTCGCCGCCGGCAAGGGAAATCGTCGCCTTGCGGTCGGTTTTGCCGTTCAGCACGGACGCGACCAGCGTCGCGCACGCGCCGGTGCCGCAAGCGAGCGTCGGGCCCGCGCCGCGTTCCCATACCCGCATGTCCACTTGTCCGCGGGAATTGACCGTCGCGAACTCGACGTTGATCTTGCGCGGAAACAGCGGATGCTTCTCGAGCTTCGGCCCCCAGGTCGCGAGATCGAAGTTCGCCGCGTCGTCGACGTAGATGACGCAGTGAGGATTACCCATCGATACGGCCGTGAACGCGAAATCGCGTCCGTCGACCGAAACCGTGTGGCCGATGACCGGATTCGCGTCGATCGTCGTCGGCACGTCGAGACCGTTCAAGATCGGCGCGCCCATATCGACAGTCACGAGCGCGGCTTTGCCGCCTTCCGTCGTCAGCTTGACCGGCTGTACGCCCGCTCCCAGCGTCTCGATCGTCAGTTCCGTTTTGTCCGTCAAGCGGTTATCGTAGACGTACTTGGCGACGCAACGAATGGCGTTGCCGCATTGCTCCGCCTCGGAACCGTCGGAATTAATAATCCGCATTTTGAAATCGGCGTTATCCGAAGGAAGAATATAGACCAGTCCGTCCGCCCCGATACCGAAAAATCGGTTGCAAAGCTCGATCGCCAATTCGGACGCGTTGCCCGGCAAAGCTTGTTCGCCGTATACGACGACGAAGTCGTTGCCTAATCCGTGCATTTTCGTAAATTCCATGAGATGATTCCTCCCTGCAGGGCGGCCGCGGCCGTCCGATCTTTATGTCCCCATCATACCCGTTGTCCATAGAAAAGAGCATACAGCGATCATCCGTTTGTTTGCACTATTTCGACGTTTCCCGAACCTACCCCAGCCGTACCCGAACCGATACGCGGACTGTACAGACCGATCCGCCGACGGCCTCCCTTACCGGCTCGCTTCGGAGATGCTCAGCGCGTCCAGCGCTTGCTTCGCTCTAGCGCGGGCTTGTTCCGCGTCGTCTCCGGCCGACAACGCGACCGCCATGCGCCTGCCGGCTTTCGTGACCGGCTTGCCGAAGACGCGGACTTGCGTACGAGGGACGGACAGCGCTTCGCCGATGCCGTCGACGCTGTAGTCGGACAACTCGCGTTCCGCTTTGAGCGGACGGCTCGCGCCCGGGGAGACGAGCTCGATTTCCGGAATCGGATAGCCCAGAACGGCCCGGACGTGCAACGCGAATTCGCTCAAGTTCTGGCTGACGAGCGTTACGAGTCCCGTATCGTGAGGACGCGGCGACACTTCGCTGAAATACACTTTATCGGCGGTCAGGAACAGCTCGACGCCGAACAGTCCGTACCCGCCGAGCTCGTCCGTAATCGTGCGGGCGATCGTTTTCGCTTCTTCGATCTGATCTTCCGTCATCGCGTGAGGCTGCCACGATTCGATGTAATCGCCGTCCTTCTGGATATGGCCGATCGGCGGGCAGAATTGGGTGCCGCTCGCGGAACGGACCGTGAGCAGCGTAATTTCCGATTCGAACGTAATGAATTGCTCGACGATGACGCGCGCTTGCTGCACGCGGCCGCCTTCCATGGCGATCGCCCAACTGCGCTCCAGCTCCGCTTCGGAACGGCAGACGCTTTGACCCTTGCCCGAGGAGCTCATGAGCGGCTTAACGACGCATGGGAATTCCATCTCGTGGGCCGCGTCCGCGAACTGTTCGAACGTGTCGGCGAAACGGTAGGCCGCCGTCGGCAATCCGAGCGTCTCGGACGCCAGCCTGCGGATGCCTTCCCGATCCATCGTCAGACGCGCCGCGCGCGCGGTCGGAATGACTTGGTAACCTTCTTCCTCCAGCTTCACGAGCTCGGAAGTCGCGATCGCTTCGATCTCGGGTACGATCAGGTCCGGTTGTTCCTTCTCGATGACTTCCCGGAGCGCCTGCTTGTCCAGCATATCGATGACGTAGCTGCGATGGGCGACCTGCATCGCGGGCGCGTCGGCGTACCGGTCGACCGCGACCGTCTCGACGCCTAGCCGTTGCGCCTCGATCATCACTTCTTTTCCCAACTCGCCCGAACCGAGCATGAGCAGCTTTTTCGTTTTGTACATGTCATGAATCCTCCCGATATTTTCGATATCGTCCATTATACACGAAGCAGGCTCATTTACACCCCAATCGAAACGCGAAAAAACCGCGATCGGAACTCCGAGGAGTTCCGATCGCGGTTTATCGTCGTGTCTTTATCTTGCTGCCGGGCGGTGAGCCGGAGCGCCTCCGTACGGGATTTTGCGGTTTCTCTTCTGCTTCGACGCGCCGAGCACGCTGCCGATGCCCATCGCGAACGTCGGGATGCCCGCGGCGACGATGACGAGCGTCCAATCGCGGAAATCGAGAGGCACCGTCTTGAACACCGGCCGCAACGGCTCCACGTACAGAACGAGCAGCATCAGGACAAGCGAGGACAACACCGCCAGCACGAGAAATTTATTCTCGAGCAGCTTCCGATGGAAGATGGAGCGGGAGCTGCGGCAATCGAACACGTGAATGAGCTGCGCCATGACGAGAGTGGCGAACGCCACCGTCTGCGCGTGGATGAGCTGATCCGAATGGCCGGCTCCCTGGTTCAACGCGAGCACGAACGCGGCGAGCGTGCAGACGCCGATCAGGATGCCGCGGCTGATGATTTTCCAGCCTAGCCTGCGCGCGAATATGTTTTCCTTGGCGGAGCGCGGCTTGTGCTGCATCAAATCGCTTTCCGCCTGGTCGACGCCGAGCGCCATCGCCGGCAAACCGTCGGTGACGAGATTGACCCACAAAATCTGAATCGGCACGAGCGGCAACGGCAGCCCGGCCATCATCGCCATGAACATCGTCATGATCTCGCCGACGTTGGAAGCGAGCAAATACCGGATGAACTTGCGAATGTTCTCGTAAATGCCCCTGCCTTCCTCGACGGCCGCGACGATGCTGGAGAAGTTGTCGTCGGAAAGGATGAGGGCAGATGCTTCCTTCGTAACGTCGGTGCCGGTAATGCCCATCGCGATGCCGATATCGGCCGCCTTGACCGCGGGCGCGTCGTTCACGCCGTCGCCCGTCATCGCCACGACGTGACCGCGGCGTTGCAACGCCTGTACGATTCGGAGCTTATGCTCGGGAGACACGCGGGCATAGACGTTAACGTCGTCCGCGATGCTTTCGAGCTCGGCGTCGTCCATGACGGACAACTCGTTGCCGGTGACGACGCGACCGTCCCGGCCTATAATGCCGAGCGTCTTCGCGATCGCTTCCGCCGTCACGCCGTGATCTCCCGTGATCATGACCGTCTTGATGCCGGCTTGACGGCACTTGACGATCGCTTCCTTCACTTCCTTGCGCGGCGGATCCATCATGCCGGCGAGCCCGACGAAGACGAGACCGCTCTCCGCCTGCTCGTTGCCTTCGCAATCTTCGTACGGCTTCACTTCGCGGAACGCGAGACCGAGCACGCGAAGCGATTCCCTCGCCATCGCTTCGTTCGCGGCGGACACCTTCATCTTAAGCGTCCCCGTGAACGGTACGATCTGGCCGTCCCATAATACGTACGCGCATTGCCCCACGAGCATATCCGGTGCGCCCTTCGTGCAGATCAGCCGCCCGCCTTGATGGGAGACAAGCACCGACATCCGTTTGCGTTCCGCGTCGAAAGGGAATTCCTTCTCTCTGGCGTACAAGCTTTGCAACGTCGACTTCGCGAGACCCGTCTTCGCCGCGAGCACGAGCAGCGCGCCTTCCGTCGGATCTCCCTTGATCCGCCATTCCGTCGAATCGGAAGCGACGGCAACCGCGTCCCCTTTGGCCGACTTGCGTTTCTTCGGATCCGCGGCCGTCTCTTGCAAGCTCAAGTCCGCGTTGTTGCACAGCGCGGCGATCTGAGTCAACCGGCGCAAGGCGGCGTCTCCTTTGACGTCGATCGTTTTGCCGCTTTCCTTCAGCGCGCCGACCGGCTCGTAACCTTCGCCCGTCACTTCGAGCGCCCTGCCGGCGAGCCACAACTTCGTAACGGTCATTTTGTTCTGCGTCAGCGTGCCGGTCTTGTCCGAACAGATGACCGAAGCGCAGCCGAGCGTCTCGACGGAAGGCAGCTTGCGAACGATCGCCCTTCTCTTGATCATCCGCTGGACGCCGAGCGCGAGCGCGATCGTCACGATGGCCGGCAGCCCTTCCGGAATGGCCGCAACCGCCAAGCTGACGCCTGCCAGGAACATTCCGTAGATCTCCTGACCGTGCAAAATGCCGGCCAGAACGACGACGACGGTCAAGATGATCGAGACGACGATCAGAATTTTACCGAGCTGCTCTAACCGGTGCTGAAGCGGCGTATCCGCTTCTTCCGTCTGCTGGATCAGATCGGCGATTTTGCCCATTTCCGTCCCCATGCCCGTCACGGTCACGATGCCTTTGGCCGTCCCGCGCGTCACCATCGTGCCGAGGTAGCCGCAGTTTTTACGATCTCCGAGCGCGAGCTCGGCCGCCGGCAAGACGCCCGCCTTTTTCGATACCGGCACGGACTCCCCCGTCAGCGCCGACTCGTCGATCGAGCATTCGTTGCATTCGAGGAAGCGCATGTCCGCCGGTACCCGGTCGCCGCTCTCTAAGTGAACGACGTCGCCCGGGACGAGCTCGCGGGCGGGAATGAGCTGAAGCTCTCCGTTCCTGACCGCCTTGGCGTTCGGCGCGGATAGCTCTTTCAACGCGCGCAACGACCGTTCGGCGCGAAATTCCTGGTAGAAACCGAGCACGCCGTTAATGATGATGATCGCGATGATCGTCAGCGCGTCGAGCATTTCGCCGAGCAAACCCGAAATGACCGTAGCCCCCAGCAACACGAGCACCATGAAGTCCTTGAACTGATTAAACAGCAGCTTAAGGGGAGATTCCCCGCTTTTCTCCGCCAGCTCGTTCGCTCCGAGCTCCGTCAGCCGGGAAACCGCCTCCTCCGGCGTCAGCCCGAGCTTCGGATCGGAATCCAGCGCCGAGAGCAGCTGCTCCTCGCCAAGCTGGTGCCAAGCCTTTCCTTCCACGATAGTCCATCCCCTTCCTTCATTACGCGTTTACGCCTATATGTATTCAGACAGGCCCGAAAATATCCCCCGGTTGTCCGAACGGAGGGACGGGGCCCGGCGGCGCGCGCGAACGGCGGACGCCCGGAAAGCTTTCCCTTTGGTCGGATGTATGGCATCATAAGAAAGAATTCGATGGGACAGGAGAAACCGAAATGTCATTGGACGGAATCGTCACCCGGGCGCTCGCGACGGAGCTTCAATCTTGCGTCAAAGCCCGCATTCATAAAATTTACCAGCCGACGGACAACGAGCTCGTCCTGCATATCAGGGGACAAGGCATGAACGGCAGGCTGCTGCTCTCCGCCCATCCTTCCATGCCGCGCATGCACTGGACGGAACAGACGTGGGCCAATCCCGCGGAGCCCCCGATGTTCTGCATGCTGCTTCGCAAATACTGCGAAGGCGGCGTCATCGAAGCGATCCGCCAGAACGGCATGGAGCGCGTCGTCGAAATCGACGTCCGGCACCGGGACGAGCTCGGCGATTCGTCGTTCAAGCGCATCGTGCTCGAAATCATGGGCCGTCACAGCAATTTGATTCTGCTCGACCCGGCGACCGGCGTCATCCACGACGGCATCCGCCACGTCACCCCGGCGATCAGCAGCTACCGCGTCGTCTTGCCGGGGAGCGCGTACGTGGCTCCCCCTTCCCAAGAGAAGATCACGCCGCTCCCGCCCGAGAAGCAATCGTTTCATACCGCGGTAGCCGGCTTGCCTACCATGGAAGAAGCCGGAGAGGAAGCGTGGCTCGGCGCCGCGTCGTCCGCGATCGCGAACGCGTATACCGGCTTCAGCTTCCTCGTTGCCAAGGAAATCGCCTATCGCGCGGAAGGACGCGCCGATCGGTTATGGCCGGCGTTCGAAAGCGCGATGAAAGCGATCGCCGAAGGCGTATTCGAACCGAGCATCGTCGTTCAAGAGGACGGCAAAGCGTTATTCTCTGCTCTTACACTCACTCACGCGAAGGGAGAAGTCCAGTCGTTCGCCTCGATGCACGAATGCCTCGAAGTCTACTACAGAGACAAGGCTTCCCGGGATCTCGTACGCCAACGCACGTCGGACTTGAGCCGTTTTCTCGGCAATGAGATCGCGAAGAACGAGAAGAAGCTGTTGAAACTTAGGGATACGCTCGAAGAGGCTAACGAAGCGGACGACGTCCGCAAACGGGGCGAGCTGTTGACCGCCCACCTGCACGCGTTCAAGAAAGGCGACAAAGCCGTCGAAGTCGTCGATTATTACGAGGAGAGCCAGCCCGTCGTCGCGATCCCGCTCGATCCGTTGCTCACGCCGAACGAGAACGCGCAGCGTTTCTTCCGCAAGTACGCGAAGCTGAAGAATAGCCGGGCCGTCGTGTCCGAACAGATCGACGTAACGAACGCGGAGCTCGACTACTTGGCTTCGGTGCTGCAAGGGCTCGAGACGGCTACCCCCGCCGACGTGGAGGAAATCCGCGAGGAATTGATCGAGCAAGGCTACATTCGCCAGCGGGGCGCCAAGCGGGGCATGAAAAAGAAAAAGAAAGACGCGCCTGCCGTTCTGTGCTACACGTCGAGCGAAGGCATTCCCATCTACGTCGGCAAAAACAACACGCAAAACGATTACGTCACGAACAGGTTGGCCTCCTCTGCGGACACCTGGCTGCATACGAAAGACATTCCCGGATCCCACGTGCTTATTCGCGCGACCGAATTCGGAGACGCGACGCTGCGCGAAGCGGCGCTCCTCGCCGCTTATTACAGCAAAGCGAAAGCGTCCAGCAGCGTGCCGGTCGACTATACGCGCATTCGCAACGTCCGAAAGCCGAGCGGCGCCAAGCCCGGCTTCGTCATCTACGAAGGACAGAAAACGCTATACGTGACGCCGGACGAAGCGTTCGTTCAATCCCTTCCGTCGGTCATCAAATAATCGTCGAATTAACGAACAAGCGGTTCCCCGTCGACGCGGGGAACCGCTTGTTTTGATTTCGGACGCCCTCAATGTCCGCCGGTCGCGCGACCGGCCCTAAGCCTCTCCGAGCAAACGAGCCACGACGGCCATGTTCGTCGTCCGGCTGCCGATCGCGCCATGGAACGCGACGCCGTTCTTGACGCCATGAAAATCGGAGCCGCCCGTGACGAGCTTTCCCCTCGCGACCGCCCAACCGGCGTATTTGCGTTCTTCCTCTTCGCCGTGGTCGCTATGGTAAGCCTCTAAGCCGTCGGCCCCGCTCTCGAGAAGGGATAATACAAGTTCGTCGTCTCCGTAAATGCCGGGATGGGCGACGATCGCCGTCCCTCCCGCAGCATGGATCCAATCGATCGCCTCAAGCGGCGAAATCCGTTGCTCGCTCGCGTAAGCCGGCTTACCTTCGCCGATCCACCGGTCGAACGCTTCGCGAACATCGGCGACGTAGCCTTTGTCGGCCATCGCCGTGGCGATATGCGGCCGGCCGACGGAGCCGTCTTTCCTTCGGCCGGAGCCTGATCCGGCGGCGCCCGCCGCAGCCGCCACGGCCAGCTCTTCCGCCGACACCGGCATGCCGAGCTTGGCGAGAGCCTCTAGTATCGCGGCGTTCCTGCGGTTTCTCGCTTCTCGCTGCAGCTCAAGCCTCCGAAGCCAGTCCGCGTCGTCGATGCGATAGCCGTAACCAAGCACGTGAATGTCGCGTCCGTTCGCGACGGTGCTGAGCTCGATGCCCGGCACGACGACTATGCCGTATCGCTTTCCCGCCTCGATCGCCTCGCCGACGCCCGCGATCGTATCGTGATCGGTTATCGCGATAGCGGCCAGCCCCGCCTCCTTCGCCATCCGGACGTTGTCCGATGGCGAATGCGAGCCGTCCGAAGCGGTCGTATGCGTATGCAAGTCGGCTTTCGACGATTCCGGGTTATTTCTCATGGGACAACTCCCTTAGATCGCCGAGCAACGCCGCCGCGGGAATCGGCAACAGCGCCGAACGGAGCCGGACGGAATAAAATTGCCGCTTGAAGTCGACGTCCTTCACCCGAACCGGCTTAAGTAGCCCAAGAGAGATTTCGTGCTTGATCGTCCATACCGACAGGACGGATAAGCCGAGGCCCGCTTCCACCGCCGACTTGACCGCCCCGTTGCTGCCGAATTCGCTGATGATGCGCATTTTCGATTCGGGAGCGTCCGTCAAGCCGACTCGGAGCAGCTCGTCTTCGACGATCTGCCTCGTGCCCGAACCTTTCTCCCGGAGAACCATCGGCTCGGCCAGCATTTCCTCAAGCGTCACTTCTTCCCGCGAAGCGAACGGGTGCGCTGCAGGCGCCACGAGAACAAGCTCGTCGTCCATGACCGGTTCGGCGAGAATGCCCGGCACGTCGCTAGGAGCTTCGATCAAGCCGAAGTCGAGCCCTTGATGGGCGACCGCGTCCACGATTTCCGTCGTGTTCATCACCTTCATGTCGACGGAGATGTCGGGGAACCGGCGAAGGAACGATCCGAGCAGGCGCGGAAGCACGTACTCGCCGATCGTCAAGCTCGCGGCGAATTGCAGCCGGCCCTTCAGGTCTTCCGCGAAGCGAACCATCATCTCGTCCGTTTCCCTCATCAGCTCCACCGCTTTGCGGGCTTGCGGAAGCAACCGGCGGCCGGCCTCGGTCAGCTCCAGCTTCTTCGTCGTGCGGTTCAGCAACTTCGTGCCGAACCTCTCCTCCAGCGCTTGCACCTGCATCGTGACCGCGGGCTGCGTCATATGCAGGTTCTGGGCCGCGGAGGAGAAGCTGCCCCGCTCCGCGACCGTGTAGAAGATATGCAATTGATGTACGTTCAACGCCATGTCGTCGCCCTCCGTCCGATATCGTCTTCCGAATTATAACACACATGGGCGCTCCCGCGTCCGCGCCCGGGGGACGCCAAAAAAACCGGCCGGGAATGCCCCTTGCCGGTTGCGAGCGTCGATATTCATCTAGCGGCGTTTGCGGTTGTTCTTGATGAGCGTCATGCGGCGCGAATGCCTAAGCCAAGAATAATACGTTTTCAAATCCCTTAACTCCATCGTCTCGGACATTCTTCCGAGAAATGTCACGACGATCATTTTGTGCAACGGATTGCCGAGCAGGTCGGTGTCCGTCTCGCTCACGGAAAACTCCGCGACGAATACGAGATCGTCGTCGATCGTGTAGACGTCCTGTTCGTTGCGATAATACGAAACGATCCGGTCTTCTTTCAAGCACTGCCACATATACTCGGCAATGTCGGAGTAACCGGTCTTCTCGCTTTCGACCCGATCGGCCCAGCGTGTACGCGCGTGGTTGGTAATGATGATATCGACGACCTTCTTGTCACCGAGAACGACGTGAAAGGGCTCGTAAGTATTCCAACGCTCCGTGTGCTTATCCTTCACCCGGTACTCCCCCTTCCCGATATAGGTCAATCGACTCAGAAATCCGCGAATCTCGTAGGAACTTAAGTACATATTACCGCAATCGTTCGAGAGGATTCAACAAAAAAATAAAATGCCCCTTACATCCCACCATTTGGATATTAAATATTACCTTTTATATATATTTCCGGAAAAACGAAAAAAGTCTCCTATTCTCTAGGAGACTTTCCCGCATTGGCCGCATTCATGGCGCCAAGCGTCATAGGCCGTAAAAACGGGTTTTGTCCGGCACGTTTTTCTCGTACTCGGTTTTGATCTCGTTGCGGTAGGAACGCTCGATCTTGCGCACGAAAGGCAAACGCTGCAAGTTGCGAACCGCTTCCTCGGCGACGTCCGCGTTCATGTACATAACGGCGTAGTGCATTTTACGCGACAAATAATGAAGCGTGCCGTATTTGTCCAGCCCTTTTGCCGCTTTCGCGTCGCTAAACCATACGATATAGCCAGTCCGTTCGGCAAACATGTGAAGCCTCCGTTCGCTTGATTATCCGCAGCCGCCGCTTCCGCAGGAGCAGCTGCCGCCGCCTCCGCAGCCCGAGCCTTTCGGATTCGGGTCGTTGTCCGGCACTTTGATCGTGAACGACACGGCTTGCGCCAGCGTTCGGGATATATCGTGAAGCAGTCCGTCCATCGCGTTCTCCGCTTGTTTGTACATGCGGACGCTTTCCACCTGTTCGAGTCGGCTTTCCAGCGCGTAGACTTCGTCCAGGGCGGCGTTGTAATCCGGGTGGAACCTTCCGAACCGTTCGCATTCGGCGAATTTCTCTTTCGCTTTGGCGAATTGGCCGGTCAAGCTCTTCACTTCCGGATCATGGCGAACTTGTTCTTTCCAATAAACGTATTCCGCGGCAAAACCGGAATGATTCAGCGCGTCGCCCAGCTCGTAGGCGCGGGTCAATAGCAACGCCATATCGGCAGGCGCGCCGTCCATTACGCCGATTTCCGCCGCAGGGAGGGTTTGAGTCATGTCGGCCATCGGCCTCACCTCACCTTTCGGCTTAGTCATACCCATCCATCATACCATACCGGACTTGTTACCCGTCAATCGGATTCCATCGCCAACGGCTCCGCATCGCTCAATAACGGCAAATCGATCATCAGCTCGGCGATGTCCCCGGCGCGCACGATGGCCTGTTCTCCACTTCCCGCTTCCTCGCTTCTCCAACGTCCGCTTACCGTCCAATGACCTCCCTCGTCCCGGGTTCCGGTAGGCAGAAACGCGCGCGACCGTTCTCCTCGTCCGATGACGACCGGCGCTTCCCACGAGATCGCCTTCTCCATGAGCTGCCGGAGCGTCGACGCATGATAGACGCGCGGTTTCGCGATCCATGCCGCCGGAATATCGGATAGGCCCGGAAACAGCTCCTCGTCTTCCGGCCATTCGACGTCCGCCGCGTAGACGGACACCTCGTGAGGCATGAGCGTCCAACCGTCCGCTTCCTTCGCGCCCGCCTCTTCGCCGGAAGACTGTGCGGCCTCGGATACGTTCGTCCGTTTCGAAGCTCTGCGATCCGTTTCTTCCGCGGGATAACCTAGCCTTTTCAGCAGGGAGCGCAAAGAAGGCAATTCCGAACGTTCGACGATAAACTCGCGTTCTCCGATCCGTTCCTTCAACCTTCCCGCGATCCGGCCGTCCCTTAGCAAAGCCTCGGCGACATCCTTGCTATCCGTCCGCAGCAGCACCGCTTCCTCGAAACGCGTTTTGCCGAACGCCGCGAACCAGTCTCCAAGCGCTTCGGCTACCGATACAGGCAATGCGCATTGATTTCCCCGCTCAAGAATCGATAGCACTTCAGCGAGCGAATAACCGGAATTATACGCTCGTTCGCACGATCGTTTGTCCAGCCGAAATAGGCTCAACGCGTCTTCGGATACGATCTCGGCGATATCCTTCAGCGTCCAGCGGAACCGGAGCGGCGCTTCCGGCGGCACGAACACCTCGCCGTCCGGCTGGACGAATATCGACTCTTCGGTTACTTCGTGGCGCGCGCCGGGTTCGGGATCGCGCTTGCCGAAGCCCGCCGTCAGTCGAAACACCTTCGCGCCGGCGGATGGGGCGGATTCGACGATTACGCCGCGTTCCGCCCATCCGAACGCTTCCATCAGTTTCAACCATTCTTCCGTTTTGTCGGCGAACTTTCCTTCGAACATTCGATCCTGCCGCACCCAGACGTCCGCGGGCGCGGAGCGAACGGCGGACGCGGCGAGCTGAAGCTCGTGATCCGCCATCGCGTGTCGAAAGGAAACGAGATCGTAAAGCTTGGCGTCGGCGGCGCCGGGCGCCAGCGAGAGCCATTCGTTCAGCCGATCTCCTTCAAGCGTTCGGATTCCTTCTCCGTCTTTCTCCACCAGCCCCAACCGCATGCCCAGATCGATCGCCAACGCGGCCTGGGCACCCAATTGCTCCGCATGGGGATAGGCAAGCGACAAGCTGATGACATCGTCCGCGCCGAACCGGACCGAATCGTTCAGCTTCGCCGCGGTCGGCTGATGGAGCCCATCTTTGCCCGTTCGCCCGAGAGGGTGGCGCAGGAGAAGATGCCACGGAGCGAGAAGCTGCACCGACAATGGCGGCCGGTATGCTTCGGTCATGAGCCGAACATCCGCCTCCGACGAAGTTTCGGCAACGTTGCCCTCCCATGCGGGAAGCAGCAATGTTTGCCATATCGGAAATATGTCCTCTGGCACGTAGATCAACTTGTCCCCCCACGCCTTTCGTACCGCGAACGCAACGCCGCTCCTTCGGAGACGCGCGACGGCGAGCTTGATTTCCGCGCCGGCAAGCGGAAGCTCGCGGGATAACCGGCCCGCCAGCGTCTCCAGTTCGAAGGGGCGCGCGGCGTGATTGCGCACGATTCCCTTCAGCACGAGAAGCTCTCGCCTCTCGCAGCCCGACAACCACCGCTTCGCCCAAGCTTCCCCCGCCAGCATGCTCGCGAGCGGCTCTCCGGCGGCTAAGTTATCCCGAACGGCCGGATGCCGGCCGATCAGCTTAACGAACGATTCGGGAAGCCGTTCCAACGACCGCCTCACGTTCATCGCGTCTCCTCCCCGCCGGCACGATCGGACCATCGGTCGACGGCGTACGAATAACCTTGCTCGAGCAAGAACCTGCCCCGATTGCGGGCAAACTCCACTTCGTCGGTCCCTTCGCTGACGAGGGAATAGAACGCCGCTTCGATGCCCGTCCTCTTCGGCCTTAGAATCCGGCCGAGCCGCTGCGCTTCCTCTTGCCTGGAGCCGTAGCTGCCGGACACTTGGATCGCGATGGCGGCATCCGGAAGATCGACGGCGAAATTAGCGACCTTGGACACGAGAAGCGCCGAAATATCGCCGCATTTGAACCTCTCGAACAGCTTCAGGCGGTTTCGATGCGGCGTTTCTCCCGTAATGAGCGGCAACCCCAGCTCCCTCGATAGCTCATGAAGCTGATCCAAATAATGGCCGATCACGAGCGTCGGCGTATCCCGATGCCGCCGAAGCAACGCCTTGACCACATCCGCTTTCCTCGGGTTCTCTCCCGCGATGCGGTGCTTGCCGCTCTTGGGCGCTTCCGCGTACGACGTCGCCGCGCGATCGTCCAACGGAACCCGGACTTCGGTGCACGTAGCGCGCGCGATCCATCCGCCGCTCTCCGCCGAGCGCCACGGCAGCTCGTACAGCTTCGGCCCGATGAGAGCGAACGCGTCGCCTTCCCTGCCGTCTTCCCGGACGAGCGTCGCCGTCAGCCCGAGCCTTCTCGTCGCTTGAATGTCCGCCGTCATCCGGAATACGGGCGCCGGAAGCAAATGTACCTCGTCATAGACGATCAATCCCCAATCCCGGTTGACGAACAGCCGCATATGGGGATATTCTCCATCCACGGCGCTTCTGTGCGTCAGCACCTGATAAGTCGCGACGGTCACCGGTTTCACGTCCTTCGCGCGACCCGTGTATTCGCCGACGTCGGCTTCCGTAAGCGTCGTATGGCGCAGAAGCTCGGACATCCACTGAGCGACGGATACGCCGTTCGGAGTCAATATCAACGTTTCGCAGCCAAGCTTCGTCATCGCGGCCATGCCGACCCACGTTTTACCCGCGCCGCAAGGAAGCACGACAACGCCGCTGCCTCCGTCCATTTCCGTTCCCCCAAGCAGCGCATCTACCGCTTCCGACTGATAATCCCTCAGCGCGATCGGCGAACCCGTCGGCGCTTCTTCGAGAAATCGGATGTCGAGCGCTTGGCCCGCATGAAACCCGGCTTCGTCTTTCACCGGATAGCCGAGCGCCGCCAGTTCCCGCTTGATCGTTCCGCGCGCTTCCCCCTTGACGACAAGGGCTTCTTCGCCGAGTTCGGGGTCCTCGGCTCCATTATCCGTTCCGGAGCATAGCCCGATAAGACCCCGAATTGGCTCCAAGCCGGCAATCTTCCGCAGCAACGAGGGCGCAGCCGCGCGAAGACGCAATTGTCCGCCTTCCGATACGAGCCTCAATTGACCGAACCGGTCCATGCTTCCGCGTACGAACGTTTCCACCGTTCTCGGGAGCGGATGTCCGGAAAGCGAAGCGATCGTTTGCGCGACGTCGTCCGATCTCCAGCCCGCCGCGGCCGCGTTCCATAAGGACACTTGCGTCATGCGGTAAGTGTGCCAGGTGCCGGGGCGCTTGCGCAGCTCCGCGATCTGCATCAGAAATCGGCGCGCCTCCTCCCTGTCCGAATGACGCTCGTCGAGCAGCAGCGTACCGTCCGATTGTACCCAAAGCGGTTTTGCGGTCGCTATAACGAATCCCTCCTTACTAAAATACAGACAAAAAAAGGCCCATTTCCCGAAATCGTCGGAAAATGAACCTCTCGAGGCTAATGGGCAAAGTTCTGCGATTGAACCTCATGCTCGGAAATTTGACTTAACGCTTCGCCCGCCTCATTAACGAAGATTTCCCTTACGGCTAGATCCCCTAAAGAGATAACGCCCTTCAACTCGCCGTTTTCCACAACCGGCAACCTCCGAATTTGGCCCGAAGACATGATCGCCGCGGCTTCGTCTACCGAAATATCCGGCGATACGGTCCGTACGTCCGAAGTCAGCACTTCCGTAACGGATGCAGAACCGTTTTTGTTTTCCGAATAACCTCGAATGACCAAATCGCGATCGGTAATGACGCCGATCAACTTACGACCCTCGATGACCGGCACGAAGCCGATGTCATGGTCTCTCATCAATACTGCCGCTTCGTTTATACTGCTTTGCGGCGTGACCGTCACGCAATCTTCCGACATGATTTCAGCAATTTTTCGCATAGTTCCTCCTGGGCGCGATTCGGCGACATAATAGGTACATCACTAAATTGACCGGAACAGAGGACGATTATACCGAGAATTGCCGAACTTTCATTCGCTATGCTTCATAATCCAAAGCCGCGTCGTCCGCTACCGCGATCAACAGCCTCGCAGCGTTCAGCATCGCTTCTTCCACCAAGTCGAAGCGCGGATGGTGATGCGGCGCCGATCCGCCGTCGTCCCGTCCCGCGCCGACGAAGAAGAAACAGCCGGGCTTCCGTTCCAAATAGTAAGAGAAATCTTCGCCCGCCATGATCCGTTCGCATGGCTCGCCGCCCGACTCCGGGAATAGTTCGGCGATCGCGCGCAACACGCGCCGCGCTTCGCGCTCGTCGTTAACGACCGGCGGATACCCTTCGATGTACTTGAATTCGTAATCGCAGCCGTACATGTCGCAAGTATGCTTGACGATACTCTCCATCCGTTCGCGGATGAGCTTTCTCATCGGCTTATCGAACGAACGGATCGTGCCGCTGAGCTGGCACCGTTCGGCGATGACGTTGTTAGCCGTGCCCGCCGACATCCTGCCGACCGACAGCACGCCCGCGTCGAGCGGGTTCACGTTGCGCGAGACGATCGACTGCAGCGCCGTCACGAGATACGCGCCGACGACGAGCGAGTCCTTGGCTTCGTGCGGCAAGCCGCCATGCCCGCCGCGGCCGACGATCTCGAGCTCGAATTCGTCCGGCGTCGCCATGAATGCTCCGGGGCGCGTCGTCGCCATGCCGTAGGACAGAGGCGACCACAGATGGACGCCGTAGATCGCGTCGACGCCTTCCAGCGCTCCGTCCGCGATCATCTTGACCGCGCCGCCCGGCAACACTTCCTCGCCCGGCTGGAACAGGAATACGCGCGTTCCCGCCGTCTCTTCCCGGTGCAGGCTGTAATAACGCGCGACGGCGAGCAACTCCGCCGTATGTCCGTCGTGTCCGCAAGCATGCATAACGCCGTCGATCGTCGAACGGTATTCCGTCGTCTTCGCGTCTTGAATGGCAAGCGCGTCGATATCCGCTCGCAGCGCGATCGTTCTTCCCGGCTTGTCTCCGTCGAGCTTAGCGACGACGCCGGTTCCGGCAACGCCCCGGCGAACGTCCAACCCCCAAGATTCAAGCAAGTCCCCGATCATCCGGGAGGTATCGTATTCATGGAAGGAAAGCTCGGGATTCATGTGCAAATGCCGGCGCCAGCTTACCATGTCCCCGTATAGCGATTGCAATGTCTGTTCATTGACCGTCAAGACTGCGCCTCCTGTTCCCGATTTCCGATTATTTTTATTATTGTATCAGAAACGCCCATCTTCCGTAACCTCGCTATTGCCTTGCGGTACGCGGAGACGGGATCAGGAGATAAATGTCAATGAACGTTCGAACTTGGCCTCCCCAGCGGGCTTGCGCTAGGTTCGCAAACCGACTATCATGGAGGGGATAACGCTTGTTTACAAGGAGGATCTTTCATGTTACTCGAAAATACAGGCCTGGTCGGCGTGCGAAGCGACCTTGGGCATCTTGACGACTCTAGCGACAAATTAGGCTTCGTTCGGTGGCAGTGGGAATATCGCCGCGCTACATACGATTTGAAACTGCACGACCGTCCGAGCGGCAACGACTACTTCCTGCGGGTGACGACGCGGGCGATCGAAGGCAAGCTCGAGAATCCGGACGCGGTTCTGGAAATCGAAGCGGTCTACATCGGACGGGCCACGTTCCCGCACGGTATGGAATACGAATCGAAAATTCCGGACGCGGTCATGGGAATCGCGAATCAACGCGTGCAGGAATTAAAGATACTGCTTTCCTAGCAGCGAGGGGAATGCCGGATGAAGACTCCCGAGAGCGGACAGCGGGGAACGCCTGATTTTCTGTTGCTTATTCTTACTCTTCTGCTCGTAGGCTTCGGTCTTGTCATGGTGTTCAGCGCGAGTTCGAGCATGACGGTGTCCGATCCCGACTTTAACAACGACGCGCTTTACTTCGTGAAGAAGCAGTTGACTTGGGTCGGGCTCGGATCTTTCGCCATGCTCGTTCTCATGAACATCCATTTCCAGAAATACAAGAAGCTGTTCCTGCTGTTTTTCGTCGGCACTCTCGTCCTTCTCTTCCTGACCCCGATAATCGGCAAAGAGTTGAACGGGGCCCGAAGTTGGGTGTTCGGCGTGCAGCCGACCGAGTTCGCCAAGCTCGCCATCATCATGTACTTGGCTTCGATCATCGCGAAGAAGGACGAGAATTTCCGCGACTTCAAGAGGGGCTTGCTTCCCGTCATGATCGTCGTCGGATTTTTCGCTTTTCTGATCATGCTCCAGCCCGACTTCGGCTCGTGCGCTATTCTCGTCATGAGCGCGGCCGCCATCGTCATCGCGGGGGGCTCCAATCTGAAGCACATCGTGCTGTCGGCCGGCGTCTTGCTCGGCTTGGCCGCCCTCGGGACAAGCTTGTACTTCCTGATTCATCCCGACGCCGACTTCGGTTATCGAGGCAATCGGTTTACGGCGTTCATGGACCCGCTCGCGGACCAGGACGGGATCGGCTATCATCTGACCCGTTCGCTCGAAGCGTTCGGCCACGGCGGATTAACCGGTCAGGGGCTCGGCAACAGCGTTCAGAAGTTATTTTACTTGCCTTACGCTTATAACGATTTTATCTTCGCCGTCATCGGCGAAGAACTCGGCTTTCTCGGTACGACCGCCTTCATCCTCGTCTACGTCGTCTTCCTCTGGCGCGCGTTGATCGTGGCGATCCGGTGCCCCGACATCTACGGGACACTCGTCGGCGTCGGCCTCGTGTCGCTGATCGCCATCCAAGCGCTCATCAACATGGGGGGCGTCAGCGGGGCCATTCCGGTTACGGGAGTCACGTTGCCTTTCATCAGCTACGGGGGCTCCTCCATGTTGACGCTGCTGACGGGCATGGGCATCCTGCTGAGCATTTCGAGAGAATATAACCGGGTAGAACGGGAACAACCCGCTTCGCGCGGCGCGAACGTCTTCCGGCAATAAAAAAACGCGATCGTTACGGCCACGTGCCGCTTCGATCGCGTTTTCTCTTATTTCACCCTGACCGATTCTTCCGTTTCCTCGTCTTTGAAAGCGACGCCCTCGACCTTGATATTCACTTCGACGACATGCAAGCCCGTCATATTCTCGACCGCTTCGCGGACATTTTCCTGCAGCCTGCGTCCGACCTCTTGAATCGGAATGCCGTATTGCACGACGATGCGCAAGTCGATCGCCGCTTCCACTTGCCCGACCTCGACGGACACGCCTTTCTGGGCATTGCGTCCGCTCAGCCGCTTGGCCAAGCCTTCCGATATGCCGCCCGACATGGCAGCCACTCCGGGCGTTTCCAATGCCGCTAAACCGGCGATCGTAGCGACGACGTCGTCGGAAATCCGTATTTGTCCTTGTTGCAGCTCTTCCGTCATGGCGGCTCACTCTCCCGAACCTAGTATGTTTCCATTGTACTGGAAGAGATGCCGGGAAGCAACCGGAAGCGTTGCCAGCGCGATTTTCCGTTTACTTCGAGCGGTGTATTGGATATATTAAGAAAAGAAAATTTGGAGACATCATCTATTCGTGCATGTTCAAAAAGTCCGGTTTTCAGCACCGAGAAGGTTGAAAGAAGCTAGGGAATGAGGAGCGGAGCGTAGGCAAAACCTACGTGAGCACCGGAAGTCCCGGCTGAATTCAAGATTCGATGTCGAATAGGCTTCCAGATTTACTTCGTGATCAAAATCGGACTTTTTGAACAACATCTAATCGGGAGGAAACCGTCAAGTGAAAAAAATGTTCTACCCCCTGCTTGTCCTCACCTTCGTGCTCAGCGCGGTATCCCACTTTACCCATTGGGGCCCCGTAGCCGAGTTCGCGATGTCGGGACTGGCGATACTTTTCGCCGCCGGATTGCTCGGCAAAGCGACGGAATCCGTCGCCCACTACGCGGGCCAGCGCGTCGGCGGGCTGCTTAACGCGACCTTCGGCAACGCCGCGGAGCTCATCATCGCGATCTTCCTCATCAAGGAAGGGTTGTTCGAAATCGTCAAGGCGAGCTTGACGGGCGCGATCATCGGCAATCTGCTGCTCGTTCTCGGCGCGAGCGCCCTCGCGGGCGGTTTGAAGTACAAAGAGCAGAAATTCAATGTCCATCTCGCCGGACAGAACGCCTCGCTGATGCTTCTCGGCATCATCGCGCTGTTCATTCCCGCGATCTTCGTCAAAACCGAGCACATCTCCGCCGATAATACGATGACGATCAGCATCGTCGTCGCCGCGTTTCTGATTTTCGCGTACGCCGGCTGGCTCGTGTACTCCATGATCACGCATAAGGACTTGCTGGAGGACCACGTCGACACGCAAGCCGATCACGGCGAGCAGCCATCCTGGTCCAAAGGCATGTCGATCGTTCTTCTCGTCGTCGCCACCGTCATGGTGGCGTTCGTCAGCGAATGGCTCGTCCATACGCTCGATACGTTCTCTTCCCGCTTCGGCTTGTCCGAGCTGTTCGTCGGCGCCTTCGTCGTGGCGATCGTCGGCAACGCCGCCGAGCACAGCGCGGCCATCATGCTCGCGATGAAGAACAAGATGGGCGCGGCTGTCGAGATCGCGGTCGGCAGCAGCTTGCAGATCGCGCTCTTCGTCGCCCCCGTCCTCGTGTTCGTCAGCTTGCTGTTCGGCAACGAGATGAATTTAATCTTCTCGACGATCGAGCTCGCGGCCATCGCCGTAGCCGTTCTGATCGCCACCTCGATATCCCGGGACGGCGCGACGACCTGGTTCGAGGGCAAGCTGCTTCTCATCGTCTACGTCATACTGGGCGTTTCCTTCTACTTCGTCTGAACCGCCTATGCGGGCAAGCCGATAGGCGATAAAAAAATAGCACCCCTAGGGGCAATGTCATTAAGTTAAGGAGCAGGGCCAAAATCAAGAACAAGAGCAGGTTATCGAAAAGATAGCCCGCTCTTTTTTTTGCACGAAAACAGCAAAAC
>NZ_JBHSMH010000112.1:713-8985 GCF_042655365.1 Cohnella suwonensis | reverse complement strand
TCAGCCGGACACATCCGCACCGACTAACTGCGCATTCGCGCAGCCGGCGACTTTGTCGCCTTAAGTCGGTGGGACGTCGTGAACACATGAACGTTATAAGAAATCCCCGCAAGAGCTAATACAACAAAAGATAGGGCGGTTATTACTATGAGTAACCTAATAGAAGATTCAGTAATCTTGCTGGCAGAGCAGTTCCAATTACCAGAAAGAGTATTTAATATTGATGAACTACCTTGGGTTCCATTTGATCAAGGAAATGCTAATTGTTTTTTCAAACCATTAAGATTCGATTTAAATACAGGTATTTGGACGTATTTGTTTAAGATCAAAAGCAATCAAATATTAACACGTCATAGACATACTGGTGGTACTGTAATTGGATACAATATTCAGGGGAAATGGAGATACCAAGAGAGGGATTGGATAGCAAGACCAGGGACATTCATTTTTGAACCCCCTGGAGATATTCATACATTAATAACCGAAGATGAAGAAGTAGTAACATTATTTATTCTAGGCGGAGCACTTCAATACTTTGATGAAGATAATAGAGTGATAGGACAAGATGATATCTACACAGTATTAAAGAAGTATAGAGATTTTTGTCAAGAGCATGAAATACCAATAGAAGAAGATTTAATTTTTTAGGGCATAAGGGCATTTTTTGAGCGGAGCTTCGAAGGCGGGGACATCTTATAACACCATGTTCACGCTTCGGGGCATTCGCCCCTCGGTCCGGCAGGAGCAGGGAAGCGGATTCGACTGAAGTAAATTCAGTAGCAGGGAAGCGGAATCAGCCGGACACATCCGCACCACCTAACCGCATCACGGCCGCCCTTCGGGCTTAAGGTGGTGGGACGTCGTGAACACATTAACGTTATAAGAAATCCCCGCGAAACATTAAACACAAGTGAGGAAGAACAAAGAATGGATCGTTGGTATGAATTAAATGACGTTGAACATGAACCAGTTAAGTTTGCTGTGGTGATCGCAAAATTCAAAAACCAATTTATTATAATCTATAACAAAAAGCGTGGAGGTTGGGAGATCCCAGGAGGGAATAGAGAGAATGGGGAAACACTTTTACATACCGCTAGTCGAGAATTATTTGAAGAAACTGGAGCAGTAAGATTTGAGTTAATACCTTTTGGAATATATCAATGGAATGAGAGCTTGGAAATGGTCTTTTTTGCTGAAGTGCATGAGATTGACAATATTCCTGATTTTGAAATTGACGAAATTAAATTTGAGGATGCTTTACCTGAAGGCATGAATTTTGGAAATATGTTTTATATTTTTGCAGATAAATGGAATGAGGTTAAGGATAAGAAGTTGAAGAAATATAACATTGACATAAAGTATCTAAATAAAGTGAATGAATTAGAGATTATTTGAGCTGTTCAAAGAAGGCGGGGACATCTTATAACACCATGTTCACGCTTCGGCGGACGAGCCGCCTCGGTCCGGCAGGAGCTAGATGAGGATTCGGGGATGCAATGGCAGTAGCAAGGAAGCGGAATCAGCCGGACACATCCAACTCCCTAACCGCATCGCGGCCGCCCTCCGGGCTTAAGGGAGTTGGACGTCGTGAACACATGAACGTTAGATGAAATTACGAAGCAAGTTCTAATTAAACCTTGAGGTGCTTAATGCCAAGACATGCCACATTAGCTGATGGAAGATCAGTAGAAGTTGAGTGTTTGAGTTGCGCTTTGACAAGTGGCTTGATCACACCAACTGGCGGAGTGATTTATGAATCATCTAATTTTCATGTTCATCAAGATGTTGCTTATCCAATCAAAGGGTTAGTAATTTTGGCAGCGAAGAGACATTTTTATTGTATGGATGAATTGAAAGAAGAAGAGCGATTTGAATATATCTCATTAATACATAAGATCAGGCAAGAACAAAGAGAGCGATTAGGAATTGACAAGGTTTATTACTTTTATAATGAAGACACAACACATCACTTCCATTTATGGATGGTTCCAAGATATGAATGGATGTATCAATTCGGTAATTCAGTAGAATCTTTAAGTCCGGTATTATTACATGCAAGGAATAATATGAACAACGAAGATAATATGAAGAACGTGATAGAAGGAATTAATATTTTAAGAGATGGATTAAGGGGCTTTGTAAGTAACTCAAGGTAACTTCATCTAACACCATGTTCACGCTTCGGGGCATTCGCCCCTCGGTCCGGCAGAAGTTAGAAGTGGATTCGGGGATGCAATTGGCAGTAGCAGGGAAGCATATTCAGCCGGACACATCCGCACCACCTAACCGCATTGCGGCCGCCCTTCGGGCTTAAGGTGGTGGGACGTCGTGAACACATTAACGTTAGACGAAATTCCTGAAAGAATGACAACAAAACACATTTTCCAGACTCCCTCTTTATTTCGAGAAGGAGTTTTTCTGTAGATACAGAATTTGTAAATGAAGAATTGAAAGAGCTTAATGAAGACCTTTAATCTAGAGCTTGTCGAGAATTCCAATGACAATTCTTTTTTCTCGTAATGGAATAGAAAATAAAATCATTCATTTTCTTGAAGAAGGTGAAAACATGAATTTCTATGTTGTATTATTTATGATTCTTGTCCTTATGGGCTTAGGTTCAATTCATCATGAATTGAGGAAGAGAATAATAAATGATGAAAAAGTAATTGATAGACTTGATTTAATCATTAAAGAATTACGTAGTCAAAACGATAATACACCTAATTCTTAATGATAATAAGAGCTTCAAGTATGCGAACACAAGAAGTCAGGAACTTCGTCTAACACCATGTTCACGCATCGGGCCATTCGGCCCTCGGTCCGGCAGGAGTAGGGAAGTGGATTCGACTGGAGAAACTCAGCAGCAGGGAAGCATATTCAGCCGGACACATCCGCACCACCTAACCGCATCGCGGCCGCCCTTCGGGCTTAAGGTGGTGGGACGTCGTGAACACATGAACGTTATCGGAAATCTCCGAGTGCGAAAGCAGAATTCAGTTCTCAGATATCGTTTTTGCCATGTAAGGACCGTTTTCAGTGAAGCCGACACGACCATAAAACTTGAGTGTCTTGTTAAAGGTAACAAAACTCTCGTGTGGCAGACATACTTCCAACCGTTTAAGTGAATGCTTTCGACAAAACTCTTCTACTGAACTAATAAGTGCCGCGCCTACCGAATGATTTCGATAAGATGGATGAACCCAAAGTTCTTGTATAAGTGCATAAGGGCCACCTCTGAATATTACTTCTTGAACAGAGACTGTTGCACACCCTATGAGATCTCCGTTATTCGTTTCTGCAACAATAACAGCACCAGGAATCGTGTTATTTATAATCCTTTGAAAAACTTTTGATGCTGATAAAGGTAGCCTAACATCTGGTTTTGCCCTTAATTCCGCGCATAAGGACCGTATCGCCTCAATCACATTAGTTTCATCAGTATGTATGGCTGAACGAACAATCCAATCCATAATGTACATCCCCCTATCAGTTTAGAACCTCTTTCACACAATTGTTCAGAGCATATTGAAATATCCTCCCCGATAGTTTAACAAAACAACACTAATCGGGAACAGAGTCTTTTATTTAGGTCAATTTAAGAGCGAAATTTGAAATACTGGGTTATAATACCACTAAGTAAATGGAATTAAAGATTTAATAATTCGATGAGCAAAAAAATCATATAATGATCGGATTAAAAATCACGAACACTTTGAAAGTATTTCAAGAAGTCGGAGACTTCCGATAACACCATGTTCACGCTTCGGGCCATTCGGCCCTCGGTCCGGCAGGGGGCCGATGAGGTATCGGTGATGTAATTGGCAGTAGCAAGGAAGCGGAATTCAGCCGGACACATCCGCACCGACTAAGCGCATCGCGCCCGGCGACTTCGTCGCCTTAAGTCGGTGGGACGTCGTGAACACATGAACGTTATCCGAAAGACTTGCAAAGCAATATTCAAATAATAAATCAGGAGTGTGTCGAATGACTGTACACTTTGAAGAAAAGAAATCATTTACAGTTATCGGTAAGGTAGGGCAAGGCCTTGCAGCCGAAAGCCTTAATTGGATTCCAGCAATCTGGCAAGAAGCAAATAATAAGTTTGAAGAAATTCGAGAATTAGCTAAGACAGATAATGAAGGTAATATCGTTGGAATTTGGGGAGCCATGAGTGATATTTCTGAAAGCTTTGAACGTTGGACAGATCAAGGTAAATATTTAGCTGGCTGTGAAGTGTTGGAGAACTCGACTGCACCAATAGGATGGATTAAGTGGATAATTCCGTCGTATAAATATGCAGTTATTAAATGCAATCAAAATACATATCAAGAAAAGTTTAATTATATGATTCACGAATTTCTACCTGATAACAATTATTCAATCGTTGGAGCAGTACATGAGTATTACAACCCGTTAGAAACGAATGGAGATCTTTATTTATATTTTCCAATTGAAATAACGGGATAATAATAAACAAAGGATATTCAGCATAATCGAAGAGGGCAAGTCCATCGGATAACACCATGTTCACGCTTCGGGCCATTCGGCCCTCGGTCCGGCCGGAGTTAGATGAGGATTCAGGGATGCAATTGGCAGTAGCAAAGAAGAGGAATCAGCCGGACACATCCGCACCGACTAAGCGCATCGCGCCCGGCGACTTCGTCGCCTTAAGTCGGTAGGACGTCGTGAACACACGAACGTTAGATGAAATTCTTAGCGGGGAAGGTCAAGAACAATGCCTGTGGTGAGGCCAATTTTGAAGCGGTAGAATCCTTAACGGATTCTTGAATTGGTTTGGGCGGCATGGCTCCGAATATGGAACGTTTCCTCATAAAGCGGAAACAGACCGATTTGACTGTGGAAAGCGCACTCGAAGATACAATGGAACGTTTCCTCATAAACCGGAAACAGACCGATTTGAATGTGGAAAGTATACTCGAAGATACAATGGAACGTTTCCTCATAAACCGGAAACAGATCGGATTTGAGCTGCTAGAGTAATCGAAGAGGCCCCGCTAAGAACAACATCTAACACCATGTTCACGCTTCGGCGGACGAGCCGCCTCGGTCCGGCAGGAGTTAGAAGTGGATTCATAGAAGTAATTCAGCAGCAGGGAAGCAGAGTCAGCCGGACACATCCGCACCGACTAACTGCGCATTCGCGCAGCCGGCGACTTTGTCGCCTTAAGTCGGTGGGACGTCGTGAACACATTTACGTTATACGCAATCCACAAGGCACAAAAAAAGATAGGAGAACGAATATATTGTCCATTAGCGAAAGTAATGTAATTGATTTTATTGGAACTGATCGGAATGAGAATAAAGTTCTTCTTAGTATTTCTGACCATCTAGGATGGACAGAAGCTGAAGAATATGATCATTTACTATTACTTCAAGAGAAATTAAATACATATATTGAATTCGTTGAAAGTGGACAAATTTATGAAACTTATCCAGATGCGACTGATAAAAAAATTGAAATAGTTCTCTATTCTAAATTTGAAATTAGCCCTATTGTAAGAGAGTTTTTAATAAGAGCAGAGGGATTTTTAAGAGAATTAGGAATAACGTTAAATCAAATAACAAAAAGTGATTAAAGGCATGGACTGCGTATAACACCATGTTCACGCTTCGGGCCATTCGGCCCTCGGTCCGGCAGAAGTAGGAAGCGGATTCGACTGGAGTAATTCAGTAGCAGGGAAGTTTAATCAGCCGGACACATCCGCACCACCTAACCGCATCGCGGCCGGCTCCTGTCGGAGCCTTAAGGTGGTGGGACGTCGTGAACACATGAACGTTATACGAAAGAACCCTAAATCAATTATGAAAGAGGAAATTTTATGACTTATAAATCAATTTTATTAGATCAAATAACTGCATGTTACAATGACAAGAGTTGGTTTATTCCGCTTGAAGAAGTTCTTATTGATTTAACAGTAGAAGAAGCAACCACTGGAAATAAACAAACCATTTGGTCTATTGTAAATCATCTAATTTATTGGAATGAGAAATGGTTAGAGCGATTTAGAACCGAGGAATTTGAAATGAAAAAAACAATTAGTAATGAAGAAACGTTTTATTTGGATTTAGACCAAATTAATGAATCTGGATGGAAAGAGACATTAGAGAGACTTAGGAATGTATTTGATAGCTGGAGAACTGCGCTTGAAGAATCTGATGAATCAAAGTTTACAAAAATACTGCCAGAATATTTCAATGCTCCTTGGTGGGGAGTAGTTTCTAATTTGTGTATTCATAATGCATATCATATTGGTCAAATCATGTTAATAAAGAAACAAATCAGAATTAAATGATAAGAT
Organism: Cohnella suwonensis; assembly: GCF_042655365.1. Taxonomy (NCBI): domain Bacteria; kingdom Bacillati; phylum Bacillota; class Bacilli; order Caryophanales; family Paenibacillaceae; genus Cohnella; species Cohnella suwonensis. The sequence continues at coordinate 2,665 of NZ_JBHSMH010000112.1, read as the reverse complement.
GGCTGAAAGCTTCTCGCGGATGAGGGTTCCTTCGTATAACACCATGTTCACGCTTCGGGGCATTCGCCCCTCGGTCCGGCAGAAGTTAGATGAGGATTCGGGGATGCAATTGGCAGTGGCGGGGAAGCACAATCAGCCGGACACATCCAACTCCCTAACCGCATCGCGGCCGCCCTCCGGGCTTAAGGGAGTTGGACGTCGTGAACACACGAACGTTAGATGAAATCGGGTCCAAAGCTTAAAAACTAAAGTGCCGAACCATTTTTCTTTATCATTGGGGGAAATAATTTGAGATCTTTTGGATTAGCCTTTTTAATAACAGGAATCTTCTTAATTGGCTTAAGTGGTCTTGAAAAAATTATTATTTACACTTCCCTAAATGATAGAGCAGGAGATTATCAGTACTTAAAAATGATTACACCAAATGAAATCTGGAATATAACTCAAATGACATTAATCTTTGGAATAGTGATTTCAATTATTGGGTTAATTTTGTCATTGTGGAAATTTATTATTAAACAAAATAGAATGATAAGAGAAGCAAATCGACAATTTGATATAGAACATGGGTTGAATAGGGATAACAAAGAACAACAATAATTTTGAATGTAACACTTCGAAGGCTCCGACATCATCTAACACCATGTTCACGCTTCGGGGCATTCGCCCCTCGGTCCGGCAGGAGTAGGGAAGTAGAGTCGACTGAAGTATTTCAGCAGCAGGGAAGCAAAATCAGCCGGACACATCCGCACCACCTAACCGCATCGCGGCCGCCCTTCGGGCTTAAGGTGGTGGGACGTCGTGAACACATTAACGTTAGCAGAAATTGATGCAAGATCAAACTGAAAGGATAATAAATCATGGCATATCCCTTTGATTGCATCTCAGATTTTATGTTTTTCGAAACCGCTCTTGAGCAAGCGGATGTAATATTAGTTCCTGGCGGAAGCCAGCCTCAATTGATGGAAAGGGCAGCAGAATTGTATCGCAGAGGATTTGCTCCCTATATTTTACCTTCAGGCGGTTCGACTCTTAAAGTCACGACAACGGAATGGGAATATCTCAGAGATATTGGAATTCAACTCGGAGTTCCTTCCGAAGCAATATTAAAGGAAGATACAGCGACAGACACGTTTCAGAATGCATGGAAGTCATGGGATGTACTCCAGCAGAATCGGTTAAATCCACAAAAAGTAATATTAGTTTGTAAATCTTATCATGCTCGTCGAGCATTGCTTACCTATCAGGTCTACTTTCCCAAAGATACAATGTTTTTTGTAAGCCCAGTGACAGATAATACTGGTATAACCAAAGAAAATTGGTTTTTAGATGCACAAAAAATAAGCTATGTAATGAAAGAATTAACAAAGATAGGACAGTATTTTGTGACCCATATTCCAAATTGGATTAAATAAACATTTCTCGAAAGTATTTCATGAAGGCATCAACTTCTGCTAACACCATGTTCACGCATCGGGCCATTCGGCCCTCGGTCCGGCAGGAGTTAGATGAGGATTCAGAGAAGTATTTGGCAGTAGCAGAGAAGCGGAATCAGCCGGACACATCCGCACCACCTAACCGCATCGCGGCCGCCCTTCGGGCTTAAGGTGGTGGGACGTCGTGAACACATGAACGTTAGCAGAAATTGATGCAAGATCAAACTGAAAGGATAATAAATCATGGCATATCCCTTTGATTGCATCTCAGATTTTATGTTTTTCGAAACCGCTCTTGAGCAAGCGGATGTAATATTAGTTCCTGGCGGAAGCCAGCCTCAATTGATGGAAAGGGCAGCAGAATTGTATCACAGAGGATTTGCTCCCTATATTTTACCTTCAGGCGGTTCGACTCTTAAAGTCACGACAACGGAATGGGAATATCTCAGAGATATTGGAATTCAACTCGGAGTTCCTTCCGAAGCAATATTAAAGGAAGATACAGCGACAGACACA
>NZ_JBHSMH010000112.1:0-703 GCF_042655365.1 Cohnella suwonensis | reverse complement strand
AGTCATGGGATGTACTCCAGCAGAATCGGTTAAATCCACAAAAAGTAATATTAGTTTGTAAATCTTATCATGCTCGTCGAGCATTGCTTACCTATCAGGTGTACTTTCCCAAAGATACAATGTTTTTTGTAAGCCCAGTGACAGATAAAACTGGTATAACCAAAGAAAATTGGTTTTTAGATGCACAAAAAATAAGCTATGTAATGAAAGAATTAACAAAGATAGGACAGTATTTTGTGACCCATATTCCAAATTGGATTAAATAAACATTCCTCGAAAGTATTCCATGAAGGCATCAACTTCTGCTAACACCATGTTCACGCATCGGGCCATTCGGCCCTCGGTCCGGCAGGAGTTAGATGAGGATTCAGAGAAGTATTTGGCAGTAGCAGAGAAGCGGAATCAGCCGGACACATCCGCACCACCTAACCGCATCGCGGCCGGCTCCTGGCGGAGCCTTAAGGTGGTGGGACGTCGTGAACACATGAACGTTAGATGAAATTCTTAGCGGGGAAGGTCAAGTACAATGCCATGGTGAGCCCAATATTGAAGCGGTATAATCCTTAACGGATTCTTGAATGGGTTTGGGCGGAATGGCTCCGAATGCGTATTCCGGAAACTTTGGTCAGTCATTCCGGTAATGTTTAGCCACTCATTCCGGAAATAGTTGGTCACTTGTTCCGGAAAGTGTTATCCACTTTAA
>NZ_JBHSMH010000111.1:279094-321503 GCF_042655365.1 Cohnella suwonensis | reverse complement strand
CCGTATGCGGGAAACCCGCACGTACGGATCTGTGAGGGGTAGGGGGCGCAATCCATGATAGGAGAGGCCCCGCCTACTCGACCATTTCGCGGAAAAGATGAAGGGGAAGTTAAGCTGCTCCTATTCTCCTCCTGATCGGAAGGGATAAAGGTACATTTTCGCGAACAGCCGCAGGCAGAAACGGGGATGTCGGATCGGTCGACCCCGAGAGTTACAAGGGTCATGGGTATGATTGCTTCATTATGGAAATCCGCCAAAAGTAAAAGGACCGGAGGCAAAGCCTCCGGTCTTTCTTACCGTGTCACCGGAACTTGGGATAATCATTCTCTCAGATCGTAAGCCCGGTGGCGGGGAAATGAACAAATGATTGTATCGGCAATAGCGCGGGCTCCGTTATCGTGAAGCTTGCAACAACCAATCCGAACAAGGTGGGGGTCAAGCGGTATGAGAACAAAGTCAGGGGTTCTGTTAAGCTCGGTACTGATTCTCGGCATGGCGCTATCCGCATGCGGTAACAACGAAAACGACGGCGCGGGGGCATCTCCAAGCGACTCGCCGGCGGCAACGGAAAGCGCGTCTTCCGAAGCTCCGTCCGAGACGCCGAAGGAGGAGGAACCGACGGAAATTACGATCATGCTTCCGCTCAATATCGCGGAGACGCCTCCGGATACGATCAAAAACGAAGTCGAGAAGCTGACGAACACGAAACTGACGTACCAATTCTTCCCGGCGGACACTTACGAAGATAAATTAAACGCGACGCTCGCCACCGGCTCGCTGCCCGAAGTCGCCTATCTGAAAAACCAAGCAACGCTCGTCAAGATGAAAGGCGCGATCCGCGACGGACAGTTCTGGGAAATCGGACCTTATCTCGGCGAATTTCCGAACCTGAGCAAGCTGAAGCCGCTGATCCTGAACAATACGAAGGTCGACGGCAAGCTGTACTCGCTCTATATCGGACGACCGCTCGCCCGCCAAGGCATCATCTACCGTAAAGACTGGGCGGATAAGCTGCAGCTTAAGACGCCGGAGACGGTCGACGAAGTGATCGCGATGGCGAAGGCGTTCACGGAGCAAGATCCGGACGGAGACAGCAAAGCGAACACGATCGGTCTCTCCGACCGCAACGATCTCGTCTACGGCGCGTTCAAAACCGTCGCTTCCTGGTATTCCGCGCCGAACAACTGGGGCGAGAAGGACGGTAAGCTGCAGCCTGACTTCACGTTCCCCGAATATGTGGCGGCGATGGATTTCATGAAAACGCTCCGCGACGCCGGCGCGATGAACCAGGATTTCGCGGCAACGAGCAAGACGGACCAGGTCGCCCTATTCAACAGCGGCAAAGCCGGCATATATATCGGCGCCATGTCGGATATCGACGCGCTGAACAAGGACCTGATCAAGAATGTTTCCACCGCGGTCGTCGACACGGCGGCTCTTATTAAGGGGCCGAACGGTCAGCAGACGACCTGGGCGATTCCAGGCTACAACAACGTCGTCATGTTCCCGAAATCCGGCATTAAGGACGAAGACGAGCTGAAGAAAGTGCTTGCCTTCTACGACAAAATGATGACCCCGGAAGTGGCCAACGTGATGTTCTGGGGTATCGAAGGCACGCACTATACGGTTCAGGACGGCAAAGCCAAGGCGACGGATAACGCCGACTTGATCGAGCGCGAAGTGAAAGGCTTCAAGGACAGCCTGATCGGCGAAGCGGAGACGAACGGCACGTATGAGGGCTTCTTCTCTCTTCCGGGACGCGTTCGTGCCGAAGAGTTCACGAAGCAGCAAGAAAGCTTGGCGATCCACGATCCGACGGCGGCGCTCGATTCCCCTACCTATACGGAGGAAGGCGTGGAGCTGCAGAAGATCATTACGGACGCCACGTATCAGTATATTTACGGCAAAATCGATCAAGCGGGCTTCGAAAAAGCGATCGCGGAGTGGAAGAAGCGCGGCGGCGACAAAATCATCGAAGAGTATAACGCGGTATACAAAAAATAAGGCGTATAAGAAGATGCGAGTGGGCTGTTGAACCGGTTAACAGCCCTTCTCGATTATCGCGTGCAGGAAAGGAAGAAGCGTGATGGAGAATACGAACGCCGGGCAGCCGCTTGCGCGAAGCTCCGGCAACCCGTTCATGATGCGCCTTAACCGCAACAAGCTGCTCTACTTGATGGTGCTGCCGGGCCTTCTCTATTTCTTGATTTTCAAATACGGTCCGATGTTCGGTCTCATTATCGCTTTCCAGGACTTCAAACCGTTTAAAGGCATTTCGGGAAGCGAGTGGGTCGGCTTCGACCACTTTCACCGGCTGTTCAGCGAACCGGATTTCCTGAACATATTGACCAATACGCTCGTTCTGTTCGGCTTCAGCTTGCTATTCTATTTCCCCGTGCCGATCATTCTGGCGCTAATGCTCAATGAGGTGCGCAATAACGGCTTCAAACGGTTGTTTCAATCGCTGGTCTACTTGCCGCACTTCATGTCGTGGGTCATCATCGTCTCGATCGGGTACGTCATGCTTACGATGGACGGCGGCATTATCAACTCGCTCATCGAGCAGCTCGGCTTTAGCAAAATCAATTTCCTGCTCAGTCCCGAATGGTTTCGTCCCACTTACGTTATTCAAGTCATCTGGAGGGAAGCAGGATGGGGTACGATCATCTATTTGGCGGCCATGGCGGCGATCGATCCGCAGCTCTACGAAGCGGCTCGCATGGACGGCGCCGGACGCTTGCGCCAAATTTGGCATATTACGTTGCCCGCGATTCGAAGCGTGATCATCTTGTTGCTCATTCTGAAGATCGGCGACGTACTGGAACTTGGCTTCGAGCATGTGTACTTGCTCCTGAACTCGATGAATCGCGACGTGGCGGAAATTATCGATACGTACGTCTACTCCGTTGGCTTACAGCAAGGGAAATTCAGCTATAGCGCCGCGATCGGACTCTTCAAATCGCTAATCGGGTTGATCCTCGTCATAGCGGCGAACAGGCTGGCCAAAAAATTCGGCGAAGAAGGCGTCTATTAAAACGCTTTAGGGGGATGCCTCATGGTACAGGATCGAACGCTCGGGAGCCGACTGTTCGGCGCCGTTAACTTCACGTTGCTGACGGTCATCGCGCTCGTTACCGTCCTGCCGTTTCTTCACGTCTTGGCGGGATCGTTCACGACAAGCGCGGAAATGGCCGTCAATAAATTCGTACTTTTCCCAAAGGAATGGAGCTTCGAGGCTTACCGCTTCGTTTTCTCGACGAATACGATCTTTCGGGCAATGGCGGTATCCATCGGCATTACGGTGCTCGGCACGCTGTTCAGCATGCTCGTCACCGCCATGATGGCCTACGGATTGGCTCGCAAAGATCTCGACGGCCGCAAGATCGTCATGTTCCTGGTCGTATTCACGATGCTGTTCCAAGGCGGGCTCATCCCGACGTTCCTCGTCGTCAAGGAGCTCGGTCTGATCGACAAATACGCCGCGCTCGTGCTGCCGCTGGCGATTAGCGCGTTCAACATGATCATTCTGCGCAACTTCTTCCAGAACATCCCCGACGGACTGGAAGAGTCGGCCAAGATCGACGGCTGCAACGATTTCGGCATCTTTTTCCGCATCGTGCTTCCGCTATCGATGCCGGCGATCGCGACGATTTCGCTCTTCTATGCGGTCACGTACTGGAATACTTACTTAAGCGCAATCTTGTACTTGAACGATAGCAAGATGTGGCCGATCCAAGTGTTGCTCCGGCAAATCGTCGTGCTCGCGAGCGGCTTCGACTACAGCCCCAGCCTCGACGGCGTCGTGCCTCCGCCGGATCAAGCGGTCAAGATGGCGGTCATCGTCGTGGCGACGGTACCGATACTGGCCGTGTATCCGTTCTTGCAAAAGCATTTCGCCAAAGGCGCGCTGATCGGTTCGATCAAAGGATAACCGCGGCGGTCGATCGGGCGATCCTTCAAAAATAAACGGGAGAGGGTGGATTCGTTATGGAAGCGAAGCAAGACATAAAGACGCCTAAGCAATGGGCGCAAGCGATGTGCGATTCGATGATGGAAGCTTTCGCTCCTGAAGAGCTGCCGCCGGCTCGCCGATGGCATTATCATCAGGGCGTGTTTCTATGCGGAATGGAGATGCTCGCGGAGCATACCGGCGATCATCGGTACGATGCTTATATTCGCGGTTACGTGGACGATCTCGTAGACGAGCACGGCAATTTCTATTTCGCGCGGGACGAACTGGACGCCATTCAGGCGGGGCTGCTGCTGTTCCGGTTACGCGAACGAACCGGGTTGCCGAAGTACCGTCTCGCGGCCGATAAGCTGAGAAGCTTATTCCATACGCTCAACCGGACGGCGGAGGGCGGCTACTGGCACAAGGACAAATACCCGTACCAGATGTGGCTCGACGGCTTATACATGAGCGGCGTCTTCGCCATGAAATACGCGAACGACTTCGGCGAACCGGCTTTGCGCGAGGAAGCGCTTCGCCAAGAGAGCTTGATGCGCAAGCAAATGCATGATCATCGGACGGGGCTGCTTTATCACGCATGGGACGAGAGCCGGCAAATGCCATGGGCTGATGCGCGAAGCGGGTGTTCTCCGGAATTCTGGGGCCGCTCGATCGGCTGGTACGCCCTCGCGCTTGCGGAGTTTCTCGAGCTGCTGCCCGCAGAGTCGGAAAGCTACGGGATTGTGGCGGCGACCCAACGGGAATTGATCCATTCGCTGATCCGATACCAAGATCGGGCGAGCGGATTATGGTATCAGGTCGTGGATAAAGGGCATCTGCCCGACAACTGGCTTGAAACCTCCTGCTCTTGCTTATTCGTATACGCGATCGCCAAGGCGATACGGCAAGGCGTCGTCGGCGGCGAGTGCCTCGATGCCGTTAAGAAAGGGTACGCCGGGTTGATCGGGCGGTTGCGGGCGGACGAACGGGGCATGCCGGCGTTGCCCGATATTTGCATCGGCACGTCCGCCGGCGATTACGACAATTACGTCACTCGCCCGACAAGCGCGAACGACCTGCACGGAGTCGGCGCGTTCGTCATGGCGTGCGTAGAGGTCGATCGACTGCAGGCATTATTCGACAACTAGAGGGAGATCGGCGTTGAAGATTAGCCGAATTATTATTTCCGCCCCCAAGCGAGCATGTTGCGTTGGAACTCCTTCGGGGAGCAGCCGTTGAAGCGCTTGAACATTTTGTAGAAGTGGGCCATGTTGGCCATGCCGATCTCGTCTCCGACCTCGCTGACGCTCATGTCGCGGGTGAGGAGAAGCTGCTCGGCTCTTTTGATTTTACGAAAATTGACGTATTCGGTGAAGCTGAGCCCCATGATCCTCTTGAAAAATTTCACGAAATAATAATAGCTCATGTTCGCCAGGCGGCAAGCGTCGTCGACCGTAATCCTCTCGTCGATGCGCGATTCGACGAAATCGAGCACGGGCTTGAGGCGAATGCGTTCTACCCGGTCTTGATCCGCGAGCAGGCCGCGATGGTCGTTGCGAATGAGGATGAGCATTAACTTCTTGATGAGCATGTTAACGGCAAGCTCGTACCCGCTTTCCTTTTGCAACGCTTCCTGTTGGATTTGGCGGATGCATTCGGCGGCGGACACGCGGGCTTCGGGATTCTCGCGGAATATGTAGTTCATCGCGCTGAGGGGCACTTTCGTCTCGTTGAAATATTGCAAATAAGGGATCGTGCTTTGGTCGAAGTACGTGTTCAGGTCGAATTGAAGCACGGTATAAGTCAGCTTGCCGTCGGGGCTGCGGTCCCGGTGCAATTGGGAGTTGCCGAGTATGACGACGTCCCCCGCGCGCATCTCGAGCGTCTCGTCGCTGAGGTCGACGTGCAATTCCCCTTCGTGAACGAGAAACAGCTCGCATTCCGGATGGTAGTGCCAGGATACGGAACCGGAGTCATAGCGGGTGGATTGCCAGATACGAAGGGAGAGTAGCGGGTTCTCGTATTGGATCTTTTCTCTGAGCGCTTGCACGGGTTCATCCCCTTAAATGACAAAATCACATAATATTCTCGTAGCTGGGCGAATGGGAAAATTGCCGAAGTATGTTACACTAATTGTAAATTGTATAGGGCTCGCCCGCAAGGAGGACAAGCATTTTGTCAAAAGTTAACGTTGGGATGATCGGTTGCGGAGGCATCGCCCTCGGGAAACATTTGCCTTCTCTCGCCAAAATCCCGGAAGCGCAAGTGGTCGCGTTCTTCGACGTCGCCCCCGATCGGGCGCACGACGCGAAAAATCGCTTCGGCACGCACGACGCGAGAGTGTACCACGACGTGTACGAGCTGCTGCGCGATCCGGACGTTCACGTCGTGCACGTCTGCACGCCGAACGATACGCATGCCGAGATTTCGATCGCCGCGCTCGAACACGGTAAGCACGTTCTGTGCGAGAAGCCGATGGCCCGCACGTCGCACGACGCCCGCCGCATGCTCGAGACGTCCGAGCGCACCGGCAAGAAGCTGAGCATCGCGTACCAGAACCGCTTCCGCTCGGATAGCCGCTGGCTGTACGAGGCTTGCCGCGCCGGCGAGCTGGGAGAAGTGTATTTGGCGAAAGCCCATGCGGTTCGCCGCCGCGCCGTGCCGACTTGGGGCGTGTTCCTCGACCAAGAGAAGCAAGGCGGAGGCCCGCTCATCGATATCGGCACCCACGCGCTCGATCTCGCCCTCTGGATGATGGACAACTACGAACCGAGAACGGTGCTGGGAACGACGTACCGCAAGCTGGCCGAGCAAGGCAGCCAAGCGAATCTATGGGGCCCGTGGGACCCGGCCAAGTTCACGGTCGAGGATTCCGCCTTCGCGATGATCACGATGAAGAGCGGCGCGACCGTCTGGCTGGAGTCGAGCTGGGCGCTGAACACGCTCGACGTGGACGAAGCGAAAGTGTCCTTGAGCGGCACGAAAGCGGGAGCGGACATGAAGAAGGGCTTGCGCGTTAACGGCGAGCAACACGGCCGCTTGTACACGCAGGAGATCCAGATGTCGGGAGACTTCGGCGGCAATCCGTTGCCGGACGACGCCGCGGAGCAAGAAGCGCGTTCTTGGATCGATGCCATCCGGCACGACCGCAGCCCGGTCGTCACGGCCAAGCAGGCGCTCGTCGTGCAGGAAATTCTCGAAGCGGTATACGAATCCGCGGGCAAAGGGCAAGCGATCAGCTTCGTCTAAGGATTCGGCGCGGCTTACGGCGACTCCAAGGGCGATCCGCTTGTCGAACGAGGCAAAAAAGACGTCGGGAAAATGGAGTGGAAAGAGGCATGCGTTTTCATGTAAAATGGATTTGCAGGCAAGATGAACACGCGTACATTTTTCATTCCGAACGAACATTTTCGATGAAGGGTTTGGTGGAATCCAGTGAAATCAGGAGTATTTATCGTCTTATTCGGACAGCAATCGTTCGAGCAGGCACTTGACACCGCGAAAGCGGCAGGCCTTCAATCGGTCGAAATCGGTACGGGAGCCTATCCCGGAACGTCGCACGTCAACGCGCAAGCGGTCGTGAACGATCCTGCGGCCATCGCTCGCATTCGCGACGCGGTCGATTCCCGCGGCCTTGCGATCAGCGCGCTGAGCTGCCACGGCAACCCGCTGCACCCGGACAAAGCCATCGCCAAAGCGCATCACGACGACTTCGTCGCGACCGTTCAATTGGCGGAGAAGCTCGGCGTCGACACGGTCATCACGTTCTCGGGCTGCCCGGGCGACTCCGAGAACTCCAAATATCCGAACTGGGTCACTTGCCCTTGGCCGGAGGATTTCTTGACCATCCTCGAGTGGCAATGGAACGAAGTCGCCATTCCGTACTGGAAAGAGCAATCCGCGTTCTGCCGCAAGCACGGCGTGCGCGTCGCGATCGAGTCGCATCCGGGCTTCCTCGTCTATAACACGGAGACGGCGCTTCGTCTTCGCCGCGAAGCGGGCGACAATATCGGCGTCAACTTCGACCCGTCCCACTTGTTCTGGCAAGGCATGGATCCGATCGAGTGCGTCAAAGCGCTCGGCGACTCCATCTATCACGTACATGCCAAGGATACGAAATTGGACGGCCGAAACATCGCGCTTAACGGCGTTCTCGATACGAAGCATTACGGCGACATCCTGAACCGTTCCTTCGTGTTCCGCACGGTCGGTTACGGCCACGACGAAGAATTCTGGAAAGACCTCGTCAGCGTGTTGCGTCTCGTCGGCTACGAAGGCACGATCAGCATCGAGCACGAGGACGGCATCATGAGCGTGAACGAAGGGTTCACGAAAGCGGCGAAATTCCTCAACTCGGTTATCCTTCATGAAAGCGCGGGTGAAATGTGGTGGGCGTAAACTCGAAAAAACTTAACGTAGGCATGGTCGGCTACAAATTCATGGGCAAAGCCCACAGCCATGCGTACAAAGACGTCGGCATGTTCTTCGAACCGGCGGCCGACGTCGTCATGAAAGCGATCTGCGGGCGCGACGAGCAAGGCGTTAAAGACGCGGCGAACAAGTTCGGCTGGGAATCCTACGAGACCGACTGGCGCAAAATGGTCGCGCGCGACGACATCGATTTCGTCGACATCAACGCGCCGAGCGACGCGCACAAGGAAATCACGCTTGCGGCGATCGCCGCGGGCAAGCACGTCTTCTGCGAGAAACCTCTCGCGCTGAACTTGGCGGACGGCCGCGAAATGCTCGCCGCCGCGGAGAAAGCCGGCGTCAAGCACGCGGTATGCTTTAACTACCGCTTCCTGCCGGCCGTGCAGCTGGCGAAGCAAATCATCGACGAAGGCCGCCTCGGCGAAATTCACCATTACCGCGCGACTTACTTGCAGGACTGGCTCGTCGACCCGAACACGCCGCTCGCCTGGCGCCTGAAGAAGGAAGTCGCGGGCTCCGGCGCGCACGGCGACATCAACGCGCACAGCATCGACCTCGCTCGTTTCCTGATCGGCGAGTTCGACCGCGTCGTCGGCCACAGCCGCACGTTCGTGAAAGAGCGTCCGATTCTGACGGGCTCCGCCGGCTTGTCCGGCACGGGCTCCTCGACGGAGAAAGGCGAAGTGACCGTCGACGACGCGACCGGCTTCATCGCCGACTTCAAGAACGGCGCGATGGGCATGTTCGTCGCTTCCCGCTTCGCCGCGGGACGCAAGAACCACAATACGTTCGAAATCCACGGCAGCAAAGGCTCGATCCGTTGGGACCTCGAGAAGCTCAACGAGCTGGAAGTGTACTTCCGCGAGGACGAGCCTAACTTGGCCGGCTTCCGCCGCATTCTGGCGACGGAGCCTTCGCACAAGTATGCCGGCAACTGGTGGCCGACCGGCCACATTATCGGTTACGAGCACGCTTTCGTTCATATCGTATACGAGTTCGTGCAACACATCGCGACCGGGTCTCCGTTCGCGCCGACGTTCTACGACGGCGTGAAATGCCAAGAGGTGCTCGAAGCGGTCGACTTGTCGATCGAACGCGGCGCTTGGGTCGGCATCGAAGAAGTGTAACGTAGATGCAGCGCGGCAGAGCCGTTCGGACTTTCCTACCGGGGAAGTTCGAACGGTTTTTTTGTCGCAACTTTTGTCGGAGCGAATTGCCGGTCAAACCGGATTGCAGCCTGCGAATCCCCTCGAAGTAGCTCCGTAGTCAGGTCAAACCCAATTGCAGCCCGCGAATTCCCTCAAAGTAGCTCCGTAGTCAGGTCAAACCCAATTGCAGCACGCGATTTCCCTCGTAGTGCCTCCCTAGTCCGGTCAAACCCAATTGCAGCCCGTGAATTCCCTCGTAGTGCCTCCCTAGTCCGGTAAAACCGGATTGAAGTAGAAAATCAAATTAAATGCCTGCGAACAGTGACTGTCGAGACGAATATTTAGAGTTGGTCGGACTAGTCCCCACGAACTGTTGCGGCGCCACAATCCTGCCCGTTCAAACTTTACATTGCGATAACGATATTCGAACAAATGGAAAACACGGATTTGATAGTTTTAGGGGGAGAGGTAACGATTTCCTACTTAAACGCAGAACCGAGGTGTTCTCTTGATGAGTCCGACCGCTCCAACAATGCCCGCTGACGGTGCCGCTCGGTTATCCGCCGAACCGGAGCCGACCGTAGCCGCGCAGCAAGCGCCTATGTCCGCGCCGCAAGCAACCAAGCATGCGCAGCAATCCGCCAAATCGGCCGAGCCGGCCATCCACGAGCTGTTCCGCCCGATCGCCGTGCGCGAATGGATGAAGAGCTGCCCGATCATCTCGCCGGACCAGCAAAGCGACGATCTCGTGTCGCTGTTTCGCCGGAAAACGCAATTCGATTGCGTCGTCGCTTGCGACGAGTCTCATCGTCCGATCGGTTTGATCATGAAGGCCCGGTTTTTCCGCTTGCTAGGCTCGCTGTACGGCATGTCCCTGTTCGGTCACCGGCCGGTCGCGGCGATGATGGACGTGAATCCTCTCGTCGTCGACGTGGGCGTCGATCCGCAGGAGCTGATCGACCGGGCGCTGTCCCGAGCGGAGGAAACGTTCTACGATGCGGTGTTGTTGACCGATAACGGTAAATTCGCAGGCATCCTTACGGTGAACGACTTGCTCAACGTCTCGCGGCTTCTTCAACGGGAAGCGGTCAGCAGACAGCTTCGGACGATCCGGGACACCGAGGCGATGATCGGAAGCATCAGCGAATCCGTAGGCAAAGTGACCGGCGCGGCGACCGAAACGATCGAATGCGGCGAAAGAATCGCCGAAATTACCGATCAAGGCCGCGAGGAGCTGGACGGCATGCTCCAGCTGTTCAGACTGTGGTCGGCGAACGCGGGCAAGCAGGAGAAGGCGGTCGAGGAGCTGACGCACCGAACGGAAGCGGCGGACGGCATCATCCGGCTCATCTCGGAGCTGGCCGACCAGTGCAACTTGCTGGCCGTCAACGCGACGATCGAAGCGGCGCGCGCGGGCGAACATGGCAGAGGCTTCGGCGTCGTCGCCCAAGAAATCCGAATACTGGCCGATCAGACGAAACGGTCCGCCGGCCAGATCACGGCGCAGATCCGTTCGATGTCCGAGGCGGCCCGGTCCGCGGCCAGACTCGTAAGCGAAGGCAAACAAGGGGCCGACCGCGGTATCGGCCAAGTAAAGAAGACGGAGGACGCGTTCGCGCAGCTATGGAGCTCCTCCGAGCTGAACCGGGAAGCGGCTTCGAGCCTGATCGCGGCGTCCCGCGAAGCGAAGAATACTTCGAGCGACGTGCTCGAAGCGTTCAAGAAGCTCGTCCGCCAGCTGCATGCATAAGAGGATGTTCAAAAAGTCCGATTTTGAATTCAACCTTCTCGGTGCTGAAAACCGAACCTTTTGAACTCGTGCATAAATTTAACAATTCGCATACGAAACTCGAATAGGCGCTTTACAATTCGATCCTATACTGACCCTAGTAAATGATTTCTACCATATTCAGAAGGGTGATCAGAGTCGATGTTGCTAAAAAAAGCGTCTATTGTATCTGTAATCGCGTTAGCCGTTGGAGTATCCGCCGTGTCCGCGGTATCCGCCGCGACGGTAACGACGGCAACGAAAGCAAGCGCGGTTAAGATTTCGAAGTTCGGTTATATCGTGAACGGAATGCCGGTCAGCTTGAGCGCGTTTTTCGAAAAAGGCAAAACGCTCGTTTCCGTTAGAGAGCTGGGCGACAAGCTCGGCGCGACGATCGAATCGGCAAAAGGCGTCGTAACGGTCAAGTTGAACGGCCATGCGGTAGAGCTCAAAGCGGGCAGCGACGAACTGAAAGCGGACGGAGTCGCTCAGAAGCTGGACGTCGCCGTTAAATCCGTGAACGGATCGACCTACATAGACCTGAGAGCATTCGTGCACGCGCTCGGCGGCTCTTTCGCCAAAGACGCGACGGGCGCCACTTGGATCGACGCGGACTTGGTGTCGGACGTCGACCACGTGCAATGGGCGAACGCTTCCAAGCTGATCGCTTCCCAAGAAACCGAGACGGGTCGCATCGACTACATCGTCGACGCCGTTACCGGCCAATATTCGAAGCTGCTCGACGCTGCGGACGCTTCCGACCTGATCATTGCTCCAAACGGCGACAAAGCGGCATACACGAACGCGGCGGGCGAAGTATTCGTCATCGACCTCGCTTCCAAGAACGCGACGAAAGTAAGCGCGGATACGTCCATCAAGCCCGAGCTCGTATGGTCCGCGGACGGTTCGGCGATCTACTTCCTCCAAGGCGACAAAGGCAGCGTCATCGCCAAGCTGGATCTAGCCGCCGGCAAGATCAGCAAAATCCTTGAAGACAAAGTCGATTATAAAGCGAACCTGAACGTCTCGACGGACGGCATGACGTTCACTTACACGGTCACGAAGCCGGGCGCCGTCGTAGCCGACGCAAGCAAACCGGTCGAGAACGACGACGTGACGATCGACATGAAAGGCACCGAGCCGCAATTGTTCCAATTCGTCGTCGATCCTGCCGTCAAGGACGCCAAAGCGGTCCAACTGACGACGACGACGGACGATAAAGTGTTCATTAACGCCGCGGCTGACGGTTCTTCCGTCGAATACGTAAGCGTAAGCGACGAAGCGAACGCGAAGTCTAAATTGCTGCAAGTCGGCAAAGACAAAACGGTCAAAACGTTGTTCGAAAGCAAAGACGTCTACCAAGCGACATTGTCGAACGGCAAATGGTTCCTGCTCACCGAAGGCGACAGCGCGAACCAATCCGTGTACGAAGTCAACGCGGCTACCGGTTCGGCAAGCGTGCTGAGCACCGTTGCCGCAGGAGTGACCGACGTGATCGCGAAATCCGGCGCGCCGATCGCCGTCATTAACGACGGCATTCTGTACGTCAACGTCAACGGCCTCTGGAAGCCGACATCCCGTTAATCGAATTTCCCAATCGAGAGGAGAACTTTGATCAATGAAATTATTCAAATCGTTAACGGTTGCCGCCATGGCGATCGCGCTCGTTACTTCTTCCGTATCCGTCGCCGGAGCCGCAAGCACACTGAGCGGCAAAATCGTCATCAACGGCTCGTCCGCATTGCTTCCGCTCACTCTTCAAGCGGCCAACGAATTCAAGAAGCTGAACCCGAAAGTGAAAATCTCCGCTTCCGCCGCCGGCTCCGTAACGGGCCCGCAATCGGTTCGCAAAGGCATCGCCGACATCGGCGCGGTCGACTGGGACGCTTCCACGGACGTACCGGGATTCAAGAAGTTCGACGGCCAAGTGCCGAATAAAGTCGCCGTCATCCCGTTCGCGGCCGTCGCCAACAAAAACGTCGGCGTGAGCAACTTGACGACGAAGCAACTGCAAGACATTTTCTCCGGCAAAGTGACGAACTGGAAAGACGTAGGCGGCTCCGACGCCGACATCATCGTCGTCAACCGCGCGTTCGGTTCCGGTACCCGCGTCAACTTCCAAATGAAGGCGCTGCAAGGCACGGACTTCATCACCAAGGGCAGCAACTACAAAGAAGTCAAATCGAGCGGCGACATGAAAACGGCCATCGAAACGACGCCTAACGCGATCGGTTACATCGACCTCGTGTACGTCACGAGCAACATGAAAGCCATGCAAATCAACGGCGTTTCTCCTACGGAAGCGAACGTCATCAATGGTACTTACAAAGTATGGGGCTACGGCTACTACATGACGAAGGGCAAACCGACGGGCGCGACGAAAGCGTTCATCGAGTACGTCCAAAGCGCGAAGTTCCAGAACGGCTCGCTGAAAAAATTGAAATTCATCCCGATTTCCGCGATGAAGAAGTAATAGCAACGACCGGCAGCATAGATCAATCCCAAATACGGCGGAAACCAGCATGGCATCGTGAAGCCAAGCTGGTTTCTGCATGAAAGGAAGACGATACCGATGCAAATGGAGTCGACCGTTCCCGCGCGTCTCCCGTCGTCCGGAGCCTCAGAGCTCGGCGGCAGCATCAAATCCGGTTCCGGCAAATCGTTCGACCGGAAAAACAGGCTTCTGTTCTACAACCGTCTGTTCAAAATCGCATGCATCGCGAGCGCCGCTTTCGTATGCGTCATTCTGTTCGGCATCTTGTTCTTCATGTTCCGAACCGGCGTGTTAACGTTCCAAGACGTTTCACCCGCGACGTTCTTCCTATCTACGGACTGGACGCCGGAGAACGAAAGTTACGGCGCGTTCGTGTTTATATTCGGCACGTTCGCCCTTACCGCGCTGACTTTAGTCATCTCGGTTCCCCTCTCGATCGTGGTCGCGGTGTTCCTGGCGGAGATGGCGCCGAAGTGGCTGCGCAATTTCCTCCGCCCGGTGCTCGACTTGCTCGTCGGCATTCCGTCGGTCGTGTACGGCTTCCTCGGCATGACGATTCTCATTCCTCTGCTGAGGGACGTGACCGGCACGAACATGGGCGACGGCATCCTCGCGGCGGCGATCGTGCTGACGATCATGGTGCTGCCGACGATCAGCCGCATCAGCGACGACGCGATCAGCGCCGTGCCGCGCAAATACAAGGACGCGTCCTACGCGCTCGGCGCGACGAGATTCCAGACGGTATTCAAGGTCGTCATCCCGGCGGCGCGAAGCGGCATCATGTACGCGGTCATCCTTGGCATGGCGCGCGCGATCGGCGAGACGATGGCCGTCGTCATGGTCATCGGCAACACGCCTCAGCTCGCAAACGCGCTGTTCAAGCCGACGTCGGTGCTGACGAGCAACATCGTCATGCAGATCGCCAACGTGCCGTTCGACTCGACATGGAACTACGCGCTCTACATGATGGGTTTCCTGTTGCTCGTCATTTCGCTCCTCATGATCGTGCTCGTCCGATTGCTGCAACGTAAGGGGGCTCAACTATGAACGTCGCGACGAACGCCCGCAAGGACGCCTTCCAGACGGGGAAAAGCTTTAACCGGGCCAAGAACAAGGCGTTCACCGGCTTCGTATGGATCGTCTCGGCTTTGGTCGTCCTGTTCATCTTCGGGCTTCTGTTCCTGATCTTGAAAAAAGGATTGCCAAGCTTGACGTGGGATTTCATCTTCGGGCTTCCGAGCGAGATGGAGGAAGGCGGCGGCATCGGACCGGCATTGTTCAATTCCTTCTACATGCTGTTCATTTCCTTGCTCATATCCATTCCGCTCGGCATGGCGGCCGGCATCTACCTCGCCGAGTTCGCTCCGGCGAACAAGCTGATCGCGTTCGTGCGCATCTGCGTGGAAGGTCTGGCTTCCGTTCCATCCATTATCTTCGGCTTGTTCGGCATCGCTCTATTCGTAGAGATGATGGGTATCGGCCTGACGATCATCGGCGGGGCGGTCAGCTTGGCTTTTCTGAACTTGCCGGTCATGACCCGGGTAACGGAGGAATCGATCCGCGCCGTTCCGAAGGAATTGAAGCAAGCGTCGTTCGCGCTGGGCGCCACCCATCTGCAGACGATTCGCAAGGCGCTCGTTCCGACCGCGATCAGCGGACTCGTGACGGGCATATGCTTGGTCGCGGGGCGGGCGTTCGGCGAGAGCGCGGTCATCATTCTGACCGCGGGCGTGACGACGTCGGGGGAGATGTGGGATTTCAATCTACTCTCTCCCGGAGAAACGTTGGCGGTTCATCTCTGGTACGTCCAATCGGAAGCGATCGTGCCCGATGCGGTATCGATCTCCGACAAAGCGGCCGCCGTGCTCGTGTTCATCATTCTGATGTTTAACGTACTCTTCCGGATTCCTCTGTGGATCAAGGAGCGAAACAACCGTTAACGATTATTTTGTCATTAAACGGAAAGTAATGGCGATACGTTTTTACATTGCGTTAACAAAAGTCGTGCATTCGGTTAATGTTTTCTGCCTACAATAGGTTCTGTAAGCCAAATCGAGAGAGTTGGAAGGGGAACCTACTAGAATGAAGAAGACATTGATCCTTACGATGGCCCTGACGTTGACGCTAACGCTTGCCGCATGCGGCAAAAACAATAATGGAGGCGGCAACGCGAGCGGAGATCTTTCCGGCTCCTACCTCGCAAGCGGATCTTCCGCGCTGCAACCTCTCGTAGACCAAGTATCGAAGAAATTCATGGACGCCAACTCCGGCGTCTCGATCCAAGTACAAGCCGGCGGTAGCGGCACGGGCTTGACGCAAGTGTCCGAAGGACAATCGCAAATCGGCAACTCCGACGTCTTCGCGGAAGAGAAACTCGACGCGGACAAAGCGAAGGAACTCGTCGATCACCAAGTCGCGGTCGTAGGCATCGCGGCGGTCGTAAACAAAGAAGTCACGGTCGACAGCTTGACGAAACAGCAATTAATCGACATTTTCACCGGCAAAGTCACGAACTGGAAAGACGTAGGCGGCGCCGACGCGAAAATCCAAATCATCAACCGTCCGTCCAGCTCCGGTACCCGCGCGACGTTCGAGAAGTTCGCGCTCGGCCAGAAGACGGAAGATCTGCAAGGCTCCATTCAAGAAGATTCGTCGGGCACGGTCAAGAAATTGGTCGGCGAAACGCCGGGAGCGATCGGCTACTTGGCGCTCTCTTACCTGGACGACTCGGTGAAATCGGTGAAATACGAAGGCGTGGAAGCGATCGAAGACAACGTGGCGAACGGAACGTATCCGGTATGGGCTTACGAGCACATGTACACGAAAGGCGAACCGGATGCGGCCTTGAAAGCTTTCCTGGATTACATGGTAAGCGACGAAATTCAGAACGGCGACGTTAAAGAACTTGGCTACATTCCAGCTAGCCAAATGAAAGTGAAGCGCGACGTTAACGGCAACGTTTCGAAGTAATCGCAATTCCATATATCCTGCGCCAATCAAGAGGTAGCCTGGCTATCCTCTTGATTGGTTGCGTAAAGGGAGAGATCTATGGCTCGGTCGCCAGAACGACAAGTCGCGAAACCGCATCTTGCGGAGGAATGGGTCGGCAAGATTTATACGCTCTTGTGCATCCTGTTCCTCGTTACCACCATTTGTTCCATCGTCTATTTCGTCGCTTCCAAAGGGCTGAGCACGTTTTTCGTCAACGGCGCGAACGTCATCGATCTGGTGACGGGATTGAAGTGGTCTCCCGAAGGGGAACCGCCTTTGCTCGGCGCGCTTCCGTTTATTTTCGGTTCGTTCAGCACGTCCATTCTCGCCGCTCTTATCGCGGCTCCGCTCAGCTTCTGCGCGGCGGTGTTCATGATCGAGATCGCTCCCGGCCACGGGCGCAAATATTTGCAGCCGGTCATCGAGCTGCTCGCGGGCATCCCGTCCGTCGTGTACGGCTTCGTCGGCCTTAGCGTTATCGTTCCTTTTTTTCGCAACGTCTTCCCGGGTCAAGGCATCGGGATCGCGGCAGGCGCCCTCGTCCTGTCGATCATGATTCTTCCTACCATAACGACGATAGCAACCGACGCGCTGTCCGCGCTGCCGAAAGGGCTCAAAGAAGGCTCTTACGCGCTCGGCGCGACGCGTTGGCAAACGATATCCCGCATCGTGCTTCCGACGACGCTTCCCGCTCTCATGACCGGCATCGTTCTTGGCATCGCGCGGGCGTTCGGCGAAGCTCTCGCCGTCCAGATGGTCATCGGCAACGCGCCGCACATTCCGCGGTCGCTGTTCGAATCGGCCTCCACGCTCACGAGCGCCATTACGCTTAGCATGGGCAACACGGCGATGGGCTCGCTCGCGAATAACGCGCTGTGGTCGCTTGCGCTCATTCTCATGCTGATGACGTTCGTCTTCGTCTTCATCGTGCGCTGGCTGGAAGGGAGGAAGGCATCTTGAACGCGAAAACGAAGGATAAAATCGCGACGGGCGTATTCGTGGCGGTCGCGGCATTCATCGTTCTATTATTGGCGGGACTTCTCGGCTATATTCTGTTCCGCGGCGTCGGCCATATCAGCTTCGACTTCCTGACTTCCGCGCCGGAGACGATCCGTAAAGGCGGAGGCATCGGTCCGCAGCTGTTCAACTCGCTCTTCCTGCTCGTGCTGACGATGATCATCACCATTCCGATCGGACTCGGAGCGGGCATCTACATGAGCGAATACGCGCCGGCGAACCGGATGACGAACGCGATTCGCCTGATCGTCGAAGTGTTAAGCTCGGTGCCTTCGATCATCGTCGGCTTGTTCGGCTTGCTTGTCATCGTTAACCTATTCGGCTTCGGGTTCTCGCTCTTCTCGGGCGCGCTCGCGCTGACCGTATTTAACTTGCCGCTTATGGTTCGCATCACGGAACAAGGCTTGAAAGGCGTCCCTCGCGAGCAAAAGGAAGCAAGCCTCGCGCTCGGGCTGTCGAAATGGAAGACGATCACGTCCGTCATGCTCCCGATCGCCTTGCCGGTCATTCTGACGGGAACGATCCTGTCGGCAGGCCGCGTGTTCGGCGAAGCTGCGGCGCTCCTGTTCACGGCGGGCATGAGCTCGCCGAGACTCGACTTCGCGGATTGGAATCCTTTCAGCCCCTTCTCGCCGCTTAATCCGTTCCGGCCCGCGGAGACGCTCGCGGTCCATATTTGGAAAATCAACTCCGAAGGAATCGCGCCCGACGCCGAACAGATCGCCGCCGGCGCGTCCGCGGTGCTCGTCATTACCGTCCTGCTGTTCAACTTCTTCGCGAGGTGGCTCGGCCGTTACCTGTACCGCAAATTCACGGCGATCAAGTAAGCCGGATCGCACGATTAGGAGGCAGCACGCATGCACCAGAACACCGGATTGTCCGCCGAGAACCTAAGCGTCGCCTACGGGGAACGGGTAGCGGTCAAGAACATATCCTTGTCGTTCGAGAACAAGCAGGTTACGGCGCTGATCGGTCCGTCCGGCTGCGGCAAGTCGACGTTCCTGCGCAGCTTGAACCGGATGAACGATCTCATTCCGGGCTGCAAAGTGACGGGAGACATATGGATCAGGGACAAGAACATCAACAGCCCGCAGACGGACGTTGTATCGCTCCGCCAGCGCATCGGCATGGTGTGGCAGCGCCCGAATCCTTTTCACAAATCGATCTACGAGAACATCGCTTTCGGACCGCGGTATCACGGCACGAAGAAAAAGAAGGATCTCGACGATATCGTCGAACAATCGCTTCTCAAAGCGGCGTTATGGGAAGAGACGAAGGATCGCTTGCACAACTCGGCGCTCGCGCTCTCCGGCGGTCAGCAGCAACGGCTGTGCATCGCCCGTTCGATCGCGGTCAAGCCCGACATTATCCTGATGGACGAACCGGCTTCCGCGCTCGACCCGGTGTCGACGTCCAAGATCGAAGAGCTGATCGCCGAGCTGAAGCGGGAATATTGCATCGTCATCGTGACCCACAACATGCATCAAGCGGCGCGCGTATCCGATAAGACGGCGTTTTTCCTGAACGGGGAAGTCGTCGAATACGACGCGACGCCGACGATATTCACGAATCCGCGAAAACCGGAAACGAACGACTACATCACGGGGCGGTTCGGATAAATTGGTTTTCCATCCACGCAAAGGGAGAGTCGGCCATGAACTCCATTATCGAAATCAATGACCTGGACTTGTTTTACGGGGACTTCCACGCGCTGAAGCACGTCAACATGGAGATTCCCGAGAAAGCGATCACCGCGTTCATCGGTCCGTCCGGCTGCGGCAAGTCGACGTTGCTGCGGACGTTCAACCGGATGAACGACATGATCGCCGGCACCCGCATCGAAGGCAAGGTGGAGATCGCCGGCACCGACATCTATTCGAAGGAAGTCGACGTCGAGACGCTTCGCAAGCGCGTCGGCATGGTGTTCCAACAACCGAATCCTTTTCCGAAATCGATCTACGACAACGTCGCTTACGGCCCGAGACTGCACGGTATCACCGACCGCAAGAAGCTGGACGAGATCGTCGAGACGAGTCTAAGATCGGCGGCGCTCTGGAACGAAGTGAAGGATCACCTGAAGCGTTCCGCGAACAGCATCTCCGGCGGCCAGCAGCAACGGCTGTGCATCGCCCGCGCCCTCGCGGTCGAGCCCGACATCTTGCTCATGGACGAAGCGACGTCCGCGCTCGATCCGATCTCCACGCTGAAGATCGAGGAGCTCGCGCAAGAGCTGAAGGACCGTTACACGATCGTCATGGTGACGCACAACATGCACCAGGCGGCGCGCGTATCGCAACAAACCGTGTTTTTCCTGAATGGGGAAGTCGTCGAGTATTCGGAAACGGAGCAACTGTTCTCCAATCCGACGGACCAGCGCACGGAAGATTACATTAGCGGACGGTTCGGCTGAAACCGGGAGAGGATGAATTCGGATGATGATGGTAAAGCGGTTGGAGTTCGATCACGGTTTGGAGGAAATGACGCAATTGCTCGTGAAAATGGGCGATCGCGTGGAGAAGGCGCTCGTCGATTCGATGGAGGCTCTCAAGAACGGCGACGTGGAAAAAGGCAAGTATATCGTCAAATCCGACATCGAGCTAAACCAGTTGGAGGAGAAGATCGGCGAAATCGGCGCCAAGCTGATCGCGACGCAGCAGCCGGTCGCCAAAGACTTGCGCCGTATACTGATCGCCTTCAAAATCTCGTCCGACCTCGAGCGCATGGGCGACTTGTCCGTCGACATCGCCAAAGTCGTCATTCGGTTGGACGGACAGCCTCTCATGAAGCCGCTGATCGACCTGCCTCGTATGGCGGAGCTCGTCGCGGTCATGATCCATGAGTCGCTGCAATCGTATATCGACGAGAACGTCGACCTCGCTTATAAGAGCGCGAAGGACGACGACCAGGTCGACGCGCTCTATGCGCAAATCATTCGCGAGATGCTGACCTTCATGGTCGAGAATCCGAAGACGGTCAGCCAAGCGATGCTGCTGAGCTTCGTCGGCCGCTACATCGAGCGGATCGCGGATCACGCCACGAACATCGCCGAGAGCGTCGTCTACTTGATGACCGGCAAACGTCCGGATCTGAACCAATAGCATAAATAAGGCGCGGGAAGCGCCGAAAGAGGCCGTCAAAGAAGCGTATTTGCTTTCTTGGCGGCTTTTTTGCCGCACTTTTACGTTGCGTTGACATAGTAACGCATTCCCGTGAACAGAATGGTGTTATTTTATGGATAATGGTGTCGAACGCAATCAATCGAATGCGGAGGCGGAATGGCATGAACAGCGGAATAGATAGTCGAATGGCGTCGCTCTCGGAACGTTGGGCGAACGAGCAAGGCGAGCGGCCGGCGAGCGGTCTATTTTTGCTCAGGTGGGAGAGAGGGCAGCAGGTCGAGTTGACCGGAGGCCATCGCGCGAGAGTTCGCCGTTCGCTCGAAGCGATCGCGCTGCGGCTCTCGAAGGTGACGGATACGGTGAAGCAATGGAACGCGAGCGGTACGACGCTGGCAATGATCGTAACGTTCCCGGATATTGCCGACGGCGAAGAAGGAACGGCAGACGCGGCGGCGGGCCGAATGGCGTTTTTGCTCCGGGACGTGGCCATCCGCGTCTTGACGGATCATCGGCTGCCTGCCGCGCTCGAGCTCGGAAGCTCGCTCCGTTGCGGATTCGGTTGGATTCTCGAGGCGAAGTCCGATCGCGGCGCACGCGGGCGAATGTCCGAGAAAGCCTGGGAGAGCGCGATTATGGGCGCTTACGAGAACGCATGGCAACGGTTGACGTTCGCGGGAGGTCCGATCGTCCGGTTTCCTCTTTCCGAGATGGGCATTCATCCGGCGGAGGCCGATATCGGCGTCCGTTATAAGCCCATCGTGTCTCTCCTGGACGGTTCGCTTTACGGCTACGAAGCCGTTCCGGTCAGCCGCAGGAATGGTTCGGCCATCGACCCGAGAACGTTCTACGAGCTGGCGGATCACGGAGGCCGACTGTTCGAGAGCGATCGCAAATTCCGGGAAGCGGCCATTCGGGGCTTTCCTTCCCGCAACGGAGACGTCAAGCTGTTCCTCCCCGTACCGGCCAAAATCATCTACGATCCGAGACTGTATCCCGGCAGCACGTTGCGCAGAATCGAAGCGGCGAATTTGCGAAGCGAACACGTCGTGCTCGTCCTCGTCGGCGGGGGAGACGAGGCGGTCGCCACGGCGAAGGCGGCACTCGGCCATTACCGCAATCAAGGATTCCGCATCGCGTTGCCGGGCGTCCAGCCGAGCGTGCAATCGCTTCGCCGGATGAAAGACCTCCATCCCGATTACGCGACGATCGACGTCGGCGGGAGCGAAGGGGAATCGATCGATGCCATCGAAGAAAACTTGCTTCAAGCGTTGATCGCCATCGCGAGGAAAGAACAGATCGTCTTGATCGCCGGCGGATTAAACCGGGACGACAGGCTGCCCGCGCTCGTGGACGGCGGCATGAATTACGCGCAAGGCGAGTGGATCGGGGCGGACCACGAGCAATACGCGATATCCGGACAGCAAGTCGCGCAAGCGATCCGGCAACGGGTGAAGAGGAAGTACAAAGGGGCCTCCGGCACTTTGTCGGAGTTGGCTTCCCCGGTGATGCAGTTCGGACGGGACGCGCAAGTGTCGGAAATCTCGAGGCATTTCGAGTTGCACCGGGAAGAGCAAGGGATCGTCATCGCGGAAGGCGGCAAGCCGATCGGTTTGCTCATGAAGGAGAAGCTTCACCAGCTACTGTCCGGGCAATTCGGCTTGCCGCTCTATTGGAACCGTTCCGTCGGCAAGATCATGGATACGCATCCGATGATCGTCGACGAATCGATCTCCGTCGATCAAGCGTCGCAGATGGCGATGGCGCGGGAGCCGGACAAGCTGTACGATGCGGTCGTCATTACGCGGGAAGGCATCGTGACGGGGATCACTTCGATCCAAGCGTTGCTCGAATGGGTGACGAAGACGCGAATGGCGGACGCGCAGTGGGCGAATCCCTTGACGGGTTTGCCCGGCAACGAGCCGATTCGGCGAGAGCTCGTCCGGAGGTTGGCGGACGGCCGTCCGTTCGACGTGCTGTACGCCGACTTGGACCATTTCAAATGGTATAACGACCATTACGGCTTTCAGCGGGGAGACGACGTCATCCGCTATACCGGAGAAGCGTTGCTGGAGGCGGTTAAGGCGAGGGAGGCGGCCGAAAGCTTCGTCGGACACATCGGCGGCGACGACTTTATCGCGATCTGCTCGGGGACGGACGCGGAGGAGCTGGCGGGGGACATGATCGCGCGGTTCGAGAGAGGCATCGCCGCGTACGTCGACAAAGGCGGTCCCGTGCTCATCGAAGACCGGTCGGGAAGGGCGGTGGAAGCGACGGGCTTGTCGATGTCGTTATCCTTGCTACGCTGCGAGACGACGGAAGGGTGGACGCCCGAGTCGTTATCGGAGAAGGCGGCGCTGCTCAAGAAGAAGGCGAAGAGAATCGCGGGCAATTCGGTCGTCCAGGAATGGCTTCGTTTGCATGAACTGACGATCTAGGATTTAACCTGGCATTAACAATAGGCGCACGTTGCGTTTACATCCCTTTGGTAAAATTGGGAACGAGGGTTTAGGCGTTGACCGGATCGATAAGAAAATACACTTGCGGCGGAAGATGGTGGCTTCTCGAATGAATACGTCTTGGTTTGGCTTGGAACGCTCGCTGGAGCGGGCGGCCCATCATCGATCGATCGGCATCATCGGCATCGATCTTCACGAACGGCCGAGCGGGCTTGCTTCCGCGAGCCGCGAAGACGGCGGCTACGGATGGCCCGAATGGTTGGACGCGTCCATGGGCCGCGGCGATATTTGGTTCGGGGACGAAGTGGGCGGCCATCTGTGGTTATACGCGGCCATGCCTGACGGTATCGCCGACGAGGAAGAAGGCGAGCCCTACTTGCGAGGATTGGCGAGGCGCGTTCGGGAAGCGATGATCGCGGAAGCGGGAAGAGGCGGAGGGTTCGGCGCGGGCCTTGGCGGCGCGACGACCGCTTCCGTGAACGAGACCCCGTTCCAGTCGCGCCATCGCGAGAGGGGCATCGGTTGCGCTCTGTTGCGGGATTGGAAGACGTCCGAGGCGAAAGACATCGTCTACGAAGGCGTGCAGAAGGCGATGGTGCAAATCCGGGATTCGCGCGTCGACCAACAGGAATGGGACTTACGTCTCGAACTGGACCGGTTGCTCGCGGAGAGCAGCATACGGAGCGTCTATCAGCCGATCATGCGGCTCGTCGACGGTAAGACGTTCGGCTACGAAGCGTTAACCCGTTGTCCGGAGGGGAGCCTGTTCGACGGACCGCTCGCCTTGTTCCGCTACGCGGAGAAGAGCAATAGGGCGTTCTCGTTGGACCGTCTCGCCAGGGAAAAGGCGATCAAGCATTGTCCGACGCTCGGTTCGGTTCAGAAAATCTTCATCAACGTGACGATGGGCATCATGAACGATCCGCATTTCGTGTCGGGACAGACGATCCGCCTGCTGAACGAGCGGGGACTGTTTCCCGGCCAGGTCGTCTTCGAACTGACGGAAAGAAGCTCGATCGACGACTTCGAAGCGGCCAAAAAAATATTGGCGCATTACCGCAGCCAAGGGTACGAGATCGCCATCGACGACGCGGGAGCGGGCTATTCCTCGCTGCAGTCGATCGTCGAGCTGAGCCCGGACTATATCAAGATCGACCGGTCGCTCGTCCGGATGGCGGATCAGGACGAGATGAAGAAACATATGCTGCGCACGTTCGTGAGGTTCGCTAAGAAGATGAACATCCGCACGGTGGCGGAAGGCATCGAACGGCCGGAGGAGCTTCGATTGTTGCGTGCGATGGGCTTCGACTACGCCCAAGGCTACTTGATCGGCAGGCCAAGCGAATATCCGACCGCGATGTATCCCGGAGCGATCCCCAAAGTCTAATGGCTTTGGGGATGTTTTTTGTTGGCCGTTGCGCTTGCCGGGAGATAGTTGCTCTGGCGCGGTAACTCACTCGTCGCGGGGCCTCCGGGCAGGGAATTAGTTGCTTTGGCGAAGTAACTCCCTTGCCGATGGGCTTCTGCGGAGGGAATTAGTCGCTTTGGCGAAGTAACTTGTTTGCCGATGGGCTTCTGCGGAGGGAATTAGTCGCTTTGGCGGAGTAACTTGTTTGCCGATGGGCTTCTGCGGAGGGATTTACTTGCTCTGGCGCACTAACTCCCGTCCGCGGCTTTTTTCAGCGCCGAGATGTCGATCTTGTTCATCTGAAGCATGGCGTTTAACGCTCTTCCCGCCCGTTCGGGATCGGGGTCGGACAAGCATTGTCCGAGCGCAGCGGGGATAATCTGCCACGATACGCCGAATTTGTCCTTCAGCCAGCCGCAGCGGCCCGGCTCTCCACCACCTGCGGACAGCTTCTCCCACAGCTCGTCGACTTCCTCTTGCGTCTCGCAATCGACGAAGAAGGAAACGGCCGGCGTGAATGCATACTTCGGTCCTCCGTTCAGCGCCATGAACCGTTGGCCCTCGATCTCGAACGTCCCCGAGAGGACTTGGTCCCCCGCGCGGTTGACACCGAGGATTTTGCCGTTTTTAAAAATCGACACGTAGTGATTCATCGCCTCTTCCGCCTGTCCGTCGTACCAGAGGAAAGGGGTGATTTTTTGCGAATTGCTCATGAACGATCTCTCCTTTTCGTTTTGAATATAAACGCGTAATTCTATGTAAATTTTACCATTAAAATTCTCTCTTTCAATCGTTGCTTTCGTCTTTTTTAGAAAATCATAATCTCGCAATGCGAGAAAAATGAGAAAAAATGACAAGGTTCATGACCGAAATATGACAAAACTACGACGATAGTCAATAGTTTTTTGCGCTAAAGCCATGTATGATTCTTCCAATCGGCAGCGATGCCTGAACAAACAAGGGCGCTTTTCGCCCGATATTGGAGGTTTTATTGTTGGCAAGTAACACAATCAACAAAGTGTTCGTACTCATGCTCTCCCTTATGCTGGCGCTCTCTTCTTTCGGATATGCATCCGCGCAAGCGCCGGCTCCGGATACGAAGGGGCACTGGGCGGAGAAGGAAATCAACGACTGGGTTTCGCAAGGCCTTATCCAAGGATTCTCGGACGGTTCGTTCAAGCCCGACCAATCCATCACGAGAGGCGAGTTCATGGTTCTCGTCAACCGGGCATTCGGGTTTACGGAGCTTGCGGACGTCGCTTTCAAAGATTTGAAGACGAAGGCCTGGGTGTACCAAGATATCAGGAAAGCGGTGAAGGCCGGTTACGTCAACGGGTATTCCGATGGTACGATCCGGTATTCGAGAACGATCAACCGTCAAGAATCGGCTGTCGTCGTCGCGAATCTGTTGAGGTTGCCCGCTAATCCGGGAGCGGCGAACGTTTTCTCCGATGCCGGGAAAATCGCTTCGTGGGGCAAAGGCGCTGTCGGCGCGCTGACGACCGAACAAGTATGGAAGAACATCGCGGATGTTTCTTTCGAGCCGTCGAAAGATTTAACCCGCGCCGAAGCCGTCGTCGTCCTGGACCGGGCAACCCGGTTGGCGGAAACGGCCTACAAAGCCGCCGGAATTTACGGTCCGGCGTCGGGTACGCAAACGATCAAGGGCAACGTATCCGTTACGGTTGGCGGAGTTAAGCTTCAAAATCTGGTTATCGAAGGAAACCTTCTTCTCGCGGAAAGCATCGGCGAAGGCGACGTGTTCCTCGACAACGTCACCGTCAAAGGCAAAACGTTCGTAAACGGCGGCGGAAAAAATTCGGTTCACTTCAACAACTCGGTATTAGTGACGGTAGTCGTCAACAAAAAGTCGGGCGAAATCCGCGTCGTGGTGGAAGGAGCGACGACGGTCAAGCAAATCACTTTGCAATCCGGCGCAAAGCTGGAATCGAACGCGACGGCAGTCGGGGGCATCGACTCGGTTGAGCTATCAAGCGAAATGCCGAAGGATTCCAAAGTTACTCTTATGGGCCGATTCGATAACGTCGATATTTCCGCCGCGTCGATCGCGATCGACATTCCGCAAGGCTCGGTCGACCAATTCACGGCAAGCGATAGCGCCGCCGGCGTAACGCTAAACCTCGGCAAAGACGCCAAAGTCGTCGATCTTGTCCTGGAAGCGGTTGTGAAAGTGCTCGGACAAGGAACGATCGACAACGCCGACGTAAAAGATTCGGCCAAAGGTTCGACGTTCGAAAAACCGCCGACGAAAACGGAAGGCAGCGGCGCGCCGACGACGAACTCCGGTAGCAGCGGCGGAGGCGGAGGAAGCGGCGGAACGCCGAACGCGGCGCCGACGGTCGCGAGCATGATCTCCGACCAAACGGGAGTCGCAGGCGGCACGGCGGTTTCGGTAGATGCGAGCGCGACGTTTGCCGATGCGGATCACGATGCGCTGACGCTGACGGCAGCATCCAGCGATGAATCCAAAGCGACGGTAACGGTAACCGGAACGACGATCACGGTAACGCCGGTAGCGGCAGGCACGGCGACGATTACGGTAACGGCGAACGACGGTCACGGTCACATGATCTCGGATAGCTTCGATATCGTCGTCGGCACGGCGCCGAACGCGGCGCCGACGGTCGCGAGCCCGATTGCAGATCAGGAGGGAGTCGCTGGCGGCGCAGAGGTAACGCTGGAAGCGAACACGACATTCGAAGACGTTGATGGCGATACGCTGACATTTTCGGCTGCATCCAGCGATGAGTCAATTGCAACGGTTGCGGTTGCCGGATCGGACATCACGGTAACGCCGGTAGCGGCGGGCACGGCGACGATTACGGTAACGGTGAACGACGGTCACGGTAACATGATCTCGGATAGCTTCGATATCGTCGTCGGCACGGCGCCGAACGCGGCGCCGACGGTCGCGAGCCCGATTGCAGATCAGGAGGGAGTCGCTGGCGGCGCAGAGGTAACGCTGGAAGCGAACACGACATTCGAAGACGTTGATGGCGATACGCTGACATTTTCGGCAGCATCCAGCGATGAGTCAATTGCAACGGTTGCGGTTGCCGGATCGGACATCACGGTAACGCCGGTAGCGGCAGGCACGGCGACGATTACGGTAACGGTGAACGACGGTCATAGCCATACGGTCTCGGACAGCTTCGATATCGTAGTAAAAGCACAATCGACTGCGCTTATCTCGGCTAATGTGATTACGGTAAATTTTGCGGCCAGCGACGTTCGCAAGGATATGGTGAACGTTATCGACGGTCCAATTGGTTCCTTGGTCACCGTGTATGATGAAGGCGGTCTGGTGCTGGGCACCGCCACTCCCGACGCGGATGGAGATTCGATCGTAACTGTCGAAGACGGATTCGATTCGAGCTGGAACTCGATTTACGCAACGATCACGGAAGTCGGCAAAGCGGAGAGCGAGAAAGTCGCCCAGTCGATCAATTGGTCGAATCCGGTTGCTCCAGCGGCTGACGATGTATCGATTTTCAACAATCCGGGGACGATGGACGATGAAATTACGATCGAGAACGTTCCGGACAATTCGATCGTAACCCTTTACGATCAAGACGGAGAACCGTTCGAAGGCATCTACTTTTTCGTGACTAACGGGAATCGCGTATCCTTTATTTTCAAAGGCGGAATAAATGCTTCCGTAACGGATTTCTCCGTTCAAATCATGACGGGCATCGATGACGTCGCGTTCGCGGTTAGCCAGCTGTCCGGACAGATCGGAATTCCGGTAGAAGCGAATAGCGGCCAAACCGACATTCTTTATTTCGGAGTGACCGACGTCGACCCTGACCAACTTCATGTGAATATCGATCTTGCTACCCATGAGATCGAGGTTGTTGTTCCCGTTGGTTATGATCTTGCCCATGTGGTTAGAAGTTTCATACTTTCGGCGGGAGCAACCGCGAAGATCGGAACGGCGGATCAGGAATCCGAAGTCACGGAAAATGATTTCTCTTCGCCGGTAACGTATGTCGTCACCGCGGGCGACGGTACGACGCAAACGACCTGGCAAGTATCGATAGCGGAAATAACCTAACGATCCGAAAGAGCTTTCCGCCTTGCGCGGGGAGCTCTTTTTACGTCGGGATGCGACCCTACTCCCCATATGGTAAAATGGCTGTATGTGAATTTACTGTCGGTGAGGTGTTCTTTTTCATGTCTAACGGAACGGACAAGCTGGTATTGATCGACGGCAATAGCATTATCAATCGCGCTTTCTACGCGCTTCCTCCGCTGACGAATAGCAGCGGTTTGCACACGAACGCGGTGCTCGGATTTACGACGATGCTGCTCAAGGTGTTGGAAGAAGAGAAGCCGAGTCACGTGCTCGTCGCTTTCGACGCGGGCAAAGTGACGTTCCGTCACGAAGGCTACGCGGAATACAAGGGCGGACGGCAGAAGACGCCGCCCGAGCTGTCGGAACAATTTCCTCTATTGAAGGAATTGCTGCAGGCGTTCTCGATTCCGCAGTTCGAGCTGGCGGGTTACGAAGCGGACGACATTATCGGCACGCTCGCGAAGCTCGCGGAAGACGGCGGCAAGTCGGCGGTCGTCGTGTCCGGGGACAAGGATATGCTGCAATTGGCGTCCGACCAAGTCAGCGTGCTGATCACGCGCAAGGGCGTCAGCGACGTCGAGCGCTACACGCCGGAAGCGATCGCGGAGAAGTACGGCATCTCGCCGGCGCAGATCATCGACCTGAAAGGACTCATGGGAGACGCGAGCGATAACATTCCGGGCGTGCCCGGCGTCGGGGAGAAGACGGCGCTGAAGCTGCTGCAGGAATTCGGTACGGTCGAGAACGTGCTGGAGCGCGCCCACGAAGTGAAAGGCAAGCTGCGCGAGAACATCGAAGCGAACATGGATAGCGCTCGCATGAGCAAGCAGCTCGCGACCATCTTCCGCGAGGTTCCGCTCGAGCGCACGATGGACGACATCGCGTGGAACGGCTACGAGAACGCTTCGCTGGCGGCCGCGTTCCGCAAGCTCGAGTTCCGCAATCTGTCCGACCGCCTGAATCTTGGCGAGGCGGACGAAGCGGAAATCGCGCAATCGGCGGAGACGGCGTCGAAGTACGACGTCGTCAGCGTCCTGGCGGACGGATGGGCCGGATTGAACGATGCGCTGCCCGAAGCAGAAGCGCTGATCGTCGAAGCTTACGGGGACAATCCGCATCAGGCGGAAGGCATCGGCATCGCGATCGTAGCGGGAACGACTTGTTTCGTGGCGCCTTACGCCTCGCTCAAGTCGCCCGAGGCCGGTCAGCTCGTCCGTTGGTTGGAGGACGCGGACGCGCCGAAGACCGGCTACGACGCGCACCGGGCGGAGCTCGTGCTGGCGCGCGCCGGCATCGAGCTGTCCGGGCATTCGTTCGACGTGCAGCTGGCCGCGTATTTGCTCGATCCGACGGAAGCGGATCCGTCGTTGCACGGCTTGCTGCAACGGCTGGGCTTGCCGCCGATCCTGTCGGACGAGTCGGCCTACGGCAAAGGCGCGAAGTTCCGCGTTCCGGCGGAAGCGGAGCTAGCGAAGCATCTCGCGGCGAAAGCGGACGCGGTTCGCCGTCTGAAGCCGCTTCTCGCGGAGCAACTGGAGTCGCTCGGCATGCACAAGCTCTATTACGAGCTCGAGCAACCGCTGGCCGTCGTGCTCGCGGGCATGGAGAAGCAAGGCATCTCGGTGAACGCGAACGCGCTCGCCGAGCTGGGCACCGAATTCCAGCGCCGCATCGAGGAGACGACGGACGCGATCTACGCCGCCGCGGGCTTCGAGTTCAATATCGGTTCGACGAAGCAGCTCGGCGAAGTGCTGTTCGACAGGCTCGGCTTGCCGGTCGTCAAGAAGACGAAGACGGGCTATTCGACCGACGCAGAGGTGCTGGAGAAGCTGGAGCCGTATCACGAGGCCGTCAGACTTATCCTTCACTATCGCCAATTGACGAAACTCCAGTCGACGTATATCGAAGGGCTCACGAAGGAAATCCGTCCGGAGGACGGCAAAATCCATACGTTCTACAAGCAGACGATCGCGGCGACCGGAAGGCTGTCGAGCCAGTTTCCGAACTTGCAGAACATTCCGATCCGCTTGGAGGAAGGCCGCCAGATTCGCAAGGCGTTCGTGCCGTCGGAGCCTGGCTGGAGCATCGTGGCCGCCGACTATTCGCAGATCGAGCTTCGCGTGCTCGCGCACATCTCCGGGGACGAAGGGTTGAAGGAAGCGTTCCTGAAGGAAATGGACATTCATACGAAAACGGCGATGGACGTGTTCGGCGTGCAGGCGAGCCAAGTGGACGGTAACATGAGGCGCCAAGCGAAGGCGGTCAACTTCGGCATCGTATACGGCATCAGCGACTATGGCCTCTCCCAGAACTTGAACATTACGAGACGGGAAGCGGCGGAGTTCATCGAGCAATATTTTCAAGCGTTCCCGGGCGTCAAGCGCTACATGGTCGATATCGTGGAGAAAGCCCGCCAGGACGGCTACGTGACGACGTTGCTCGAACGCCGCCGTTACTTGCCGGAGATCCGCCATTCGAACTTCAACCTGCGTTCCTTCGCCGAGCGGACCGCGATGAACACGCCGATTCAAGGCACCGCGGCCGATATTATCAAGCTCGCGATGATGCGGATGAGCGAAGCGCTGCGGGAGCGCGGGCTAACGAGCCGCATGCTGCTGCAGGTGCATGACGAATTGGTGTTCGAAGTGCCGGCGGAAGAACTCGACGTCATGAAGAAGCTCGTACCCGAAGTCATGAGCAAGGCGCTGCCATTAGACGTTCCGCTGCTCGCGGACGTCAGCGTCGGCGCGAACTGGTACGAAGCGAAATAACCGACATCTGAACGAATAACGTAGAGAAAGGAGGCGACAGGCCATGCCGGAATTGCCGGAGGTGGAGACGGTTCGCCGGACGTTGAACGACTTGATCGTCGGCAAGACGATCTCTAGCGTCACGGCGACGTTGCCGCGCATTCTGCAGAAGCCGGACGATCCGCAAGTGTTCGCCGCCATGCTCGAAGGAAGAACGTTTACGTCCGTCGAACGGCGCGGGAAATTCCTGAGACTCGTCTTGGACGGTCTCGTGCTCGTCTCCCATCTGAGGATGGAAGGACGGTTCGGGGTCTACCGGGCGGACGAGCCGAAAGAGATCCACACCCACGTCGTGTTCCACTTTACGGACGGGACGGAACTTCGATACAAGGACGTACGGCAGTTCGGCACGATGCATCTATTCCCGGCCGGAGAAGAATTACGGTCGCCTCCGCTGAATAAACTGGGATTGGAGCCTTTGGAAGGCGGATTTACGCCCGATGCGTTCCGTCTCGCGCTCGGCCGCCGGTCGACGAAGATCAAGCCGTTGCTGCTCAACCAGGAAGTCGTCGTCGGTCTCGGCAACATCTACGTGGACGAAGCGCTGCATATGGCGGGCGTCCATCCGGAGAGACCGGCCAACAAATTGACGAAGAGCGAGCGCGATCGGCTTCATTCGGCCATCGTGCAGACGTTGTCGGCCGCGGTGGAAGCCGGAGGCTCCTCCATCAAGTCCTACGTGAACGGGCAGGGCGAGATGGGCATGTTCCAGCATTCGCTGAAAGCTTACGGCAGAACGGGAGAGCCTTGCTTGACGTGCGGCACGCCGATCGAGCGTACCGTCGTCGGCGGCCGGGGCACCCATACGTGCCCGGATTGTCAGAAAGGACCGCGCAACAAATCGCCCGCGCAAGACGCTTCCCGCGGGGAAGCGGCGAAGCGGTACGTCCGGAACAATGCCGTCAAACGCAGGCTGGACGGCCCGTCGGAATAGGCATTCGCACAGAAATACACGCCGATGTCGGGGCATTCCCCTGTTCCGGTGCATAGGATGAACAGAACCTGGCGGCCCTTGCGGACTCGTCGGGTCAGCATCCAATGCAGGGGGAACAGAAATGATGGCACCTGTCGCTTCGCTCGTTCTCTTGTCCGTCGCCGTCAGTCTGGACGGCTTCGGCGTCGGCATGACGTACGGCGTTCGCAAAATCAAAATTCCGGTCCCTTCCGTCGCGATTATTTCCGTCTGTTCCGGCCTCGTCATTTTTCTGTCGATGATGGTCGGCGTCGTACTGACGAAATGGTTGCCGCCGCACGGGGCATCCGTCCTCGGCGCGATCATTCTGATGGGGATCGGAGTCATGGCGTTGATGCAGTTGATTCGCGCGAGAGGCAAAGAAAAGACCGAGGACGATTGCAGGCGGGAAGACGCGCAAGACTTGGCCGCGGAACCGGCTCCGGTACTGAAATTGGAGCTGAAGCTGTTCGGCTTCATCGTGCAAATTCTTCGAACGCCGTCCGCCGCGGACGTGGACCGTTCGGGAACGATCAGCTCGGGAGAGGCGTTTTTCCTGGGTCTGGCGCTGTCGCTTGACGCGTTCGGCGCCGGCATCGGCGCGGCGTTGCTCGGATTTCCTGCGGAAATCACGGCGTTACTCATCGCGCTGTCGAGCGGCTTGTTTCTATGGTCGGGCACAAGGGTCGGCTACTGGGCGTCGGATTGGCGCTGGGTGAAGCACTTGTCCGCGATGCCGGGTATTATTCTTATCGCTATGGGCATATTCAAATTGTTCGTATAAGCGTACGCACGCCATATTTCGCTAAAAGGAAGAAAACTCGAGATGAACATCGGATTAACCGGCGGCATCGCCACCGGCAAGAGCACGGTCGCGAGAATGCTGGAGGAACGCGGAGCATTATTGATCGATCTGGACGTCATTGCCCGGGAAGTCGTCGAGCCCGGGCAGCCGTCTCTTTCCGCGATCGCGGAAAGATTCGGTCCGTCCGTGCTTCGGGAGGACGGAACTCTCGACAGAAAGAAGCTCGGGTCGATCGTATTCGCTGACGCGAGCAAGCGCAAGACGCTCGAAGGAATCCTTCATCCGGCGATACGCAAGGTCATGAAGGAACGAATGGAAAAATATGAGCGATCCGCGCCGGACAAGCTCGTCGTCGTCGATGTACCGCTGCTTTACGAGTCGGGGCTGGAGTCTTATTTTGAACAGGTGATGGTCGTATATGCTCCGCGGATGCTGCAATTGACGCGATTAATCGGACGAGACGGATTCGACGCGGAGGAATCGAGGCGTCGGCTCGAAGCGCAGATGAATATCGAAGAGAAAAAGAGGCGCGCCGACATCGTCATCGATAACGGCGGCGGACGGGAGCGGACGGAAGAGCAAGTGGATCGCTTCTGGCGGGAAATGGGGTTGAGATGAGCAAGAAAATGAAAAAGACGAAACGGAAAAGAATCGTTCTTCCGTTGATCTTGATCGTCTTATGCGTGTTGTTCGTGCAGTCGGATTGGTTAGGGAAGTGGATATACCCGATCAAATATACGGACGAAATCAAGCAGAACGCATCGTATTACGATCTAGACCCGCTCTTGATCGCGGCGATCATCCGGGTCGAGTCGAATTACAAGGCGAACGCGGTTTCCCCCAAGGGAGCGGTCGGGATCATGCAGTTGATGCCGGACACGGCGGAATGGATTTTGGAGAAAGACGATTTCGGGGATATGACGGTGAAAGACGCGGGAAGCGACGCGAACGCGGGCATCAGGCTCGGCGCTTGGTACGTGAAAGAACTGACGAGGCAATTCGACGGCAGCTTGGCCGTCTCCTTGGCCGCTTACAACGCGGGTCCGGGCAAAGTCCGGCAGTGGCTGGACAAAGGAGTCTGGGATGGACAAGAACAGACGGTGCGCGACATTCCTTACGGCGAAACTAGACATTACGTGCAACGTGTGATGTATTATTATAAGAAATATGCGAAAATATACGAAACGCTCTGATCTCGCGGCGCAGGTTCCGCCAACGGAAGAGAAGCCTTGAAGCGTAATCGCCTCAAAGCTCCCCGGTATTGAGTGCCTTCAGTTGCAATCGTTATCTGCCGGCCAATTGTTGCTCGGCGATTTGCACCAAGCGGCGGGTGATGTTACCACCGATCGAACCGTTGTCTTTCGTCGTCATGTTGCCTTGGTAGCCATCCTGCGGAATGGCGATGCCCAGCTCTTGAGCTGCTTCGAATTTGAGTTGGGACAGGCCGGCGGCCGCTTGAGGGACCAGTTTCGTGTTGGAAGCCATGTTTGTTCACCTCCTTGCGGTTGGTAACAGTATTATGTGCTTTATCTCTCCAATCATGTAAGGGAAGCCTTGGAAATGCTGAAAAAAACCGAAGGAGGCAAAAATACGTCATGAAATGCCCTCATTGCGACTTCAGCGGAACGAAAGTGCTCGATTCCCGTCCGGCCAACGACAATAAGTCGATCCGCCGCCGCCGCGAGTGCGAGAAGTGCAGCCGAAGGTTTACGACATTCGAGACGGTCGAAGAGACGCCGCTCGTCGTCATCAAGAAAGACGGAAGCCGCGAAGAGTTCAGCCGGGACAAAGTGCTCCGCGGTCTTCTCCGTGCCTGCGAGAAACGTCCGGTGTCCGTTGATCAGCTCGAAATCATCGTCAACGACGTTGAACGGGAGCTTCGCAATACGGCGAGCACCGAGGTCGAGAGTCGGATGATCGGCGAAGCGATGATGCAACATCTATACGGCGTCGACGAAGTCGCGTACGTGCGGTTCGCATCCGTCTATCGCCAGTTCAAGGACATCAACATGTTCTTGAAGGAGCTGAATTCGCTCATGAACAAGCATGGGATGTAGGCCGGGGAGAGATCGACGCGGTTAAGGTGACGGGAAAACCTTATTCGCTCGCCTCTCCGGCTCGTTCCTCTCATTAGAGCGATGAGGTAGCGCTATTTTGCGGTTTGAACTTGCTTTTGGGAGTCGGCACAGGAAATAAGACGATGGCGTAACGTTATTGTCGATCGGTATGCGGAAAACAAACAAATAAGACGATGGCGCGGCGTTATTTTAGCATGAGAAAAACCGGTGGCAATCGGCGGAAAATGTGTTGACATGCCCGTTTTTTCTGTGGTAAAATCATTCTTGTCGTCACGATTATGGGCCCTTAGCTCAGCTGGGAGCCCACCATTGGGTATTACACTACCCCCAAGAATTCAAGTTTTATATCCCGGGCCTTTAGCTCAGCTGGGAGAGCGCTTCGCTGGCAGCGAAGAGGTCAGCGGTTCGATCCCGCTAAGGTCCACCAAACAATAATTTAAGCACGCCCCTAAGGCGTGTTTTTTGTTTGGCAGGACATAAGCTGATCGAATCAAATTGGGGCGTTCCGCACGGACGGAACGAAGTGAAAGCCAGTCCCCGCAACGAAAAGAAAATGTTCGATTCCGCAATTCTCTACCAACATCTACCACACAACGGCAGAAATTCCGTTTTTTTTGTTTTATAGAAGTTGTTATTCAGGGCATGGTCAAGTTGTTTGAGTTGGTAGTCTTGAAATCCTAATGATTGACCGAAGGTTATGTCAAATTGTATTATATACTATATTAAATGTATTTAATTTTTGAGAAACAATAGGAGGAAATGATGAAAAAGATTGCCGTCCTCATCCTTATGCTTACACTTATCCTACAGACATTGCCGTTTACAACAGGCATTCAGGTGGCGCACGCCGCGCCGGGAGACTCGGATGCCGATCCTATTATGATTACGACGGCGCAGGAGTTATCGGACATTCGCAACAATAAGTCGGCTCATTATAAGCTGGGGGCGGACATAGATTTATCGGGCTATCCCGTTGGAGACACTGCGGGCTGGATGCCGATCGGTACCTCGGGCGATACCTTTACTGGAACGTTGGACGGGGGAGGATACATAATCCGTAACTTGAGGATTGATCGCCCAAACACGCCGTATGTAGGGCTCTTTGGAATTATTCGCGGAACCGGCGTTCTTAAGAACATCCAATTGCTTGACGTCGATGTTATAGGTACAAGTAATGTCGGCGGGTTAGTCGGGAAGATGGAAATAGGCTCCCATATCGCGAACTCCTTTGCAACCGGCCAAGTAAAAGGTGAACCCGCTGAAAGGTATGATGTTTTACTTAGTGGGTACGTGCTGTCCGGTGGATTACATGTTGGCGGCCTGACAGGCGGGAACTCGTATGGAACCATTTCGAACGCATGGGCAAACGTATCCGTTTCAGGAGTTGGCCTTATTGGCGGTCTAGCAGGCGACAACTATGGTGTAATCGAGAATGCCTTTGCTACCGGCAATG
This sequence comes from Cohnella suwonensis, assembly GCF_042655365.1. Lineage (NCBI taxonomy): Bacteria > Bacillati > Bacillota > Bacilli > Caryophanales > Paenibacillaceae > Cohnella > Cohnella suwonensis. Next base: position 284,528 of record NZ_JBHSMH010000111.1, on the reverse strand, counting down.
TAACGGCCGTTCGAACCACCAACGTCAATAGTACTAATGTGGGAGGGTTGGTTGGTCAACAACAGGCCCCAGGATCGTCTATTACCCATTCCTTTGCGGCCGGAAATATTTTGATACCCCCGGGTGCGTTATATGTAGGCGGCTTAGTCGGGGTTGTTTGGGGTGGAGCTATAGATATGTCGTATTGGGACACGGAAACTTCACAAATGTCTACCAGCTCAGGCGGGACGGGTAAATCGACGGAAGATATGAAGAAGATGGCGACGTTCTACAGCTCAGGCATCGGCTGGGATTTTGCGAACGCATGGGGGATACGGGAAGACGAATCGTACCCTTATTTGCTTGCGTTTAAGCCAAGCATGAAAATAGATCCGTTGGCGCGGACGACATACAACCTCGCTTCAAATCAGTTGGCGGTGACCGGGACGGTAATGGATGGCAGTGTCGGTGAAAAGGTTGAGATTAAGTACGAGATCAACAATAGCCTGGGAACAACCGTAAGCAGCGTCACTTATCATGCATATGCCGACGGAACGGATCAGTCGATTGCACGCTCGATCCCGCTAACCGCGTTGCCGGATGGAACGTACACGTTAAACGTATCGGCCAAAGATACCTCCCCTGCGAATCCGGCCTATCTAGCGGCTCCGCTTTCATTTTCGGTAGATCAGACGCTTCCGGTCATTACGTTGAACGGCTCTTCAACCGTCAACTTAACGGTAGGCGATACCTATACGGAACAAGGCGCTGCCGCGACGGACAACATCGGAACTGCGGGGCCTGTCGTTATCACCGGAACGGTTGACACGAACGCAGCAGGGACATACATAGTGCGGTACAACGCGTTGGATCTGGCAGGGAATGCGGCGGTTGAAGTGACAAGGACAGTCATTGTAAGCGCGGTATCAGCAAGTACACCAACAGCGACGCCAGTCGGCGGGGCGGTAGCCTCCGGCACAACGGTAGCATTATCGACGGCTACTGGAGGAGCGGCGATCTATTACACGACAGACGGAAGTACGCCAACTAGCGCTTCAACGCCATACACATCGCCGATCCCTGTTACGAGCGCTATGACGGTCAAGGCGATTGCGGTCAAAGCGGGCATGATCGACAGCCCGGTGATGAGCGAGAGCTACACGATTTTGTCGCCGAGCGGTTCATCGCCTGCAGTTACCTTGCCGGTCATCGATCAGAACGGCATCAAGCTTGATCCTGACAAAATCGACACGACAAAGCCATCGGTCACGCTTGAAGTAACAACAAAGGATGGTGCAGCCTACGTCAGCATACCCGCAAGCATTTTAACTAGCTTTGAAGGCAAAAACGCAAACTTCTTCATTGAGATTAAAGCCCCTTACGGCAGCTATCAAGTTCCGGTCAATCTGGCATCGCTGATTCCGGGACTGCAAGACTTGCTTGCCAAGCATAACCTTAAAGCTGAGGATATCAGCTTCAAGATCATGCTTTCCGACAAGTCCGGTGACAAGGATCTTCAAGCCGCGTTTGCAAACGGATTGCCGAATGGCAAAGCGATGGGGGCGATTGTCGATTTCCACATCGACATCGTGAACACCAAGACAGGACAATCGATCGGAACGGCGGACAAGTTCAGCAAGGCTCTGACGAGAGTCATTCCGATGCCGAAGGACATGAAAGACATCCCTGCGCAATGGGGCGCGTTCCGTTATAACGAAACAACGAAGAAATTCGAGTTTGTCGCGGCGAAGAAGGTGCTGATTGACAGCATATGGTATGTGATGATTAGCTCGTATTCCAACAGTGCGTATGTCGTAGCTGAAAATGCGGTGAGCTTCGCCGATACTCTTAACCATTGGAGCAAATCGTTTGTCGAGATGGCGGCCGCGAAAGGGCTGGTCGAAGGCGTCGGCGCCGGGAAGTATGCGCCGAACCAATCCGTGACGAGAGCGGAATTCACGGCTATGCTAGTCAGGGCGCTGGGTCGCAGCACATCATTCGGGAGCACCGCACCATATGACGACGTGAAGAACGGTGCATGGTACTTCGATGCTGTAGCCAATGCGAAGGAGCTTGGACTATTGGGCTTTGCAAGCGGCAAGAGCTTCAAGCCGGATCAGTCGCTGACCCGAGAGGAAATGGCAAGCATGCTGGCGGCAGTTATTTATATGGAGAAGCTGCCGATGACAAAGGAATTTGTCAGCTTGGAAGGTTACAAAGATATCGGAAGCGCGAACGCGGCATATTTGGAGGACGTTCGAACGATAGTTAAGCTTGGCATCATGACAGGCACATCGGCGAATACGTTCAGTCCAAAGGATGAAACAACACGCGCACAAGCTGCGGTCGTATTCATACGGACACTGCAAAAGCTTGGAATGATAGATTAAATAGAATTGAGTAGCCATTAAAGTCCCGACTGAGTGGAGAAATCCATTCGGCGGGACTTTTAATTAATGTGAAACCAACTTTGACGGGAGAGCGCTTCGCTGGCAGCGATGAGGTCAGGGGTTCGATCCCGCTAGGGTCCACCAATTCACCGCTGCGATCTGCTTCGTCGAAAGGACTTCGTCAGCAAGTTTTATCAGAATATCGTTATCCCACTTGGCTCCACCATAATAAATAATTCAACCACGTCCATTGGACGTGGTTTTTTGTATAATTGAACTGTTAATAAGGAGGCGATCGTTTTGAAAAAAAATAAGTTCCAGCTAAAAAGAGAAGCTACTTATCGAAAGCTCATTGAAGCGGCGGATAAGTGTTTTTTGGAGAAAGGATTCGCGGCTACGACGATTGGAGATATCGTGGCGATTACCGGGCATACCAATGGGGCTTTTTACGGTCACTTCGAGAGCAAGGAACAGTTATTCCTCCATATCCTGGACTATCGTCAGGAATTAAGCAGCGGCTGGACGGAAACGCCGAAACAATACCGACCCGAAAACACGACGCTTGAAGAAGTTGTCACGATAAGTGTCATGAGGCTGCAAGAAATGCTGAAAGGAAATGAAAACTTCAAAAACTGGATCCTTGTATTAGTCGATTTTTATATGCAAACGAAACATAAACCGGAACTGCACAGCGTTCTGAAAAATAAGTACCAGGAATGGGTTGCCGGGATTGCAAACTTTATCGATGCGTTAAAAGAACAAGGGTGGGTATCTCAAGATAAAGACAGCCATCAGATCGCCAAGCTAGTTCTTGCTTATAATGATGGATTTTCCGTGAATTGGGTCTTGTTCGAAGGACCCGATCCGCAATCCTATATTCAAGGATTGGTCAGGTTGCTGTCATAGGTCGGTCATTTCAAGCTGTGGAATAATTTGCTTGACGATCGGGAGATTTTGTAATTAAATACCTATAGATATATATTTAATTGGTTTTGGGGAGAAAGTGTGATTGTACAGTCGAACTTCGAGACGCGTGACGACAAATTTGACCATTATGGTGATGATCTGCAGCATGATCTCAAACATCATACCTGACTAAGAGCCGACGATATGACAACGAAGTGCACCGTTTTGTTAATTTAGTCGGAGCGGTATATTACGGCTGGCATGTCGAGTTTGTCGGGAGAGGTCTGAATAGGGAAAGGAAATTCCAAAGAAAGATGAGGTATGTAAAATGAAGCAAAGTTTGGATCGCCCTTCGCGACTAAAGAACTACCTTGTAGATTCCTAGGCAAAACAGTCCAAACTGAAGTGTGGAGGAAACGAATCAATGAGTTTACTGAAACGAGCAAGGAAGATTGCAGCAACCGTATTGGTCTTCTGCCTGGTCGTCTCGTCGTATGCGGTGACAGCCGGCGCTGCGGCAATCGATACTACCGGGCATTGGGCAGCAGCACAACTGAACGAATGGGTGGACAAAGGGTTCCTGAAAGGGTACGAGGACGGTAGTTTGAAGCCGGACAACCAAATTTCCCGCGCGGAATTCATCGCATTGGTCAACCGTTCTTTCGGCTTCAGCGAGAAAGCTGAGATCAGCTTCTCTGACGTGAACGAGTCCAACTGGGCATATGTGGAAGTACAGAAGGCCGTTGCGGCCGGTTACTTCAATGGCTACGAAGACGGGAAGATCGGCGCATCGCGCAGCATCAACCGTCAGGAAGTTGCGGTTATCATTTCGCGTTTGCTAGGGCTAGATGAGAATGAAGACGCCGCAGCCGATTTTGCCGACAGCGCAAGCTTGGCGTACTGGAGCGCAGGTGCCGTAGGTGCAGCGCTTGAGAAGGGCATCATGAAGGGCTATGAAGATGGCAGCTTCCAACCGGCTCGCGCCATTACGCGCGCTGAAGCGGTTGTGACGCTGAACCGTGCGATCGAAGCGGGCGTTACGCCGACAACGAAATTTGACAAAGCCGGTACATACGGACCGAAAGACGGACAAGAAACGATCGAAGGCAATGTCGTGATCTCGGCTCAGGGCGTTACGCTTCATAATACGGTGGTCAAGGGCAACCTGACGATCGCCGAATCCGTCGGCGATGGCGATGCAACTTTGGACGGCGTTGTAGTGCAAGGCGAGACGATCGTAGCGGGCGGCGGCGCGAACTCCATTCACTTCAAGGATTCGGTTCTTGTGATCATCATCGTGAACAAGAAGACGGGCGAGGTTCGTATCGTAGCGGAAGGCTCGACGAAGGTTCAAGAAGTTCAAGTTCAATCGGGTGCAAAGATCGAATCGAACGGCAGTGACTCATCCATCGGGAAAGTTATACTGTCGGATCGTCTTCCGGAAGGTTCGAAGGTCTCCCTTATTGGTAACTTTAATGAAGTCGAAGTAAACTCGAAAGAGACGGAAATCGAATTTCCGTCGGGCATCATCAAGAAGCTGCTCGCTTCGAAGACCGCACGCGGCACGAAGCTTAATCTGGGGAAAACTGCCAAGATCATTGAGCTGATTCTTAAGTCAGCCATGAAAGTGACTGGTCAAGGTACGATTGAGAAAGCGACGATCGATAAGGAAATTAAAGATCAAGTTCAGTTTGAAAAGCAGCCGAATCAAGTCGTAGAGAGTGATGGCGTTACTAGCTTGGCTTCGGATCCTGTAGAGTACACAGTGGATACAACAGCACCGACATTGAGTGCAACAAGCGCAAGCGGATCAACGGGTACGGGAACGACGCTGAACTTCACTTCTAACGAAGCGGGAACCTATTACTATCTGGTCTATGCGGCAGCGGATTCCGCGCCGAATGCATCTATAATTGAAGCTCAGGGCATAGCAGTTGCAAAAGGAACGGCAGCAGCAACGGCGGCAGCGAATACGGTTAACGTAACAGGTCTGGCTGAGGTAACAGCCTACAAAGCCTACGTTATTGTAAAGGATGCAGCAGGGAACGTTTCTGCAGTATCGACCCTTTCGTTCACCACGGCCGACGAAACCGAACCGACATTGAGTGCAACAAGCGCAAGCGGAGCAACGGGTATGGGAACGACGCTGAACTTCACTA
>NZ_JBHSMH010000111.1:145335-278906 GCF_042655365.1 Cohnella suwonensis | reverse complement strand
TACAAAGCCTACGTTATTGTAAAGGATGCAGCAGGGAACGTTTCTGCAGTATCGACCCTTTCGTTCACCACGGCCGACGAAACCGAACCGACATTGAGTGGAATAAGCGCAAGCGGAACAACGGGTATGGGAACGACGCTGAACTTCACTTCTAACGAAGCGGGAACCTATTACTATCTGGTCTACTCGGCAGCGGATTCCGCGCCGAATGCATCTATAATTGAAGCTCAGGGCATAGCAGTTGCAAAAGGAACGGCAGCAGCAACGGCGGCAGCGATTACGGTTAACGTAACAGGTCTTGCAGAGGTAACAGCCTACAAAGCCTACGTTATTGTCAAGGATGCAGCAGGGAACGTTTCTGCAGTATCGCCCCTTTCGTTCACCACGGCCGACGAAACCGAACCGACATTGAGTGCAACAAGCGCAAGCGGAACAACGGGTACGGGAACGACGCTGAACTTCACCTCTAACGAAGCGGGAACCTATTACTATCTGGTCTATGCGGCAGCGGATTCCGCGCCGAATGCATCTATAATTGAAGCTCAGGGCATAGCAGTTGCAAAAGGAACGGCAGCAGCAACGGCGGCAGCGAATACGGTTAACGTAACAGGTCTTGCAGAGGTAACAGCCTACAAAGCCTACGTTATTGTAAAGGATGCAGCAGGGAACGTTTCTGCAGTATCGACCCTTTCGTTCACCACGGCTGACGAAACAGCACCGACATTGAGTGGAATAAGTGAAAGTGGAACAACGAGTTATTCAACGACCCTAAACTTTACATCTAACGAAGCAGGAACATATTACTATGTCGCCTATACGTATCCTGACCCAGTTCCGAATGCAGCAACAATTAAAGATCAGGGAACAGCAGTTGCAAAAGGAACGGGAGCAGCATCGGCGAGAATGAATGCAGTTTATATAACGGGGTTTATTCCTGAAACTTATTATTATGTATATGTTATTGTGAAGGATGTAGCAGGTAATGTATCGGCTGTAGGGTCAATTATAGTTTGGGCGATTCCATAATGTCCCAGGAGAGTCTTGCTTGTGGGCGTAATACCGGTAATGGCGGTAGAGCGCTTCGCTGTCAGCGGAGAGGTCATCGGTTCGATCCCCCTTGGCTCCATAAAACTGCATCCACTCAACCACGTCGATCAGACGTGGTTTTGTGCGCTTGGCAGCGCGTAGACTAAGGAGTGAAAGTCTCCAGCATACCGCGAGGTGGCGGAAGTGCATAGCCGACAGGCAGTGCGTAGTCCAACAGGATGCGTGCGGAGGGCTTGAAGGCAAACCCCGGAACAGGCGGCTGAACCATGTTGGCTGACGAGATCGGATAACCCTGCAAAAAGAGGGGACGTACAAGACCACCGATGATCTCGAAAGTTAAGAGGACTTGATTTGGGGGATCGTTTCCGGTTACGCACTCCTCCATTCTAGCGGAGGAATACAACGGTGGCTCTCACGATTAACATCGTGGCTCTATTTCAGTAACAGGGTGGCTCTCACGTATTAACTTAATGGCTCTCTAGCACCGAAATATTCAGCCTCGTCAATTTCAATTCAACATCTTAAGTGATGCCGTTTGTTGCTAGAATGAGTCGGAGTGCGATCTTATTATTGACTAACAATTATTAGGTAAAATATAATATATGCTATCAAGTATGTATTTAATTAAAGCGGCGATGGCAGGGGGGCGGCTCGTCAGCAAACTCATACATAGTCTTTGAGAAAATGATTTATGAAATTATGTGAAGTTACTTGTGTGTGCAAATTTAGAAGGAATAGATTTTGAGATTAGTAGAAAAGGATGAAAAAACTTGGTAAAGAAAAAAATGTTGTCGGTTTTGCTTTCATTGACGATAGTCGCATCTATTTTGGGTGTAAATGGATTTGCCACAAACGCTTATGCGTCGCCAGCAGCACCAACAGGACTGTCACATAGTAACGTGACGAGTTCGAGCTGGACAGCAACATGGAATTCAGTAACGAGTGCAACTTATTATAATTTGTATTTGGATGGGGCGCCGACGCCGTGGGCTACTGGACTCACTGAAACCTCGATTACTGTCTCAGGACAACAAATACAACCGAATACCACTCATACGATCCAAGTGACAGCCGCTGATGAATCTGGAGAAGGTACTCTGTCTAATTTGGATACCGTGACCACTGCTACCTTAGCGCCGGCAAATTTATCTCACAGCACGGTGACTTCGACGGGTTGGGTTGAGACTTGGCCTATAGTACCAGGTGCAATTTCATACAATGTGTATGTGAACGGAACGAAAGTAAATGCGTCTCCGATTACAACAAGCGGACAAGACCCTAACGCGACTTATGCAGTAACTGGCCAATCGCCTAACACGACGTATTCGGTAACCGTAACGGCGGTGAATGCGGCAGGAGTCGAGAGCGCTCCGTCTCCTGTGGCGGATTCCGTATTAACGGCTCCGGGAGCGCCGACAGGTCTTTCACACAGTTATGTTACGAGCACAGGTTGGACAGAAACATGGAACGCGGTTTCTGGAGCAACTTCGTATATTTTGCTTTTAAATGGAATTGTAGAAAGCCAGGGCATCACAGGAACGTCCTATGTCGTGACCGGTAAAGTGCCTTCGATCTATTCGGTCCAAGTCATTGCGGTAAATTCGTCCGGGGATCAGGGGGATCCGTCTGAAGCAGATACTCTAATGACTAGCGTCCCGTCATCGGCGCCGACAGGTCTCTCACACAGCAACGTGACGTCATATGGATGGACGTCAACATGGAATGCGGTTCCCGGAGCAAGTTCGTATATATTGTATTATAATGGACAAGTGTATCGGAGAGGGATTAGAGCAACGTCGTATGATGTGAGATTATGGGACGTAAATCCGATATCGGTCACCGTAGCAGCAGCCAATGTGTTAGGAGTCCCAGGTCCTCAATCGGCAGAAGATCTCGTTACGACGATTCCATTCCCGCCAGCTCCGCCAGCCCCATCGAAACCGCCTGCGCCAACGGGTTTGAAGCATAGTTATACGGCTTCGGGTGCGTGGGAATTAACATGGAACGCGGTGCCTGGAGCAACCTCTTACCACTTGTGTATCGATTGTGATGGCACTATGCCAGTTACGCGTATGGGTGGTCCTGACAGTCGTAAGATTTACGATATAACAGGGACTTCATATAAATTGGTTTATGGAGTTCCGTCTAAAACTTATAATGTCGTTGTGACTGCATTCAACGGTAGTAGAGAAAGCGATGCGTCCAATTTAGAAGTCGTAGGCAATCTCTACGAACAACCCACTCAACTTAAAGCCTATTATAATTATTTGACTAGGAACGCATACATTACTTGGAGAGATATTGGTTATAATGCGAAGTACAATGTATATCTCAACGGAAAGAAAGTCCAGCAGTCAATAACTACTGCTGAGGCAACACTTCAGGATATCATGCCTGATACAGCCTATTCCGTATATGTAACTGCAGTAAATTCATTAGGCGAAGAAAGCCTTCCTTCGAGCGCAAAGACTATTGATACCGCTACTCCAAAATATGATGCTTTATCGTACAGCAACGTGACGAGTACAAGCTTTACTGTATCATGGGACAAAAAACAAACAGTCGCTGTTTGGTTCAATAAGAAAGGTGAAGCTGAAGATTTTCTAGGATATCTTGAAAACAAATCCTCGAGAACCTACTCAAACCTAGAGCCGAATACAGAGTATATAATAACAGTAAAAAATCAATATATGGCTAGAAGGGCTATTGTATTAACGAAACCGGAGAATCCAGGATCGCTCAATTGCGAAAACTTGACGAGCAGCAGTTGTACGTTGAGATGGCAGAACGGAAACCCGGGAAAGGTATCGTTCATTGTGTATGTGGACGGAAAAAAGCTCAATAAGGTAGGGGATCAGTCGTATCCACTAAAGGGTCTATTGCCGGGAAAGACGTATACGGCAAAGGTAACTGCGGTGAATGCTTCAGGTGAGAGTGGCGCCACGATTAAAACGTTTACAACACTTACGTCCGGACCAACAGGACTTTCCCATAGTAATGTGACAAGCAGCGGCTGGACAGAAAAATGGTCTGCGATAGCTGGTGCAAGTTCGTATAACTTATATCTTAACGGTTCGAAGGTTAATAAGAAACCGATTTTAGGAATATCATATCAAATTGAAAACGTAAGCATGAGAACGGTACATTCGGTAAAGGTTACAGCGATAAATTCAAAAGGGGTCGAGTCGGATTATTCCCCTGCGGATTCCATATTAACGTTATTGGCCGCACCAAAAGGAGTTTCACACATGAATGTGACTAGCAGTGCATGGGTAGAAAAATGGGTTAGTGTAAAAGGTGCATTCTCATACAATGTGTATATCAATGGAAAGAAGGTAAACAGTAAACCGATTAGAGATACGTACTATTACATCACAAACAAAAGTGCAGGAACTAAGTTTGAGGTGCAGGTAACAGCGGTTGATGTTTCTGGAGAAGGCGAACGATCACGTGTTGACTATGTTAAGACACTGAGAAATAATTGATGATGAAATAGGGTGTCTCAAAGCAAATTATTGCTTTCGAGGCACTCTCTTTTTGTTGTTTGGTACAGTTGGAACATGGAGCCGAATATTCTCAAGCGTACTTTCCATTTGAGGTGCTCCCAGGCGTTATTTGTCTCGGCTCGTATGCTATAATGGGTATGACTTTATAGTAGGAGCGACAGTCTATGAAAAAAAATAAATTTCAGCTCAAAAGGGAAGCAACTTATAAACTGCTGCTCGAAGCCGGACATAAATGCTTTTCCGAAAAAGGATACGCGGCGACGACACTCGGGGATATCGTGGCGCGGACAGGCCATACGAAAGGGGCATTCTACGGCCATTTCGACAGCAAAGAGCAGTTGTTTTTCCATATTCTCGATTACCAATTCGAAATGACGAAAGGATGGACGAAGGTCCCTTTGGAGTATAGCCCGGCGGATACGACGCTGGAGGAAGTCATTACGATTACCGTTACACGGCTCGGGCAAATGTTAAATGGCGTAGACAATTGGATCATCGCCCTGATCGACTTCTATCAGCAAGTCAAACATAACCCGGAATACCTAAACAAACTTCATGAAAAGTACGGCCAGTGGGTGGCCGGCATCGAAGATCTCGTTAAAGTGCTGCAACAGCAAGGCTGGATCCCGAAAGAAAAAGACCCCCATATGATCGCCGTGCAAGTCATCGCGTTTAACGAAGGGTATACGATATTTTCGACTTTGTTCAGGGGCGCGAACGTTCAGGCGTTACTAAGCGGGTTGGTCAAGCTGATGTCGTGAGGAGATGCAGATTTAGCGAGGTTTTGCTGCTAAATCTGCATCTCTTACATGACTGCGACCATTTTTTCGCCAATATTATATACTATCATTTCCGAGCGACGCGGCGCACTCGAACGTAGAACCATCGAAGTTAAAAAAGCCTTGTCCCACAAGGCTTTCTCCCGGGTTTTCCTTAACGTATAGAAAGCTATCTCTCCACTGGCAGCGAAGAGGTCAGGGGGGGGGGCGTTCCCCCTTGGATGCCACAAATAGGTAGTTTGGATTCGTTCCGTACGCAAAGAACGGAGTGGACGAGTATTATTCTTCCGCTAGCGGCAATCTGACCGTAAATACTGTGCTTATAGCCGGGACGCTTCGGACGGCGATACTACCGCCATGCCGTATGACAGTTTCGTTTGCAAGCGACAGACCGATTCCCATGCCGTTGCTGCGCCGGCTTTTGTCCCCTCGATAAAATCGCTCGAAAATATGCGTGAGCTCCTCCTCCGAAATTCCCTTCCCCCGATCCTCGATGTCGATCTGCACCGAATCGGCCGCGGTCCTTATCCGAATGCCCAAATATTTGCCGTCGCTTCCATGAAGGATGGCGTTGTCGATCAAATTGCGAAACACTTGCGCCAAAGATTCTTCATCGAATTTAACATAAGCATGGGGTTCCGGCATGTCCGCTTGCCATTCGATTCCTTGATCGTTCCATACAAGCACATATTCTGCAATGATTGTTTGCAAGAGGTTATGGATAGAGCCACGTTCCATCCGAAATGCCGTCGACGGATCGTCTAGCTCAGCCAATCTGAACAGTTGGCCCAATAATCGGTTCATATAATCCGATTTCTGAACAATAATCGTCGAGTGTCTGACCCGGGTGTCGGGATCTTGTGCCGAACCGCGCTGAAGCGTTTCCGCGTAACCTTGAATGATCGACAGCGGCGTCCGCAAATCGTGGGACAGGCTCCCGATTAGCAGGGTACGCGCTTGCTCGACTTGCCGGGTATGGGCATACTGCCGTTGCAGTTTATCGGACATCTCATTGAACAACCGGGCCAGCTCTCCGATTTCGTCTCTGGACCTATCTTGCAAACGGACGGGATCTTGCTGCAAGTCGGCTCGCCGCATCGCGTTATTCAATCTGCGCAGTCTGCGCGTGACGAACAGAAGAAAAAGAAATGCGAACAACGAGGGCAAGAAGATAATCAAGAATAACGGAACAAGCAAAAACGGCCAGGCGGAATATTGGTTGAAATAAAGGAACACTTGGACTTGCTGCAGCGCGCTGCCTTTTACGTCGAAAACGACATAATAGCGGTTACCGCCAGCAGCGATGTCGTAAACGAACGCAACGTCCTGTCCATGGAACATTCGTTCTGGCTGATCAACGAAACGGTCCAGCAACTCCGGAAAGGCGTAAGGTTCGGTACGGTTTGCGGATGAAAATAGAAGCTTCCCGTCGTCGCCGTACAATTCCATTCCGATTCCTTCGAATTGGCTCCCGAATTGGCGCAGTTCCTGGGTCAACCGGTCTTCATTCTGGATATTCGCCCGTTCGAGCCGCTCGGTTAGCTGAAGGCTCATTTGTTGCAGCTTGACATGATTGTATCCGGACACGAACAAGGCGGTAAATGCATAGAGCATCGCTACCAGCAAAATAACCACAAGCGCGACGGACAACGCGATCATCCAAGTCATCTTGGCTTTCAGCTTCATCCCGGATCACCTGCCAATACGTATCCGACTCCCCAGACCGTCTGGATGTACCGAGGCTCGCGAGGGGTGTCCTCGATTTTTTTGCGCAATAGATTCATATAGACGTTAATGGAATTCTCGTCATAATTGGCATGTCCCCAACCCGCTTCGAACAACTGATTTTTCGCGATCGGTTGGTTTGGGCGCTTCATTAGAGCGAGCAAAATTTGGGTTTCCGTGGCGGAAAGCGGAATGGCTTGTTTCTCTTTGTATACGATTTGCGCTGCCGGATGAAGCGTCAAAGTACCGAATGAATAAGATATCGCCTGCTCGACCGGCACCATCTTATGGGCGCGGCGAAGATGAGCGAGCACCCGGGCGACCAGCTCGGAGGGACTGAACGGCTTCGTGACGTAATCGTCCGCGCCAATGCCGAGACCGTATATTTTGCTGTCTACTTCGTGCCTTGCGCTAAGCAGAATGACGGGCATCTCCATACCCTTGTCACGGATACGCTTCAGCACAGCAAACCCGTCGACTTCGTCCATCATGATATCCAGAATGACAAGGTCGAACGCCGTTTCGTCAAGAAGCTTCAGTGCGACAGCTCCGGAATCCGCTTTGATGATGCGCAAGTTATTTTGGGCCAAATGAAACTCGACAAGCTCCAATAATTCCGGCTCATTGTCCACAACAAGAATAAGGTTGCTTTCCATAGGTCACCCGCTCGGATTCAAGTCTTCTACTACTATTTATCGGAAAATGTTTCGGGTTTTTAAGATTGCTTTAAGATCATTTCGGCGTTTGGTTTGATACGATGAATACTGTCAAATTGTGCCGATTCATGCATGTCTATATAAGCTATAACATTTTGTCGATCAAATGGAGGAATGGATCTATGAATTCAAGCCAAAAAACAAGAAGGTTAGCTACGCTTATCCTCTCGATTTGCTTGCTGTTTTCGACGTTTACGTTCGCGTTCGACGCTGCAGCGGCAACCGATACGAAGGGGCATTGGGCAGAGGCGCAGTTAAACGATTGGATGCAAAAAGGTCTAATAAAGGGGTACGATGACGGGTCGGTAAAGCCGGACGAGCCGATTACGCGGGCGGAATTTATGGCGCTCGTCAATCGCGCCTTTTATTTTTCGAAAAAAGCGGACATTAACTTCAAAGATTTGAAGGCTTCGGATTGGGAATATGCAGACGTACAAATAGCGGTTCAAGCGGGTTATATCCAAGGTTACGATGACAAGACGATCCGCTCGGACAAAAAGGTCAGCCGCCAAGAAGCAGCCTCGATTGTGTCCCGTCTGGAGAAGCTGGAAGGCAACGCGGAAGCGGCGGAGTCTTTGGCCGACAGCGCTTCGTTCCCGTTGTGGAGCAAGGATGCGATCGGCGCCGTTGTCAAGAGCCGCATCATGAACGGTTATGAGGACCGCAGTTTCAGACCGGAGCGACCGATGACTCGCGCAGAAGCGATCGTAACGCTGCAAAACGCCTTAGGCGTTATATTCGATCAAGCAGGAACTTACGGTCCCGAAACCGGAAGGCAGACGATTGAAGGTAATGTAACGATTACGGCACCTGGCGTAACGCTCAGAAACATCGATATTAAAGGCAGCCTGAGGATTGCGGCGTCCGTTGGAGAAGGCGATGTTTATTTGAGCTATATGAACGTATTCGGGAATACGATCATGAACGGCGGCGGCGAGCACTCTGTTTATATTGACTATAGTAATTTATTTGGTATGGATATTGACAAAGGGTTGCCTGATCCCGTTCGTATCGTAGTCACAGGATCGACCATTCCGCAAATTGACGTTCAAACTCCGGTAATCATCCAACAAGGCATTGCGCCAGGCAATTCCGCGCAAAATGGTATTCAAACGGTGAATCTTAACGCTCCGACGAAAATCTTCATTCAGGGTGGCCAAATACTTGTTGTGAACGTCGGACCAAATGCCGGGGGTGGTACCGTCAGCTTAGGGAACGGCGCGAATGTTTCCGAAATGCATGCAGAGTCCCCGGTAAACGTTGTCGGCAACGGTACAATCGGTACAGCGATCCTGTTTACGTCACCGGATGGCTTTTTATTCGAAATACAGCCGGGGTCAACGATCGCAGCGCCTCCAACGCCGACAATCGGAATCGCGAATGGCAAAGGAGATCGTGTGGCCTTAGTATCTTTTACACACCCGCAAGGAGAATTCATAACCGGCTATACGGTAACGTCGCATCCAGGCGGCATCACCGCTGACGGAACAATCAGCCCGATCAAGGTAACGGGTTTGAAGCCGGGAGAGAATTACACATTCACGGTCACGTCAAAGAATATAGCAGGAATGACTTCTACGGCTTCAAAAAAGTCGAACGTGGCAAAGATGGCTGGAGCGTCACCTGTTAGTGCGACGACAAATGAGGCAGGTACGATCGTAACGATAACGTTCAACAAATCGATGGCAGATCCATCAGGCAAGCATAGCAAAATTAAGGTGAACGTAGATGGCATATCCAACGACGTAACAGCGGCAGCTCTAAACGGCGCAACGAAGACCAAAATTGACTTGACGCTTGCGAAACCTGTGACGCCCGGACAAACCGTCACTATAGAGTATACAGCGCCCCCAGTGTCCTTTGGGGGGCATTTGATCGCAGCAGACACGTGGCTGATTGATTCATTTACGCTGCCCGTAACGGTGCTGGTTCCACAACCTAAATTAATGAGCGCAACGACAAATGCGACGGGATCGATCGTAACCGTAGCGTTCAACAAACCGATGACAGATCCGACAGGTAAGCATATCCAATTTAAGGTGAACGTAGATGGCGTATCCAACTACGTAACTGCGTCTGCGCTGAATGCAGATACAAAGAAAATAGATTTGACACTTCATGTTCCTGTGAAGAAAGGACAAACGGTCACTGTAGCTTATCAGGCAGGCACGGTGACCTCAGCGGATGCGGGGCAGCTTGGATCGTTTGCAGCGCAACCCGTAACGAACGCAGTAACGGTCGAATCGCCTGAATTTGTAAGTGCGGAGACAAATGCGGCGGGTACGATTGTCACCGTAACGTTCGACAAACCGATGGCAAATCCGGCAGGCATGCACAGTAATTTTTCCGTGAAAGTAGATGACCGGCCCAACTTCGTAAAAGCGGCAGCGCTGAATGGCACGAACAAAATCGACTTGACGCTTCCGACTCCTGTGAGAGGCGGACAATCGGTTACTGTATCGTACATATACACGATCGGTAAAGTGGCCGCAGCAGACGAGGGGTTACTCGCATCGTTTGCAGAACAACCCGTAAAGAATAGGGTGACGGCACCGCCGCCTGCATTTGTAAGCGCGACGACCAATGCGGCGGGTACGATTGTAACCGTAACTTTCGACAAAGCGATGGCGGATCCGGCAGGCAAGCATGGACAATTTACGGTGAACGTAAATGGCGTACCCAATTCCGTAACAGCGGCAACGCTGAACAGCACGCCAACCAAAATCGAATTGACGCTTGCGAATCCGGTGACTTACGGACAATCCGTCACTATTGGGTACTCAGCGGGCACGGTGACTGCGGAAGACACGGGGGTACTTGCAACGTTTGCACCACAAAACGTAACGAACGCAGTGCCGGCACCATCGCAGCCTCCGATCATAACGGCACCTTCATTTGTAAGTGCGACGACAAACGCTGCAGGTACGATTGTAACCGTAACGTTCAACAAAGCGATGGCCGATCCGACAGGCAAGCATGGTCAATTTACGGTAGAAGTAAATAGCGTAACAAATGCCGTATATGCAGCAGCGTTAAATAGCGAAATAACCAAAATTGACTTGACGCTCGCGACTCCTGTGACGATCGGACAAACGGTCACTGTTGCATATACAGCGGGCACAGTGAACGCGGCTGACACGATGGCGCTTGCTTCTTTTGCAGCGCAACCCGTTACGAACGCAGTGCCGGCAGCGCCTGCATTCGTAAGCGCGATGACCAATCCGGCGGGTACGATCGTCACAGTAACGTTCGACAAACCGATGGCACTTCAGTCAGGCGAGCATGGTCAATTTGCCGTGAACGTTAATGGCGCACCCAACACTGTCACAGCGGCAGCGCTGAATGGGGCAAATAAAATCGATTTGACGCTTGCGACTCCTGTGACGTTAGGACAAACGGTTACCGTAGCGTATACAGCGGGCACGGTGACAGCAGCAGACGCAGGTGTGTTGGCATCGTTCGCAGCGCAGCCCGTTACGAACGCGGTGGGGTCGTCAGCGCCTGTATTCGTAAGCGCGACGACGAATGCGGCGGGTACGATCGTCACCGTAACGTTCGACAAACCGATGGCCGATCCGACGGGTAAGGAAACTTATTTTAAGGTGTTTGTAGATGGCGGTCTTACACCTGTTACTTTAACGGCGGCAGCACTGAATAGCACGACAACCAAAATCGACCTGACGCTTGCGACTCCTGTAACGAGCGTGCAACACCTTACTATGGGATTTTTACAGCATTCGCCAGGCGAATGGACGGCAGCAGACGGCGGCATCCTTGCAACGTTTGCACCGCAAACGGTAACGAACGCGGTCTCGGCAGCACCGGATACCACGCCGCCTACACTGTCGCTCGCATTTAGAGATAGTAATACACAAATTACCGTTATATTGAGCGAAGATGCTGCAGGAGCAACTGTTACGAAATCAAATGACGGCGGATTTGCGGTTAGTCAAACGGGCAACCCGGGCATGACATACACGGTAACAGGAATTGCACCTGGAGGAACCCCGGATCAAGTGGTGCTAACAGTCAGCAACATGTCTGCCTCCCATGCAGCCGGTGTAACCGTTACGTATACGGCAGGCGGGAACGGAACGGTAACCGACGCAGCCGGAAATCCATTGGCAACGAATTCGACTGGCGTAAACGTAAACCCTTGGTAAATCGCAATCTTATATCCGACCCGCCTGAGTAAAGCACCGCTATCAGGCGGGTCGGTTTGTTATCGTTTGGGCAGTGAAACCGACGATTGCGAGATCGAATCAAACTGGGGCGTTCCGCACTAACGGAGCCGGGGGCGTAGGAGTACGGTATTGAAATTTACCGCTAAGGTTGTCATCGTAGAATGATCATCGTCAGCAAAGTTAATCAGAATATCGTTATCCCGCTAGGGTCCACCAAACAATAAAGATAACACGCCGCATAGGTGTGTTTTGTTTGATTACATATCAATATTGAGCAATTTTAATATCGAGAGCACACCGCCGCGTGAACATGTTGGAGAGGGCTTCGGAACATCAAGCGTTTTGGTCAGGTTTCAATGCCAGATCGCGAAAATCGACCCAACCGTATGGGTTCAAACGAACGCCAAACAGCATCGGATGGTAATAAGAAGTTTGCTTCAAATGGTACAGAAACAGCAGCCCGCATTCATCGAACAGCAAACGCTCCGCATGATGCACGATTTCTTTTCTTCTGGCAGAGGATGGTTCGCGTTGCATATCCGTAATAAGTTCGCTGACCCTTATACGGATGCTATCGAACAAATGCCTTCGCACAAGACTCCTATCGTCAAGCATCACCCGAAGAAAAGACATCTCCACATCATCGTTAACAATAGCATTGGCGAGGATCATGTCGGCTTGATCGATTACGGCGGGTTGAATTAACTCTTCATACTCCAGTACGATTATTTCAATGGCAATTCCGAATGCGGAGCATTGTTTCTTGATCCATTGCGCGTTGTGCTCGAGCGACGCGTTCAAGATCCGATAAGTGAACAACCGGAGTGGTCGTTCGGGTACGAACGGGGGAGGACAAGAGCTATTCACGGGTATCGCATCCAACGCGACCTCCAAGCTCCGACTAGGAAAAAAGCTCCTCGACGTCAGCGTGCGCCACCCGCCAAGCTCCCGAATGAGCCGCGTCGAGTCAAGCCGTTCCCGAAACCATCGCCGCAATTCCGGTGACTTCAAAGGGGTGTCTTGTCTCTGATTGAAGGTGACAAACGTGCACCCCGGCTCAAGCTGTTCGATGACCGGCAAATCTCTTGGATCGGGCTCGTGGAATTGGAACAACCTTATGCTGCTGGAAGTGGCTTCTCTCGATGTGCTTGTGCTGCATCGGACGATAACCGGAACGCAGCTTGCAGGCTTGCTGTTGGCCGGATCGGCCATAGCCTTCGTCCAACTCGCTCCGTACCTTGCGACCAGTTCGAAGCCAAACAGTTTAAAGAGGACGGACGGGCGTCCTCGCCGGAAGGCGGGTGGTCTTTGCCAAGACCACCCAGTGACAGGATCTTGGGCTCGGTCGGTAACCGGGTGCCGATCCGACTTACAATTTCAGGCCCCAGCAATCCACCGACTTGATAGTCGTGCTCCCTCCGCGAGAGAAGAATGCGATTTCCTCGTTGCCGGGATCAGGGAATAGCCAACCCGACATGACATATTCGCCATAATTGATGAACATCTCCATCATGCAAGTATCCAAGAAGATGTGCAGCTCCAGCTTTTCTGCCCGTCGCTGCATCTCCAATACGCGCGTCCCCGAGACATAATCCCCCGACTGATTGCGATCCAGCGTGATCGTGTTGTGTTCTTTTGAATAAGTGACTACCGTTTTCTGATCCCCGTCAAGAGAGCTTCGAAGCTCAAGGCCGAATTCGGCCGCGTCCGTGTTTGTCAGATCGAATGTGCACAATAACTCGATGCAAGTTCCCTTAATGCCTGGGTACGTTGTCCTATTATCTTGTCTCAACCGAACGTCGGAAACCGTAATTTGCTGTTGCCGCAGCAAGGTCAATTCCTCTACCGGATGAATCGTCAAGCGGTTGCCGGTTACCCGTAGCTCCCTTGGCAGGGTCATGGAGCCGGCCCACTGCTTTTCCGCATTCCGGGGCATTCTCATCCAGCCGAACAAAATTCTTCTTCCCTTACCATCCGTGAAGGATTGGGGTGCGTAAAAGTCAAAACCGTGATCCAATTTGTAAAATTCCCCGTGAGAGAAGTTAAG
Source organism: Cohnella suwonensis (assembly GCF_042655365.1). Classification (NCBI taxonomy): domain Bacteria; kingdom Bacillati; phylum Bacillota; class Bacilli; order Caryophanales; family Paenibacillaceae; genus Cohnella; species Cohnella suwonensis. The sequence continues at coordinate 264,902 of NZ_JBHSMH010000111.1, read as the reverse complement.
CGTTTCGTAATCCAATCGGCCGAGATAGTATCCCGAGATGTTCGGCTGATCCGGCCACCCGATGCCCTGGGGCGAAAAGGCGAGTACGTCTTTGCCGTTCAACGAGAAGAAATCGGGACATTCCCACATATACCCCATGTCGCCGCTGCTCTCGCCGAATACCTTTACATATTCCCAACGGAGAAGATCGTCGGAGCGATATAACAATATTTTGCCGTTATCCCCCAAACGATTCCCGACCAGCATATACCAGGTTCCATCATGGAAAAACACGTTCGGATCTCGGAAATGGTTGTCTTGCCCGATGCCGGCGGGAGGATGCTTGATCAACGGGTTTAATTCCGACTTTTCGAAATGTATCCCGTCTTCGCTGACGGCGACGCACTGCTGCTGCAACAAATCGTCCGGAAGGCCCGGCGGTACCGTAAAGATGTTGGAAGTGTAGAACAAGTACAGTTTGCCATCCTGGACGGCGGCACCTCCGGAGAAACAACCGTCGCGGTCATAATCTTCGCTGGGAGCAAGCGCAATGGGGAGGTGCTCCCAGTGGACCAAATCTTTGCTTTTCATATGGCCCCAATGGATTCTTCCGCTTCCCCAGTGCTCTGGCGCGAAAGGATTGTGCTGGTAGAACAAGTGATATTCGCCATTGAAGTAAACAAGCCCGTTCGGATCGTTCAGCCAATTCGCCGGCGCATGGGCATGCAATGCCGGTTTGTGGGGATCGAAGCGAAGCTGTTCTACCGCTTGTCTCAATGCTTGGTTTGCAACTTCTAGCATCTTCTGATGTGTGTTCAAATGGATGCCTCCAGAAAAAGGTTCAATGGATTAAACGTGCACGACTTGCCCCGCATGGGGCCAAATAACTTCTTTCGAGAAAAGCTGCCGCGCAATGTTGAGCGAATCTTCAATATAAGCGGTTCTGCCGTGAACGAGACACAATTTGTCGACTTCCGCGGCTTCGGCTACCCGCACTGCGTCCATGGCGCTGGAATGAGCATACGGATTATCCGGCGGCACTTCCTGCGTTCCCATGCTGGCTTCATGAATAAGCAGGGCGCTACCCCTTACATGCTCCACGATCGGAGGATGCCAAGCCGTATCGCCGGTAAACGAAACCTGCTTAGCGGACGGTTTGTGAGTATATTTGTAGCACAATGCGGGCACGTTATGCTTCGATGCGCACGTGGAGAGCTTAAAATCTCCATATTCATAAGTATCTCCGGCTTGAATTGGTATGATGACGGGTTTTGAAAGAGCGGGAAAAAATCTTTCAAGCTGCAAAAATTCCACCGTACGCTGCACAACCTGGTGCACTTCTTCGGCAGGACCTAATATTCGAAGGCCTTCGAGGTTTTTTCGGTTCATCACCCAATAAAAGAGCAGCGAAGGCAGAGACAAGTAATGATCTTGATGAAAATGAGTGAATAGCAAATGATCGATCTCTAACGGATCGATACCGTTCCTCCTTAAGTTATGAACCGCGCACCAGCCCGTGTCGACCAGAGTGCGGTCATTGATAACAAAACTGACGGTGTCGTTGTCGACATCGGGTACGGCATCATTTGAACCCAGAAATTTAATCGTTACGTCCATCTCAAATTCCTCTTTTCATAGTTGATAGAGCACAAATACATAAAACGATTAATGCATTTATGTGCTTCTGGCTCGATATTATCACGCTCAGGATGAACACTCAAGTAGATTTTTATCAAGGGCAAAAAATGAAAGTCGAAGAAGAATGAGGGGAATCAGGTCAAAATAATCGCATAAAACATTGAAATATAAACGATTTTTACATTTTTATTTATTCAAATTTTTTTTAACATCTAGTTAACGCTGAGTTAACGAGATAAAGGATTGACAAGGGAAATGAATGTGGCGTACGATAAATTCGAGTTAAACGATTTATGTGCATGTGGAGGTGATTCCATAAGAGGGATCGATGGCGGAAATACTTCATGGCATGATGCGTTGAAAACAAGCTTTGATCAAATCATCCGAAGGGCGGGAGCTTTTTTTGAAAAAATTATCTTTGTTGTCTTGTGTACTTATCTTGATGTTATTGGCCGTTGCTTGCGCACCGAAGCAGAACAATGCGAATACGGGGACTACAGACAATGCGGGTACGACAAGCGAAGCATCGAAGGATCCTGTTGCAGCAAGTAAAGAAAGCGCTGACAAGGTTGTGCTGGAGCTGTGGAAGCATACGGGAACCGAAGCGGAAAACGCATTTTACGACAAAATGATCGATAGCTTCAACAAATCGCAGGATAAGATCGAGATCAAAGCTACGACGCTTCCGAGCAAGACCTACGCGGATCAAGTGCGAGCCGCGGCGCTTACGAAAGGACTGCCTCACCTTCTGGACATCGACTTTACGGAAATGCCTTACATGGCCTATCAAGGCTTCCTCAACCCGCTCGATAATTATCTGACTCCTGAACTGAAGAAAGATATTTTGCCGTCCGTTCTTAGCGAGGGCACCTATGACGGCAAACAATATTTCCTTGGCCAATTCGAAAGCGGTCTTAGCTTCTGGGCCAATAAATCGTATTTGGAGAAAGCGGGCGTCCGCATTCCTGCTAGCGTGAAGGATGCGTGGAGCAAAGAGGAATTCGAAGACGCGCTGGCAAAGCTGCAAAAGCTGCCTGAAGTCGAATACGCGCTCGATGTTTCCGTTGCAAGGGGCGAAGGCTGGTGGGTTTATTCCTATCTGCCTTGGGTCAAAGGCTTCGGCGGAGATTTCGAGAACCGGGAAACTCACATGGCTGAAGGGGTTTTAAACAGCGAAGCAACCGTCAGTTCGTTCAAGTACTTGCAGGATTTGATCAATAAAGGGTATGTCAATAAGGTTCAAACCACGAGAGATGATTTCCACGGCTCGAAGATTTCGGCCTTAATGCTGGTCGGGCACTGGATGGGACCTGCTCATGAAGAGAGCTTGGGGGACGATGCGATTCTCATTCCGTTCCCGGATTTCGGCAATGGGGTATATACGACCGGCGGAAGCTGGGGATGGACGATGACCTCCCAAGCGAAGGAAGACGGCGTGGAGCAAGCGGCTTGGGAAGCGATTGAATATTTTATGTCCGGCGAGAATGTAAAAGGCATCTCCGAGGCGAACGGGGCGATTCCTTCGCTGATTTCGGTTCTGGATGGCATTGACCAATATAAGCCGGGCGGAAAGTATTACCTGTACCGCGAACAATTGGAGTTTGGACACGCTTGGCCAAGACCGATAACGCCAGCTTTCTCCACCTTCCAAAAGAGCATCGGCGCGGCAACGATGAATATCATCCTGGGAGCCGATGTTAAGAAAGAATTAGACGAGGCTGTCAAAAACATTGACCAAACCATTAAGGATGCAGGCTATTTCAAATAAAAAACAGGTGTAAGGATGGGGTGAAGCGAATTCTAACTGGGATAGAATTCGCTTCGCTTACTCCTGATTCGTAAAGGAGAAACCATAGATGAACGCGATCAAATCCAAAAAACGATGGAGGCACACCTTTTCAACGACGAATGAAGTATGGGTCGGCTGGTTGTTGAGCGCACCCGCATTGATCGTACTCCTTGTTTTTTTGATTTTGCCTTTTCTGATGAGCGTGTATTACTCGATGACCAATCGGATGATGATCATGCCGCCGAACCAGGCTTTATCTTTCGTCGGGTTTACGAACTATTCCCGAATCTTTCAAAGCCAGGATTTTTTCATTGCGCTCAAGAATACGATGAAATTTGTTCTGATCGCTACTCCCGTGCAATCGGCCTTGGCGCTCGCGTTAGCCATGCTGATCAATAGCAAGAAGCCTTTCATTACGCTCTTCAGGACGGTTTACTTCAGCCCGGTCGTCATTAGCATGGTGGTCGTATCAATCGTCTGGTCGCTGCTATTGCGGCCGGATCAGCACGGGTTTATCAATGCGTTGCTTCATTTTGTCACGTTCGGCTACTTTGAGCCGAAGATGTGGTTATTCGATCCGGATACCTCCATGATTTCCATCATTATGCTGTCGGTATGGCAAGGCGCCGGATTTCAAATGGTCATCTTTCTGGCAGGCTTGCAAAATATACCCGAGGAATTGTATGAAGCCGGCAAAATTGACGGGGCCGGTAATATAAGAAGGTTCTTTAATATAACATTGCCGCTGTTAAGAAACCAGTTAATATTCGTTATGATTTCAACGACGATTCTAAGTTTTAGACTGTTTACCCAGATTGTGTCGCTAACGGGTGGAGGACCTCATAAATCCACCTTGACTCTAGTGTATCTGATCTACTCCGAAGGCTTTATTAATATGAAAATCGGGTACGCTTCCGCGATGAGCGTCATCTTCCTAATCATTGTGCTGATCATCTCGTTGATCCAGATGAAACTGTCCAAAGCCAGTCAGGGGGACTCGTAAATGACCTCTATGAAATATAAAGCGGCAGCAAACCTTTTGCACTACACCTTGTTATCTCTCTTTTTGTTAATATTCTTATTTCCGACCGTATTCATGATCATATCCTCCTTGAAGCTAAGCGAAATACAGATTTTAAGCGATATGAGCAATTTCAAAGCGTTCGTTCCTTACGGTCAAATCGGACTCGACAACTACTTCAAAGTGCTGGAACGAATGGATTTTTCCCGATATTTTCTCAATTCAGTCATCATTACCGGGTCAACCATCATTTTTGGTACAATTATTAACAGTATGTTCGGATATGCGCTCGCGAAGCTGAACTTCGGCGGTCAGAAGGTGTTAATCCCCATGATCGTGGCGCTCATGATCATTCCCGTGGAATCCGTTGCGATTCCGATGCTTTTGCTCGTGAATGAGTTTCGTATGGTCGATACGTATATCGTTCAAATCCTGCCTTTTCTGGCGGAAACGTTATTCATCTTTTTGTTTTACCAGTTTTTCCGGCAGATCCCGAACGAACTGCAGGAAGCGGCCATTATGGATGGGGCGAGCTATCTGGTGATCTACCGCCGCATCATTTTGCCGTTATCCAGACCGGTGATTGCTACTGTCGTCATCTTTTACGCGCTGGGACGTTGGGGGGATTTGCTATGGCCGATCTTAGTCACTCGGGGAGAAGCGGTTCGTCCGTTGCCGCTGGCGATGCAAACGTTGTTTATGGCCCAATCGGATATGCAATGGGGACAAATCTTTGCATTTGCCACTATGATGTCGCTACCGCTTCTGATTTTGTTTGTCGCAGCTCAGAAACAATTCATACGTTCCGTCGCCTCTACCGGGATTAAAGGATAATTCGTTTCATCATCTGAATGGATAGAAGGAGAACACGATGAAGGTTTCCATTAAAGAAGTGGCTAAGCTGGCCGGATGCTCGACGGCAACGGTTTCCAATGTCATTAACAATCGAAACAAATTTGTTTCCGAGAGCGTAAGGAAGAAAGTGCTGGATGCCATGGGAGCTCTGAACTATAAACCGAATAATTTCGCCCAGACGTTACGTAAGGGCAGATCGAATATCGTGGGCTTTGTCGTCCCCGATTTGATGAACTATTTTTTTACCGAGCTAGCCAGTGCGATCCAAAGCGTGCTTACCGAGAACGGCCTTCAATTAATCGTCATGAATTCGGAGTACAGCTTGGACAAAGAGAAGCAGTATATTCGTCAATCCGTCGATCAATATGCTAGCGGCATTATAATAGCTTCTCTGGCCGAGAAATATTCCCATCTGGAAGATTGCTTATCGGACGATTTCCCTGCCGTATTCATTGACAGAAATCCGTTAGGATGCAAGAAAGATTGCATTACGATCAACAACTTTCAAGCGGCGTACGAAGCGACGCAAACGCTGATTCGCAAGGGCCATCAAAAAATCGGAATCATTAATGGAACCTTGAATATCAGCACGAGCAAAGAACGATTGGCTGGATACGTGGCTGCCCTTGAGGAAGCGGGCATCGCTCTGGACGACAGGTTGATCAAGCACAGGTCGAAGGACAGGACGGGGCACGAAGGGCAGCGTTTGATCGAAGAATTGCTCGAAGCGGGAATTACCGCCGTATTTATCGTCAACAATCAAACGACCATCAAAGTAATGCAATATCTGATCGACCGTCAAATCGAGATTCCCGGTCAAATCGCCGTCATCGGCTTTGACGACTACGAATGGTCTTCGATTACGAAACCAAGCTTATCGGTTATCAGGCAGCCGACTTTTGAAATGGGCGTGAAAGCGGCGGAAATATTGCTGAAGAGGATCAACTCGCCTTCAGCCGATTTTCAGGAGCATTACGTGCTTCCATCGAAGCTCATCCAGCGATCATCAATTTAGGGCTGTAGGGGGGACGAAGGATGGAGGATGTATTATCGTTTATCGCTACGTATTTAACAAATCATGCGGTTATTTTCTTTCAAATTTTATTAAGCGCCGCGATAGGTTTTCTGATCGGCTGGGACCGGGAAAGCAAGAGCAAGCCGGCAGGGATCAAAACTTATATGTACGTTTGCACGGCTTGCTGTTTGATTACATTAATTTCGATCCACAGTGTGGAAAAATTTAGCGAACTCGGAACGAACACGATGATGGACCCTATGCGGTTGGCGGCTCAAATTGTTTCCGGACTCGGTTTTCTGGGCGCCGGGGTCATCTTGAAGAACGGATTGCAAGTCAAAGGTCTGACGTCAGCCGCCATGATTCTTTACGTCGGGGGAATCGGCATCGGGATCGGTGCAGGTTTCTACGGGTTAGTGTTATTCACTTATTTCGTATCGACGGTGATGGCGAAATTTGGAAATCATCTGGAAAGCAAGCGAATGACAGTGTCCAAAAGATTGGAGCACGAGGCCGGGATCCAGTTGGAGTAAGAGCTATTTCTAGGAGAGGATTGAGAACCGTATGGGGCCCGAAAGAAGCGTAACAAGAGATAGAGAAAGATTCGAGTTGCATACTTTTGAACAAGCGATAGAGTGGGTAATGGATGCGGGACGGATGATCAAGGAAAAAATAGACGCGAACCCTATCTCATTTGAAACGAAAACCAGCCATTCGGATTTGGTAACCGAAGTGGATCGGAAAGTGGAAAGTTGGTTGGTAGAAAGGATTACTATGAATTTTCCCGATCACTCGATTTTGGGTGAGGAAAACATAAATAACCGCACTTCTTCGAGCGAATACTTGTGGATCATCGATCCCATCGACGGAACAACGAATATGATCAACCGAAACCAGGAATTTGCCATTTCCATTGCGCTATGCACAGCGAATCGGGCTGTTTTCGGAATTGTTTACGATGTGATGGGCGACAAATTATTTCGTGCCGTTAAGGGCAAGGGAGCTTTTGTAAACAATAGAAAGCTGAACCGTCTGCCTGACCGGCTTAAGCTGGAGAATGAATTGATCGCCATAACCTTGCCATGGCATAATGCGGAAGAGTGTACCGCATATTTGGCGTTGGTTACGAAGGCAAGAGGGATCCGTGTATACGGTGCGACTACGATGGAGCTATGCGATATTGCGCTGCGGAAACTCGGTGCCTATGTTCAGTACAATGTGAAAGCTTGGGATTATGCGGCTTCGCGAGTTATTTTGGAGGAGCTTGGATGCAAGTTCTCCGATCTGCAAGGCAGGGACATCAATTGGCTTTATAATGGGGGGGTTGTGGCCGCTCCGCCGGAGGTACATGGAGAAATTGTAGGTGCGTTGGATCTCCTTTTGTGATTCGTCATAAATGAAGAACCTCACATCACCAAAAACACGCCTTTGGGCGTGTTTTTTTGTTGGTGGACTGCGATTGAATGTGTCATGTCAGTTACTCTATTAAATGTTAGAATAAAAAAGTAAAAAGGTTTTACTCGTATCGGATTATCCGAATCAACTGGGGGATTGGACAGCATGTCGCACTCAGAGGGTATCAAGATCAAGGAATTACTGAATGGGACTGCAATGGAAATCCTCCCTTTTTTACATACGGCAATAGCACTGACGAAATTAGTTCAAACGGCTCATCATCGGAATACGATGATTGGCGATTTGAATCCGACAGGCGTTCGAATCCAATCGGACATAAATCTAGCTGCCCTCGAAGGCAATCGTGAGATGGATTACGCCTATTTAGCTCCCGAACAAACAGGCAGAATCAATCATACGCCTGATAAGCGCAGTGATTTGTATGCGCTAGGCGTGATGTTTTACGAGATGCTTGCAGGGAGCTTGCCGTTTCAAGCACAGAGCAAGGAAGAGTGGGTACACGCCCATCTTGCAATGGTGCCCACTCCTCTGGGCGAGCTGCATCCAAAGATGGCAGGTCCACTCGAGGACATCATCATGAAGCTGTTGTCGAAGTCGCCCGAGGAGCGCTATCAGAGTGCTTATGGGTTGTTATCCGATTTGAAAAAGTGCTTTGCGTCTCTGGAGCAACATGGAGAGATCGTTCCTTTCGAAATCGCTCATGCAGATGAGGCGAGCCGATTTCGGCTTCCACGGACGCTTTACGGCCGTGAGGCGGAAACAGAAGCGCTACGCGGAGCTTTCGATCAGACGCGTACGGGAGCATCTCCGTTCGTATTCGTTAGCGGCAGGGCAGGCAGCGGTAAAACCGCCTTGATCCAAGGGCTTCAAGCTACGGTAATCAAGGATGGAGGTCAGTTCATCGCGGGCAAATGCGATCTGATGAATCGGGATATTCCCTTTGAACCGATCCTTCAAGCGCTGCGTAGATTGATTCGGCAAATTTGGAGTGAATCGCCTGAAAGAGTGGCGAAGCTTAAGGTCCGATTAGCGGAATCCTTAGGCACAGGAGCGGGCGTTATTGCTCGGCTTTTGCCGGAAGCGGCAACGCTTCTTGGCGACTTTCCTGCCGTGGAACCGTTACCTCCTGCAGAAGCGGCGATCCGTTTTCAACGACTGCTGCCTATTTTCATGAAGAGTTTTGCTGGTAAGGAACATCCGCTTGTGTTGTTTCTGGACGATCTCCAATGGGCTGATCCGGCGACGCTGGATGTCCTTCGCATGTTGGCGCATGACCGATCCTTGTATGGATTATTAGTGATAGGCGCATTCCGAGAGGAATCGATACCAGGCTGGGTGGACAACGGAGAAAACCAAGCTGCGGCGGCTCAGTGGATTGAACAGGCGCTTTCTCTGCATAAAGCTGAATCTCCGCTACGGGTTCGGCATATCGCGCTCGAAGCTCTGTCCTACATCGAAGTAAGACAATTCGTATCGCATATTTTGCATGAAAATACGGCTCGCGTTCGATGGTTTGCGGAGTCGCTTTACCATTGTACAGGCGGTAATCCCCTATACTTACATCGTCTTTTGGACAGTCTGTACCGCGAGAACAAGCTTTATTTTGATGAGGAACAAGCCATTTGGACTTGGGATGCAGATGCATTAGCACAATTATCCGAACATCCTGACATCCTTCATTTGATTGGAACTCGCATTCGCATGCTGCCGGATGAAACGATTGAGCTGCTTGCGATAACGGCAGCCATCGGGCACCGTTTCCGCCCTGCAACGATAGCGCTTGTAAGCGGCCGCTCCTTATCCGATACGCTCCATTTGTTGCGATCCGTAGAGGAAGAAGGCTTACTATGCAGGGAGAACGATACCGATGAAGCGGAAACGGTTGACGGTTATTATAAGTTTTTGCATGACCGCGTGCAGCAGGCCGCCTATCAAGCTGTCCCCGAATCGGAACAAGCCGCATTGCATCTGAGGATCGGACGCGCGATGCGCAGCCATGGGGCGGGCGAGCAGGAAGAATCGATTTTCGCTAGGGTTTATCACCTGAATCGGGGCTCCCATGAGATAACGGATGAAGCGGAGAAAAGAGAGCTGGCTGCCTACAATCTTCAGGCCGGCTTGAAGTCGAAGGCGTCTACGGCGTTTGCGGCTGCGTTGCATTTTCTGGAAACCGGCTTGCGGTTTGCGACGGACGATAAGCAGGGAACCAACTCTGTTGCCTACCGAATTATGCTAGAGCTGCCCGAGTGCGAATACATGTGCGGTCGCGTAGATCGTGCGGAAGAGCTGCTTGACCAGTTGATGACCCGTACGACGGATAGAGTAGAGCGTTCCCGCATTTACCTCATCCGAATCGCGATGAATGCTTATTTGAAAAAAGACGATGCAGCATTAAATATTGGGCTTCAGGCGCTAGCGGAGTTAGGTTGGAATTTGCCTGTGAAGCCTTCGAAAGCTGCAATGGCAAAAGAAGTGGCGCTGACACAATTCGCCCTGTATCGGACACGTACCGAATTGCCGTGTTTGCCGATTAACCGTGATCCAGTTTATCGAGCCATATCGGATTTGGTCATGACAATGTCGGCTTCGGTGTTTGTGTCAAGTCCCGAACTGGCTGCCGTGTTATACCCCAGATTCATCCGTTACGGTCTGAAACATGGAACCAACGAAGCGTTTATTTTTATGCTTGGCGCATACGGCATGATGCTTGACCTTGGATTTCCACGTTACAATGCAGGCGCACGATTAACGAAGCTCGCTTATGAGCTTTCGACATCCTTTGAAAGCGCAGTGCTTAGAGGTCGTCTTCATTTTGTCATGGGTCTCAGCGCGCAATACCGCAGTCCGCATGAGGCGGTGAAGCATTTCGAGAAGTCTGTAGACTATGGGCTGAAGGTAGGCGATATGACATTCGCTGCCTATTCAACAGTGTTGCGCATTATTAATCATACCAGCGACCTGTATGCGTTGTCTGCCTTCCTGTCCGATTGCGAACGAACATATGAGAAAGCGCTGGACGAAGTAACGCTGAAGCTATTTCGTATTACGCGCATGTATATGAGTGAACTGCAGGGTGAATTCGGCACGCTGGATGAGATCGATGTTCCGGTGCGAGGGGAACCTCTTAACGTAAACCAAAAAAATCAGGCGTTCTATTACTGCACATGCAAAATGGAAACGGCCTATTTGGCAAAAGGTTACCGAATGGCACTAGAATGGGGAGCACGTGCCCGATTAAATGAGACTCAGCAAAATCCGCTGCTAACGAGCAAACAGCTTATATATAAGTCGTTGTCTCTGGCCGCCCTTTATTGGGAGGATCAGTCGGAAGGGTCCAAAGGCATTCGTGCCGCGTTGAGTAAGCAACTGCGCTCCATGAAGCAACAATCTTACTATTCTTCAGAATCCATGTTGTCGGCTTATATGCTAATTACTGCCGAATTGCGGTGGATAGAAGGGAATCGGGCAGTTGCAGCAAAAGGATATGAGGACGCTATCCAGGCAGCGCGAAGCGAAGGATACGGCTTGCTGGAAGCGATCGTTTGTGAACGGGCTTCTATGTACTACAGAGAAGCGGGGATGACAACGGCTGCGGATGCGCTCATGGCCGATGCCTGTGCTGCGTATTCAAGGTGGGGCGCCGCCGTCAAAGTAAGCAAGCTGAGAGAGGCGTACCCCGAGCTGCCATTGTCTATGGTTCAAGCGCAAGATGACGGAAGGGCGATCGCTGAAAAAGCAAGGCAAGATGAAGCCGCTCGCGAAGCGATGCCATTTATCGTTGACGAAAAAGCGCTCATCCGGCAAATTTCGGGATGGTCGAGTTCGACGGACAATGAGGATGTGATGGTTCGTTTCCTCGAGTCGGCGCTCCGCTTTTCAGGCGCGGAGAAGGGATACGTGCTGAACAGCCGTGAGGAAGGTTTTTCCATAGAAGCGCGAGCGGGAAGCGGGGAGGAACCCTCGGAAGTGCCTTCATACGCGGAAGCTATCGTTCGTTATGTCGTCAACAGCAGCGAACCGGTCGTACTTGCGGACGCATCGGATAGCGCTTATGCAGCCGATGGTTACATCCGTCGCTTTAAGCCGCGATCGATACTCTGCATGCCGGTTCTATTTCCGGGGAAATCGCTGCCGTACGTGCTTTATTTGGAGAATAACCTGATCTCCGGCGTTTTTACCGAGATGAGGCTGGAAGCGCTGGATCTGATGATTAGCCGAATGGTTTATCTGAAATCGCTCGAGGATTCCCGCGAGGAGATTAGCGTCTCAAGTGAATCAGGTCGCAGCAGCGTGGAAGTTTCCGCACAAGCTTCACAGCCGCTCGTTGAACGGCTGACAGACCGTGAAACGGAGATTTTGTACGCATTGTCGGATGGCTTGTCCAATAAGGAGATCGCCCACCGTTTCGGGTTAACGGAAGCTACGGTCAAAACGCATCTGTCTAATTTGTACGGGAAGCTCGGCGTCAAACGGCGATTGCAAGCGATCGCGCAGGCAAGGGAATTGAAATTGCTGGAATAACCGGGGCCAATAGGCTTCGGTTTTTTCGTTTTTCGATAAATTGCTGATCTCATACTTTTGGATGATACGATTTTCGCGTATAGGGACTATACTTTAGCCCGAGTGAGGGGCAATTCGACATAGTAGGGCTATAGTGACAAAAGTTGACAAGAAGGAGAAAAAACATGACGACAATCAAGAATTCAAGAAAAATGCTAAGCTTGGTATTGTTAATTGTAAGTTTATTTACATTTGCAATTCCAGTACAGGCAGCAGAGCCATGGAGTCAATATGCCAAAATAGCGCCTATCGCTAGTTCAAATTCAGGAGGATTTAATAATCCATTAGGTGTGGCGGTAGACAGCGACGGGAATGTATATGTGGCGGATACGTTTAACCATCGCATCCAGAAGCTGACGGCATCCACTGGGGTTTGGAGCGAGTGGGGAAAGAGCGGCGGCGGAGCTGGAAGCGGCTTGGGCGAGTTTAATAATCCAAATGGAGTGGCGGTAGACAGCAACGGTAACGTATATGTGTCCGACAGAAATAACCATCGCATCCAGAAGCTTACGGACGGTGTCTGGAGCGAGTGGGGGGCCAAAGTAGAAGATTCAGGAAATCCCGGAATCCCCGCTTCAGGAAGCGGCTTGGGCCAGTTTTACTATCCAGGTGGGGTGGCGGTAGATAGCAGCGGAAATGTGTATGTGGCTGATAGTTATAACAATCGTATCCAGAAGCTGACGTTGTCCCCAATTCCGGGGATACCGGATGCTTGGAGCAGTTTGGGCCTCGGAACTGGAAGCGGGTTGGGCCAGTTTAATAGTCCAAGTGGAGTGGCAGTAGACAGCAACGGTGATGTGTATGTGGCTGATCAATCTAACCATCGCATCCAGAAGCTGACTGTATTGACAGGGAATTGGATCGAGTGGGGGAAGAGCGGCGGCGGATATGGAAGCGGCTTGGGCGAGTTTACTTATCCAAGTGGAGTAGCGGTAGACAGCAATAGTAATGTGTATGTGGCTGATTGGTATAACAATCGCATCCAGAAGCTAACGGAATCGACGGGGGATTGGAGCCAGTTGGGCGGATCAGGAAGCGGCTTGGGCGGGTTTAATCAGCCGCAGGGAGTGGCGGTAGACAGCAGCGGAAATGTGTATGTGGCTGATACTGGTAACCATCGCATCCAGAAGCTGACGGTATCTACAAGTGAATGGAGTCAATGGGGGTATATTGGACCTACCTACGGCTCGGTCCCGGGGGAGTTTTACAATCCAAGTGGAGTGGCGGTAGACAGCAGCGGTAATATGTATGTTGCGGATGCGGGTAGAGATCGTATCCAGAAGCTGACGGTAACCACGGGAGTTTGGAGTAGTTGGGGAACGGACGACGAATCATTAGACTTGGGCCAGTTTAATAGTCCACAAGGTGTGGCGGTAGACAGCGACGGTAATGTGTATGTGGCGGATACTTATAACCATCGCATCCAGAAGCTGACGGTATCCACGGGGGTTTGGAGCCAGTGGGGGAAGAGCGGCGGCGGAGACGGAAGCGGCTTGGGCGAGTTTAATTATCCAAGCAGTGTGGCAGTAGATAGCATCGGAAATGTGTATGTGGCTGATTCTGAAAACCATCGCATCCAGAAGCTGACGGTATCCACGGGGGTTTGGAGCGAGTGGGCGAAGAGCGGCGGCGGAGACGGAAGCGGCTTGGGCGAGTTTTATTATCCAAGTGGAGTGGCGGTAGACAGCAGCGGAAATGTGTATGTGGCTGATTCTGAGAACAATCGCATCCAGAAGCTGACGGTATCGACGGGGATTTGGAGCGAGTGGGTGAAGAGCGGAGGCGGATATGGAAGCGGCTTAAGTGAGTTTAATTATCCAATGGGAGTAGCGGTAGACAGCAGCGGAAATGTGTATGTGGCTGATACTTATAACTCTCGCATCCAGAAGCTTACGGTATCGTCGGGGGTCTGGAGCCAGTGGGTGAAGAGCGGCGTAGTATCAGGAAGCGGCTTGGGCGAGTTTTATTATCCAGGTGGAGTGGCGATATACAGCAACGGTAATGTGTACGTGGCTGACACTAATAACCATCGCATCCAGAAGCTGCTCATGCCAAGCTCCCCAACAGGAGTAACGGCGGAGGCAGGCAACGGTCAAGTAACGCTTACTTGGAATCCGGTAAACGATGCGACAGGCTACAAAGTATTCCAGAGTGTGACTTCGGGAAGCATTGGAAACGAAGTTACCACAGTTAGCGGGTCAGTATACAGCAGCACAGTGACAGGCTTGACCAACGGCACGACCTATTATTTTGCCGTGAATGCATTCAACGCCGATGGAGATAGCGTGGCTTCCAGCCAAGTGAGTGCAGTGCCGGTGGAACCAAATTCTCCGCCAGTGACACCAACGCCAGGTGTTACCGGTGGGCCAACAGCACCATTGTCCCCAGTGACCTCCACGGATGGTACTTTAACGCTTCCTGTTGGTCAAACAGGCGAGGTTAGCTTGAAGAAAGAGGTCACGATCACTATTCCGACAGGCGCTACTGACAAAGAACTGAAATTAACGATTGAGAAAGTGCTGGAAACAGCTCCGCTTTTAACGAATAAAGATGTTCTAGCCAGCCCGGTCTATGAGATTCTGAAAAACTTTTCTGAGAACTTCAGTAAACCGGTCACGCTGACTTTTGCTTTCGATAAGGCCAAGTTGAGCGGCGACCAAACCGTAGCCGTATTCTATTATGACGAAACGAAGAAGGAATGGGTGGAAGTTCCCGGCGGTAAAGTAAACGCTAATAACATCACTGTAGAGGTAGACCATTTTACGAAATATGCGGTATTCGCTGTAGGTAAAGAGGCAACTGTGCCAACATCAGACACGAAACCGACGATTAACTTCAACGACATCGCTGGACACTGGTCTGAGGCGAACATCAATCAAGCGGTTAGCAGTGGAATCGTCAATGGTTATCTTGACGGCACGTTCAAGCCTGAGAAAACCGTAACGCGCGCTGAATTTGCGGTCATGCTGATGAACGCGTTGAAACCGAAAAGTGAAGAAGCGGCTCTTACTTTCAACGATTCAGCGAAGATAGGAGCTTGGGCGCAGAAAGCCGTCGCGCAAGCGGTACAATTAGGCATTATTAAAGGTTATGAAGACGGTAGCTTCCGTCCAGATGCAGTCATTACTCGCGCAGAGATGGTAGCGATGATCGCGAAAGCTTTGGGTTATTCTGCAGGCGAGGATACCGTTACTGGCTTCGCGGACGACAACGATATCCCGGCGTGGGCGAAAGCCAGCGTATCTTACGTGAAGCAAGCAGGTATCGTGCAGGGCAAAGGCAGCAATAAATTCGCCCCATCAGGCCATGCGACAAGAGCAGAGGCTGTAACGGTTTTGCTGAATATGCTGGCGCATATGAGCAAGTAAGCGAAGATCATCCTAATGCCAGATATGTATAGTTGGAGACCACTGAAGAACGATAAGTTCTTCAGTGGTCTTTTGCTGTAAAATAAGAATATGACAACAATTCACTTTAACGTTTTGCCTCCTCCCGCGGCATTAAGCCGGGATATCGAATGCCTTCGGATCGCCGATTACTCAGGAGATCGGTCGCTCGAGGTAAAGGTTTGTCCGAGCGGCTATCCCGGTATCGTCTTCCAGCTTGCTTCCGATAACAACGCGGCGATCGAAAGCATTGCGATCCGCTCCGCGCAATCCTCTCATATTCCCTTTCTGTTTCTGCATGGACAAGGTTCGGAACCGAGCATCATGCGTTTCCGAGGATTACCCTATACGACGATCCAAATCGTGTTTAAACCCCATGGTTTATATAGCTTGTTCGGCTGGGACTCGGCTGTCCACAACCAAGGCCTCCTGACTCCGGATCGATTCGACGCGGTGGAACTAGAGAAGCAGCTTCTGTCCGCGAGCTCGGTTGACGAACGGGTAGAATTGCTCAACCGCTTCTTAATGGCAGCTGTAAAACGGACAAATAAGCGGGACGAGCTCATCGAGTCGACGCTGGATTACATTCGCGACCATATCGCAAGTATTTCAGTGCATGAACTGATCGTTGAATTTCATATTTCGGAGCGGCAATTCCAGAAACGCTTCGCCCGCGTCGTAGGCATGCCGCCGAATCTGTTCATTAGAGTAAGACGCGTTAACGAAGCATTGCGGATGATGCACTCAGGGAAGTGCGAAAGATTGTCCGATGTCGCCTATACGCTGAACTATTACGATCAGTCCCATTTTATACGCGATATGAAGTTGTTCTCGTGGGTAAGCCCCAAACATATTGCGATGAAAGTTAGTGAGTTCCATAGCGATTTGGCAGGGTCCTCGTACTTGTAGAAAAAGGACGGTTTTGTACAATTTATTTATCGCCATTCCGGGTAAGATCATACCAAGGAGTGATAAGCGATGAACAAGATTAAGATGTTGAACCGTATATCGATCGACGGTTATTTTGCCAGCCGGAATGAAGCGACTTTCGGGATGGATTGGTTTATCCACGACCCGGAGGTTGACCAAGCGGCACATGCGATGGGCGGGAAAATGAATACGCTTATTCTGGGAGGAACGACTTTCCGAGGATTTGAACGCTACTGGATGTCGGTCCTTCATGATGCCGATGCGCCTCATCATTTGAAGGAAATAGCCAAAGAGCTGAACGACATGACCAAAATCGTGTTCTCCCGCACGATCAAACAATCAGAATGGGAAAATACACATTTTTATAGCGGCAATCTGATCGAAGACGTGCAACGAGTAAAACGAGACTCTGACTCCGACATCCTTCTGCTGGGAAGCGGGTCAATTGTACAGCAGCTTGCGGAGAAAGATTTGATTGATGAGTACATCTTCATCGTCAGTCCGGTCGTGGCGGGAGAAGGGAAACCTTTGTTTCAGCACGTGAAGCAGTTTGCCCTTGCTCCGGTAGAGGCGAGAACGTTTGAGTCCGGAAACGTCGTGCTTCATTACGCGATGAATAAATAGCGCTAATCAATAGTGAATATTTAGCCTTGATGTTCACTGATCCGGTCGATCGTCAGATTCCAAATTCGATCTTGTTCCACTTCGTTGTTGGCGTATGAGCTGGTGTTAATCCGGCTCCGGCAGCGCCGACAATAACAACGCCTGCCATTCCCAAGCCAACTATCGACCAAAATGGCATAAGCCTTGACCCGGCTACCATCGACACCACGAAGTCGTCTGTTACGCTTGTAGTTACACCAAAGGACGGCGTGACCTATGTCAGCATACCGGCCAGCTTTTTATCCAGCTTTGAGGGTAAAAACGCCACTTTCTTCATTGAGATTAAAACGCCTTACGGCAGCTATCAAGCGCCGGTCAATCTGGCGTCGCTCATTCCGGGGCTTCAGGACTTGCTTGCTACAAACAATCTCAAAATAGAGGATATCAGCTTCAAGGCTGACAAGTTTAGCAAGGCGCTGACAAGAGTGATTCCGATGCCGAAGAGCATGGCGAACATGCCTTCGCAATGGGGCGCGTTCCGCTATAACGAAACGACGAAGAAGTTCGAGTTTGTCGCCGCCCGTAAGGAGCAGATTGACGGCGTATGGTATATGATGATTAGCTCCTATTCAAACAGCGTGTACGTCGTGGCAGAAAATACCGTGAGTTTTTCCGATATGTTTAAGCACTGGGGCCAATCGATCGTTCAGCTTGCCGCGGCAAAAGGATTGGCCGAAGGCGTCGGCGGCGGGAAGTATGCGCCGAACCAATCCGTGACGAGGGCGGAATTCACGGCTATGCTAGTCCGGGCGCTAGGACGCGACACATCGAGCGGCAGCACCGCGCCGTATGACGACGTGAAGCCCGGCGTATGGTATTACGATGCTGTGGCCAAAGCAGAGGAGCTTGGACTACTGGGCTTTGCAAGCGGCAATAGCTTCAAGCCCGATCAACCGCTGACCCGCGAGGAAATGGCGAGCATGCTGGCAGCCGTCATCGCACTCGAGAAACTGCCGATCACAAAGGAAGTTGTCGGCTTAGATCGCTACAAGGATATCGGAAGCGTGGACCCAGCTTATTTGGAGGACGTTCGCCTAATGGTTGACCTTAAAATCATGACCGGAACCGGAACAACGGAATTCAGTCCGAAGAGTGGGACAACACGCGCGCAGGCGGCGATCGTACTAGTAAGAACGCTGCAAACGCTTGGAATGATGGACTGATATCAAAGACCCATAAACCCATTCATCCACGATCACGAATCGTGGATTTTTTTATTTGGTGAATTGCCAAAGGAGAGGGAAACTCGGAATGGGGGGCGACCCGAAAAATTGCGGCATGCTTAATGACATCATATACCGCCATTTTGCATTTTTGTTTAAATTTCATTTGAACGTTTAAAAAATTGTTAAATTACATTACACTATTTATTGATAAATTTGTTGAAATGCGATAACGTGTAAGAATATATTACTCAAAAGGGTAGATCTACTTTTATCTATTGTCTAAGGCATGCGGAAAAAAAGAAAGGATGTTTAGCACATCATGACAATGAATCCAACTAAAGCTCTTGTCTTTTCAACCGTCGCGATGACCGTTTCATTCATGATCTGGTCGGTATTTCCGCCAATTGCCGGGCAGATTCAGGAATTGTTCAACCTGAGTACGCTTGAGAAGAGCATTCTGGTTGCAACTCCCGTTTTGCTTGGATCGATCATGCGGATTCCGATGGGCATTCTAACTGATCGTTTTGGCGGCAAGAAAGTGTTTACGCTCACGATGCTGTTCTTGATCCTGCCGTTGGTTGCGGCCGGATTCGCTGATTCATATGCATGGATGTTGGTTTGCGCCCTTTTTGTCGGCATGGCTGGCACCGCATTTGCTATTTCAATAGCTTTTGTATCCAGATGGTATCCGCCGGAACGCCAGGGATTCATATTGGGTATAGCGGGACTTGGCAATTTGGGTAGCGCAGGAGCGAATTTTCTGATTCCGTCCATTTCAAAGTCGCTCGGCATTTCTTGGGTGTTTTTTGGCCTGGCCATTGGAATAGCGATTATGGCAGGGGTGTTCCAAATCTTTACTAAGGATCCGCCGAAGCCAGCCGAACCCAAGACCTTGAAACAATCGTTGTCCGTTTTGAAATATAAGGCGACTTGGCACTTGTCCATCTATTATTTTCTGACCTTTGGCGGATTTGTTGCCTTTAGCGTTTACTTGCCTACTCTTCTTAAAGATTTGTTTCAGCTAGAAGCTTTAGATGCGGGGCTGAGGACAGCGGGTTTTGTTTTAGCCGCTACGTTGATTCGGCCAGCCGGCGGATACTTGGCAGACCGATACGGCAGTAAGAAAGTATTAAACATTGTATTCTTCGGTATATTGGTTGCTTCGTTTGTTTTGTCTGTAACGCTTGATCATTTTGTTCATTTTAGCATCATATGCTTGTTGCTTTCCTTGCTACTTGGATTAGGCAATGGAGCCGTGTTCAAAATGGTGCCTGAAGTTTCTTCCGGCAATACGGGGACGGTTACGGGAATTGTTGGCGCCGCAGGAGGCATTGGCGGATTTTTCCCGCCGATCGTGCTCGGTATCGTCATGGATTCGACCGGCCAATACAATTTAGGATTTGCTTTTATGGCCATATTCGCATTGGCGTGTTTAATCCTCAATTACTCGGGACAGAAGCCGAAACAATCGAGAATTCAGAAAAGCATGGAGTATACAACATAGTTGCTTCGTCTATTGCATGCAGTCGTAGGGTCCGCCCAAATAAACAATAACGCGACCCGATAAGGGTTGCGTTATTGTTTTCTGTGGACTAAAGCTGATCGAACCAAACTAGGGCGTTCCGAGTGGACGGAACCGGAGGCGAATGAGTACGGCATCGTTCGGCAGCTTGCTAGGGAAGGTCCTTCTTTACTCCGATACGAACGATTGACCCTTTCGGATGGTTTGGGCTAATTTCATAAAAAACCAAATCGCCATAAGTCAGCTTCATGCGCATTATCGTATTGATAAGACCTACGCCGCCATCATTTTCGGACGTTTCTTCGGTATTGCTTATATTGTCGCTGCCCGAAAAATCAAAGTGGTCATTTGATAATTGGAGTTTGGCAATCACCTTCGGATCGAAGCCATCTCCCCAATCCTTCACTTCGAACAACCAACAATATTCGGGAGTTTGCTTAATGGATACGTGGATTTCCCACGGCGGATGGCATGTTTGAAATGCATGATGAAAACAATTTTCGATGATTGGCTGGAAGATGAGGCGAGGTACTTTATGGAAAAGTATGGCTTCCTCTATCTCCACCCGGTATTTCAAGTGATCTTCGTACCTGACCTTCATTAGTTCCAGATAGAGCCGTGAATACGTCATTTCATCGCGAATCGTTACTTCTTTGTCCGGATTTTGCAACGTATATCTGAACATCGAACCTAGTTTTTCGCATAATTCAGCCACCTTATCTACGCCGGCTTCCTCTCCGACCGATCCAATGACCGACAGAACATTGTACAGAAAATGCGGATTGACTTGCGATTCCAGCGTATATAGACGTGCCTTCGTTTCGCGTGAACGCGCGTGTACTTCGATTTCCATCGAAATTTTTAGGCGTTCGAATATACTATTGAAGGCATTATGTATCTGAACCATTTCATCATCCGTTTTATCCAACGGTATCGTTAAATTGTCCAATCGAACCTGTCGAATCATGTCGACCGTCCTGCGTATCTTTTTTGTAAATTGTTTGGCTATCACAAAATTCATGATGAGAGTAAGGATGATGAAAGAAATGCTTACGATGACAATAAGTCTGCCTACTAATTTAATAGACGAAAGAATATCGGACTTTGGTATGACAAGGACAACAGTCCATGGGTTTGAAGGGGTTCGTATAAAGGTTAAAATATGATCGGATCCGATGATAGATTCGGGGTTTGACACGGCAGATTCGTCTAAGACTTCGGTTCCAAGCAATTGCTTTAACGTCACGTATGGATTTGCCGCGCCTGATGATGTCCGACCCATGTATACAGGCTGTCCATTCTTATCGAATAAGATCACCTCCGTTTTTCCGGTATACGGCAATCCCAATGTCTCTTCGAATTTCGAAACGGTCTGCTGAAATTCGATCAAGCCGAATGTTTCAACCTCATTGCGCAATACGCGATAAAAAGAGACCATCTCTTCATTTTCATCCGTGTAATAGGGATCTTTATGAGGACTGATAAAGTTAATGTTGTCGTTTTCAGTAAAATGAGTATATAAAGAGTTGAATTTATCGCTTAGCAAGTAGGAACGGATCGTATCCGTATTTTCCCGTAACTCTCCCAAACTTACATAATCGCCGCGATTATTATAGATACTGATCCTCGACAGATTCAGACCCGGACTTTTATAGATGGATAAGTAGTTCTTTACCAGCCGTTCGGCATCGGTATGGCGTGCGAAGTAGTTCACTTTTTCCTTGGATTCGCCGGCTTTTTGCATCGTAACATGTAATTCGGAAGTATTGATGATTTGAAATGACGTATGATTCAACTGGCTGTAGATCAACGCGGCTTGTTTCGATATTTTTAGCGTTAATTCTTCCATGTTTTCAATGGCTTGTTTCTCCAAACGTTGAGAGATATAGTAGTAAAAAAAGGTAAATGATATGCTGATAAGCAGCAATGTCAACAACGAAAAGATCAAAAATAGCTTTCCCCGTACGCCAAATCTGATTCTAATCGAAGGTTCCTCCCTATATCCGTGAACAGAAGAATCTATCATTAGTATTACATGATTACAACATCGATGTAAATAAAACGACAAAAGCTGTTGGAGGATAAGAGATGAGAAATAAACATGAATTCAACTCATATAAAATAGTGACAATGATTGTACTGTTGCTGCTCGTAACCGCTTGTTCTACGGCGAACAGGTCTTCAATCGAAGCAGTAAGCACATCAGGCGCCGATAAGCCGCAAGTCACAATTAAAGTTTATTTAGGTACGGACTATTCGGATAAAGAGTTTTACAAGAAAATTAATGAAGCGTTTACAGCCGAGACTGGAATTCATGTAGAGTCGGAAATGGTTCCCGGCGCCGGCAACGATATGTACAAGAAAATCGATTTGGATCTTGCTTCCGGCGGTACCGTTGATGTCATCCCTTTGATTCAACCGTTAATCCTCGATAAATATGTAAATAAAAATTATTTGCTACCGTTTAACGATTTGTTGAAATCGGATCAATACGACGCGGATAAAAGATTTGGCCCATATTTAACAAAGTATGACGGAATGATTTATTCTTTGCCTAAACAAGTGTCTACGTGGGCCATATTTTATAACAAAAAAATATTCGATGACGCGGGCGTTCCTTATCCGCCTTCGGAATGGACATGGCAGCAATACATTGAAACGGCAAAAAAACTTACCGATCCTGCAAAAGGAATCTACGGATCGTATATGCTGGATTACGATATCTACTTATTTATGCTCGCCAAACAACATAACGTTTCTGCTTACAAGGCCGATGGAACATCGAATTACGACGATCCGCTTTTCAAGGAAAGCTTGAAATTATTCGGCGATTTAGGGGATGTCCATAAGATTCAACCTAACTGGCAACAATTCAAAACGAATAAGTTGCCATGGGACGGGTTTATGTCCGGGAAATACGGGATGCATCTTATCGGCACCTGGTATACGGCACTGCTGACGAACGAGAAAGATTACCCGAAGGATTGGAAGTGGGGCGTAACCCAAATTCCAACGGACGGGAAGGGAATGAACAATTTCGGCGTTACTTTCACATACGCCGTGAATAAGAATTCGGCTCATCCCAAAGAGGCTCTGGAATATGTGAAATTCAGGGCGGAAAATTCGGCTAAAATGGAAGGAGTCATACCCGCATTTACGGATCGGGTTGCCCAAAAAGAGGCGCTTAAAGAAATTGCGGACGCTTCCGGAGGCAGCGTTACCGTGGACGAATTATCCGAGGCGTTCTTTGATAACAATCTAGGTTTTATTCAGGAAAAAAACATAGGGCCTGCCGCAACCGAGTACAGCAATATTATATTATCGGAAAGCGATCATTACCTCACGGGCCAACGTTCGTTAGACGATACGATTCGAGCCATTAAAGATAAAGCGGATGCCGCCATTCGTAAAGAGTTGGCGAAAAATGAATAAGGAAGATAAACTAATCGCAAATGGAGGTTTGGAGGAATCCCATGAAAGCGATCGTCTGCACGAAGTACGGACCGCCGGATGTTCTGGAGCTCAAAGAGGTAGCGAAGCCTGTTCCCAAGGCCCATGAAGTGTTAATAAAAGTTCATGCGACAACCGTAACGTCGGGGGATTGCAGAGTTCGAAGCTTCAATAGTCCTCTCCTGTACTGGATCCCGATGCGACTATTTCTAGGTCTGACCAAACCTAGAAAACCGATTCTTGGCGTGGAGCTATCCGGAGAAATCGTAGCAACGGGAGATAAGGTGACGCGATTCAAGAAAGGCGATCAGGTGTATGCGTTAAGCGGGATGCGTTTCGGCGCGTATGCCGAGTACGCTTGTCTACCCGAAAACGGAATCATGGCCTTAAAACCGGCGAATGCCACCTACGAGGAAGCCGCGGCAGTCCCTTTTGGCGGAACGACAGCCTTGCATTTTTTTCGGAAAGGGAAAATCCGGAGCGGTCAAAGCGTTCTGATCTATGGGGCTTCCGGGGCGGTAGGGACATCCGCGGTACAGCTTGCCAAGTATTTCGGGGCGCACGTTACCGGGGTATGCAGCGCCGCGAATATCGAATTGGTGAAATCTCTCGGAGCCGATAAGGTCATCGATTACACGAAAGAGGATTTTACGAACAGAGATGAGCGTTACGATATCATCTTCGATGCGGTCGGGAAAATCTCGAAATCCGATTACAAGAAGGCGCTGACGCCGAACGGAACGTTCGTGACCGTTGACGGGCAGGGGATCGCAAAGGAACTTGTCGAAGATTTAATTTTGCTGAAAGAGCTTATCGAGACGGGAAAAATAAAACCGGTCATCGATCGGCGTTATCCGCTGGAGCAAATACCCGAAGCTCATCGGTATGTAGATAAAGGGCATAAAAAGGGAAATGTCGTCATCACGGTAAATCACGAACGCAAAATCTAACTTGGAACGCGCCCATCCGGGCGCGTTTTTCGGGCTATTCCTACATGGACAATAGTTAGATAATACCAGGATCCGAATGAGAATAATCCATACGAATACGGATCGAATCCGATTACAATAATAAGAAGATGTACTTAGGCTCGCATAAGGTCGTGATCATTTGAAATTACTGAAGGAAACGCCCATTAGGATTCAGTTGTCTTTGCTCGCTTCCTTTATTGTAATCGCTATCATTATTATCATCTTCGTCAACTACCACAAAGCGGCCAAGGTCGTAGAGAAGAAGAACAACGATTATTTCACGGAGATGATCGCGCAGATGAACCAGACGATCTCCTCCAATACCGACGTCGTGAAGAGGCTGGTTCAGAATATCTCCTATAATTCATCAATCGTTCAAACTTATTTGAACGAGACCGATCCGATTAAGCGATTAACGGAATACGCGCAATTGAAAAGCTATATTTCCGATATGATCGGCATGAAGGACGGCATCGTGGACATTGCTCTCATTAGCAAGGCCGGGTCCAACTTTAATATCAACGGCTATATATCGAATATGTACCCGATTATCGACGAGATTCCAAAGAAGCAGCTCTACCACTTTACCGGTTTGAAGGACTTGGTCTTTAATATCAACACCGAGCATAAGAAAGTCATTATCGCGGGTTCGCAGATCTATTCGACCACCAACTTCGAGAACACCGGCGAGATCGGCACGCTTATGATCGCGTTGGATCCGAGCGCCCTGCTTGGCGACACCGACCGAATGCTATGGGCAAGCGGCAGCAAAATCTATATTTCGGATCGCGACGGCAACGTAATGTTCACCAACGACGATGCCGTCTCTCCAGGCCAGTCCTACGTGGAAGCCGAGCAATCCGGTAACGACTCTCCGTATATCGTTCAGCAAGGCGAGATCCCCGACATCGCCGGGAAGATCACGATCAAGCTGCCTCAAAGCGAGCTTCTAAGCGGAATCAACGACATTCGCCGTCAGGCTTTTATCATATTGTTCTTATCGTTGTTGGTGTTGTCGTTGCCATTTGGACTGGTAATCAACAATATCACTCAACCGCTGAAGAAGTTCATGCGCTTAATGAACGAGATCAAGCTGGGCAAACTAAACAATCTGAAGAAACGGATCCGTCTGCAGGGGTATGCCGAAATTATCGTTGTCGCGGAAAATTTCAACGGCATGCTGGATGAAGTCGACGATTTGACGCATCGGCTGCTGGAGAGCAACAGAAGATTGTATGAATCGGAACTCGCGAAGAAGCAATCGGAGATCGCTTATTTGCAAAGCCAGATCAATCCGCACTTCCTCTACAACACGCTGGAGTCGTTCAAAGGGATCGCCGCCGAGGAGAAGTCGGAGCGCATCTTTAACATGTCCAAAGCGTTAGGTCTCGTATTCCGTTACAGCATCAGGGCGGCGGACGTCGTCACGCTGCGGGAAGAGTTGACGGTCGTTCAGAACTACATCTATTTGCAGAAGATCCGCTTCGAGGATCGGCTAGAAGTGGAATACCGAATCCCCGATGAACTGATGGAATGCAAAATTCCGAAGATGATCCTGCAGCCGATCGTCGAAAACGCGATTTTCCACGGTATCGAGCCCAAACTGGAAAAGGGAAATCTGGCGCTGCGCGGCCATCGTTCGGACAATCTGATTATCTTATCCGTTATGGATGACGGCGTCGGAATCTCGGAGCAGGATCGGAAGCGTATCGAACAGTATTTGTCGTCAAAGCCGGAGGAGGAAGCGATTCCGGGCAAACGCTCGAATAGCGTCGGATTGGTTAACGTGCACAACCGTCTGCGGTTGAATTACGGAGACGAATACGGCGTTCGCATAGCCGGCGAGACGGGCAAGGGAACGGAGATCATCATGACGATTCCTTATTTGGAGTAGGTGAGCCCATTGTATAAAGTATTTATCGTGGACGACGAGCTGCTCGTCATCAAGAGTCTGATCGCGAGCATGCGGTGGGAAGAATACGGCTTCGAGATCGCGGGACACGCCTTAAGCGGAACGGAGGCCTTCGAAGAGATTAGCAGGCTGAAGCCGGATCTCGTGTTTACGGACATTCGCATGCCCGGCATTGGCGGTCTGGAGCTGATCCGAAATTTGAAAAACGCTGCCAACCAAGCTTTATTCGTCATCATTAGCGGGTATGCCGAGTTCGCATTGGCTCAAAAAGCGATCCACTACGGCGCGTTCGGTTACTGCTTGAAGCCCTTCGACGACGAAGAGATCGCCTCGTACCTGAAGAAAGCGCGAACCCTCCTTAAGAACCGGCAGCCCTCTCTCGACGCGGAGCTGTTAGATATGCTGGAGGACGGCGAGTCGTCGATAGAAGAGTTGCGCACAGCCCTGCTCGCGAGAGGCGTCGATTTGGGGTCCGGTGATCCTTATCTTGCCGTCGTCGTTCTGGGGAAAAGCAAGCAAGCCCCGGAAGGATGGAAGAACGCGGTTAGCCTGCGCATCGGTTACGGCAAGACGGCGTATTTGATCCGCGAGATGAGCTTAACGGACGCTCTCCGGAATGGAACGGAAGGCGAAACGATCAAGGGCATCGGCGCGAGCGATCCGTTCCGCGGCTTGGGGCAGATCAAAGAAGCGATCGAGTCCGCCGAAGAAAGGGCATACCGTTATTTCGTTACAGGCCGGGAAGGCCTGTTGACGGACGCGGACGCCGAACCTTCGAGCCCGGAATTGACGATACAACTGAACGAGGCCGTCGCGAGTCAAGATCGGGCGAAGCTTCGGACGTTATTGGAGCAGGTTCGCGCTTTGTTCTCAGACGGACGGTTAACGATTAAGGATGCGCTGATCATCTATAATCGCGTCCAACAGGAAGAAACGATATTTACGTACGACAAGTTGGCCCGAACGTTCGGAGACGCGCAAGAGATGCTGGACGAGCTCCTGCGCGGACTTGGTCGCGAAGCGACCCACGCTCTTACGAAGAACCGGCTCATCGGACCCATTCAGGATTATATCAAAATGCATTTCCAAGAAGATGTCTCCATTCATGACATCTCGGCGAAATTCAGCATTAATCCCAACTATTTCAGCCAACTGTTCAAGAAAGAAGTCGGCTTGACGTTTACGGAATACGTAACGACGCTCCGCGTTCAGCATGCTTGCGAACTGTTAAGACAAACGGATCTTTCGATCGCCGAGATCGCGGAGAAGGCCGGCTACGAGGATTACTTCTATTTTAGCCGGGTATTCAAGAAGCTGACGGGGACAAGTCCTCGTCTATACCGGAACCGTCAATAATCAAACAAGAACGGTCCGATTCAAGAAATGCCGCAGGTCGAATACGACCTTCGGCTTTTTTTGTCGAAAAATAGCGAATTGTGTAGGTTTTTCATGGATTCCAGTTAGGTGATGTTCGATGAATCATGCAAATAACAGCGCTTACATTCATGAATATTGTCCATAAACATCT
Source organism: Cohnella suwonensis (assembly GCF_042655365.1). Lineage (NCBI taxonomy): Bacteria > Bacillati > Bacillota > Bacilli > Caryophanales > Paenibacillaceae > Cohnella > Cohnella suwonensis. Next base: position 237,101 of record NZ_JBHSMH010000111.1, on the reverse strand, counting down.
AAGCGTAATGAATGCCCTTTCATTCGTTTCTTCTTTATCATGTAACTATGCAACGATAGAGATAGAGGTGGACGAAACGATGGAAAAACAAGCTCATTTAGCTCGAACCGGAGCGGTACCCTCTCGCGATTTGAGCAGCCGAATGCGGAGGGAGATCGCCAAGCACAAGTATTTGTATATTCTTGTTGCGCCTCTCCTTATCTATTACATCGTGTTCTCTTACGTTCCGATGTACGGAATTGTACTCGCTTTCAAAGAGTTCGATTACTCGAAAGGGATACTCGGCAGTCCGTGGAACCATTTCGACAATTTCACGCAAGTATGGGCGAATCCGGACTTCATGAACGCTTTCCGCAATACGGTCCTGATCAGCTTGGGGAGATTGTTGTTTGAGTTTCCCGTCCCCATCGTGCTGGCGCTCATGTTGAACGAGATCTCGCGAGGGAAGATGAAGCGTTTCTTCCAAACCATCTTTACCTTCCCGCACTTTATTAGCTGGGTCGTCATCAGCGGGATCATCCTCGGAATCTTCAACGATCAAGGACTCTACAATCAAATCCTGACCTCGCTCGGGTTGGAGAAGAGATCGGCATTAACGGACGGCCCGAGCTTTACGGCGATTCTCTTCCTCTCGAACATATGGAAGGAGGCCGGATGGTCTTGCATTCTTTACTTGGCGGCGATAGCGGGGATCAATCCGGAGCTATACGAAGCCGCATCCGTGGACGGAGCGAATCGTTTTCAACAAATGAAAGCGATTACGTGGCCCATCGTCAAGTCGACGGCGGCCGTCCTGTTCATTCTAGCCGTCGGCAACGTCATGAACGGCGGCTTCGATCAGATCTTCAACTTGTACAATGCGGCCGTGTATAAGAGTTCGGACATTCTCGACACCTTCGTTTATCGCAGCGCGTTTACGGACGCGACCGGATTCGGCTTCTCGACGACGGTCGGCTTGCTCAAATCCATCATTAATTTCGGGCTTCTTTTCGGGGCGAACTATCTGGTCAGAACGATCGGCAAGGAGGAGGGGCTTTAATGCATAAGAAGAAAATCGACGTTCCGAATGCGATTATTACGTTTTTTCTGGGCATAATCGCTCTTATCACGCTGTTTCCCTTCTACCAAACCGTCATGTTATCGTTCTCGACCGTTATTGACGCGGGTTCTTCGAAAGTGTTCCTGTATCCGTCGAAGTTCGACGTCTCCGCTTATTATTACCTATACGTGGACGGGAAAGTCGTGAAAGGTCTGATCGTCTCGATTATCGTGACGGTGGCAGGTACCGCGCTAAGCTTGGCGGTATCGACGGCAGGCGCGTACGCCTTGTCGAAGAAGACGATGCCGGGAAGGAATTTGATGTTTAACGCCATCATTTTCACCATGTTCTTCTCGGGAGGCTTGATCCCTTACTTCTTGACCGTACAGAAGCTGCATATGCAGAACAGCATGCTGGTCATGATCGTTCCGCTGGCGGTCAACACCTTCTATCTCATCTTGATGAAGAACTTCTTCAATACGATTCCGGCTTCCCTCGAAGAATCGGCGAAGATCGACGGCGCGAACGATATCGTCGTTCTGATCCGGATCGTGGTTCCTGTCTCCATGCCGATATTGGCGACCATGGTCTTGTTCTACGCGGTGGACAAGTGGAACGAATGGTGGTTGCCGACGTTGTTTATTAACGATGCCGATATGTATCCTCTTCAATTGGTCCTTCGCAACGCATTGACCAACTTGAGCCAGATCATCAACAACTCCGTCGGTCTGCAGCTAGCCAAGTCCATGCAGAACGTATACGGCGATTCGGTTCGATCCGCGATGATCGTCATCTCCGCCGTTCCGATCATTCTCGTGTATCCGTTTATTCAGAAATTTTTCGCGAAAGGCATCATGATCGGTTCGATCAAAGGCTGATAATACTAGCGATAAGCTATTATTATAATTAAATCGACATAAGGGGCGAATTCGGAATGAAAAGAATCAGAGTTTCGACCGCAACGACGCTAGCGTCTTTGCTTGCCGTATCCATGCTGGCCGGCTGCGGCGGCAATACCGACAAAGGGACGGCATCGCCGGCCAATTCGCAGGGCGCTTCCGGCGCGGCTTCTTCCGCCGCGGGAGGAGAGACCGCGAATGAGAAGACCGTCAATCTCAAAGTCTCGTTCATGGGCATTCAAGACGGCTTCAACGCGGCCGGCGCCAAAGACGACACCGTCTTCAACGATATGGAGAAGAAGCTGAACGTGAAGATCGAACCGGTGCAGGTGACCTGGAACGACTGGCAAGAGAAAGCGAAGGTTTGGGCGGCCTCGGGCCAACTGCCGGATATTTTCCCGAACGTCATCGCGTTGGACAATCCAGCTCTCTATGCTTCCTGGGCTAGACAAGGCATCATTAAGCCGCTTCCGGACGATTTGAGCGACTATCCGAACATCAAGAGATACTTGGACCTTCCGTCGGTTCAGCCGCTTAAAGTGGACGGCAAGTTCTACATGGTTCCCCGGATGACGTACGACGACTCCAGCGATTGGATTATGGATCGCCCGATTCTGTACCGCAAGGACTGGGCGGCGGAGGCTGGCTACACGACCGAACCGCAGAGCTTTACCGAGTTCGTGGACATGATCAAGGCCGTCCTGAAGCTGCATCCGAACGCCGCCGGCGTCGCGCTGAACGGCAAAGGGTACTTGACCACGCTGTTCCTGGGAACCTTCCCGCAGATGGCCAACCCGAAGAACTGGGTGAACGAGGACGGGAAGTGGATTCCGGCGTACGCTTCGCCGAAAATCAACGAAGGCTTGCAGCAACTGAGAAAGCTGTATCAAGATGGCCTGCTCGATAAAGACTTTGCCATTCAAAAGGACGGAGACGGCTTTGTTAAATTCGTCAACGGCCAATCCTTCATTTCGTTAGGCGGCCCCATAAGCATCCAAGCCAATTCCGATGCCTTCAAAAAAGCGAACGGCAAAGCGCCCGCCGATGTCGTCGGCGTCATGAACATCTGGCCGGCCGCGGACGGCAAGCGGTACACCTTCGTCGAGACGCCGTATTGGTCGGAGACGTACTTCAGTAACAAGATGGACGACAGCACTTACAAGAGGGCGCTTCAATTGATCGATTATATGGATTCCGAAGAATATTCCGCCCTAACCAAGAACGGCATCCTGGGCGTCGACTACAAGATTGACGGAGATAAAGCGGTATCGCTGCTTAAGGAAGGCGAGTCTCTTACCACGAAGTATCCGATCACGAACGTGCTCGCCGTGCTTGCGAATTGGCAAGGTGCCTTCTACAAGGCGGGCAAGCAGGTGTTAGACGTGAATCCCGATGTTGCGGCTTGGCAGAAGCTGGACATCTCGACGTTTAACAAATTCAAACAGGAAGATACGCCGACGCCGACCAATTTCGACGTCATGCTCATGTCGACGCCTGCGAAGGATAAGTTCGGAGCGGTATTCACGACGCTCAACGACGAGATCGCCAAAGTCGTTATGGGCAAAGACGACCCGGCCAAGATGTGGGAGGCCACGCTCAAAGAATTCGACAAGAAGGGTCTCCAAGACGCGATCAACGAAGTGACCGCGAAGGCGAAGGAGCAAGGCATCCAATAAGAGCAGACTAACAAATGGGGATGTTCAGCCGATATCGCTGAGCATCCCTTCTTCTATTCGAATCGAGAGGATGGATGGGAATGAATGTACCCTTGTTCAGAGATCCGATAAATGACGGAGCAACCGATCCGACGATAATCTATAATAGAGCTGCACGGGAGTGGTGGATGGTGTATACGAGCCGCCGGGCGCTTGCGGAAGGTCCGGGGGTCGCTTGGGTTCACGGCTCCGATCTCGGAGTCGCCGTATCTTCGGACGGAGGCAAGAACTGGTCGTACCGCGGCACGCTGCCGGGGCTTGACTTCGAGTGGGGACGCAATACGTTCTGGGCTCCCGAGATTTTCTGGCATGACGGGATTTATCATATGTACGTCAGCTATATTCAGGGCGTACAGACCGAATGGGTCGGATCGCGAACGATTCTACATTATTCGAGCGCGGATCTGCTCGAATGGAAGCTGCAGGGGCCGCTGAAGCTCGGCTCGGACAGAGTGATCGACGCTTGCGTCCACGAAAAGCCGGGCGGCGGGTTCCGGATGTGGTACAAGGACGAAGCCAACGGCTCGGTCACTTACGCGGCCGATAGCGAAGACTTGTACCGTTGGGAATCCATCGGTCCGGTCCTTACTCACCGAGCCCATGAGGGACCGAACGTCTTCGCCTTCAAAGGGAGCTACTGGATGATCATCGACGAATGGCGAGGACAGGGCGTCTACCGGTCCGACGATCTGGATCGATGGGAGCGCAACGGTCTTATTCTGGATGTCTCCGGCGATCGCGAAGACGACGGTGGTTTCGGCTATCACGCGGACGTCGTCGTGTCGGGCGACGAAGCCTACATCTTCTACTTCACGCACCCAGGACGGGCATCGGCCGACGCCGAGGGCAAGACGGGTTACGAGCAGCGGCGGTCATCCATTCAGGCGGCTCGCCTCGACGTCAAGAACGGCGTTCTTGTTTGTGATCGGAACGAGCAGAATGAATTGAATTTGAGAGCGGAGTGATTCGGAGTGTTTGATGCAGGCGAACCGATTCTGATCTTGCCCGGCGATTATCCCGATCCTTCGATCATCCGAGTGGGTCAGGACTATTACATGACCCATTCCTCGTTCGACTACACGCCCGGGCTGCTTATTTGGCATTCCCGGGATCTGCTGTCCTGGGAGCGGGTCGGATACGCGATTCATCGGCACATCGGCAATATCCAGGCCCCGGAGCTTATTTTCTATAAGGGCCTCTACTATATTTACTTTCCGGCGGGCCCGACCAATTGGGTCGTCACCGCGGAATCGCCGGCCGGTCCATGGAGCGAACCCGTCGACCTGAACGTCGGTCTTATCGATCCCGGGCATGCGGCCGACGCGGAGGGCAGCCGGTATCTCTTCCTATCCGGCGGCCACCGAATTCGTCTGGCAACGGACGGACTAGCGACGGTCGGCCAGCTGGTGCAAGTCTACGAAGGATGGCGTTATCCGTCGGAATGGCGGACCGAAGGATTCTACCTGGAGTCTCCGAAGTTTACTTATCGGGACGGCTGCTACTACATGACGAGCGCGCAAGGAGGCACCGCGGGACCGGCGACCAGCCATATGATCGTAACGGCGCGGGCGAAGTCTCTGCACGGGCCATGGGAGAACTCGCCTTACAATCCCGTCCTGCGCACTTGGCATCGCGACGAACGCTGGCTGTCCAAAGGCCACGGAACGCTGGTCGATACGCCGGACGGCCGCTGGTTCGTCGTCTATCGCGCCTACGAGAAGGATTACGCTACGCTCGGACGGCAAACGCTTATGGAGCCTGTCCGATGGGATGAGGACGGTTGGTTCCGCATCGCGGAGCGGGAGCGGACGGTAGCCGAGAATCCTTCATCGCATCCGGCCGCTGCAATCTCGCTGTCCGATCGGTTCAACTCCAACGAGCTGTCTCCTCAGTGGCATTTCTACGGCGGCAACCGGACGAACGAATATGCCGTAGGAGGAGGTCGGCTTCATCTACAAGGGCTTCCCGCGGATCGGATCGAACCGCTGCTTTGCATTCCGTTTCATCATGCATACGAGACTAGCGTGACCGTTCGGGTCGAGGAAGGCGCGGCGGGCAGATTGAGCCTGTTCTACAAACCGGGTTTCCAGTGCGGCATCGGCTTTGACGGCAGGCGGGTCTTTGCGTTCCGTAACGACTACAAGTCGGAGCATACGGAAGTTGCCTGCGGCGAGGTTACGCTTCGCCTCGTGAACGATCGCCATGAAGTCGATTTATATTACCGCGTCAACAGCGACGAATGGCGAAAGCTGGATCACGGCTTCGAGATGTCCGGCTTCCACAACAATGTGCTCGGTTCCTTCCTAAGCCTGCGCATCGCGCTCGACGCGACCGGCGAGGGACGTGCGATTTTCGGCGACATCAGCTATCAAGCAGGATGATTACAATCAAACAACGAGGACGGAATGAAGTCATGGATGCCTACTTATTCGTGCATTTTCGGGAGAAGGAATCGCCCGACGGCGAGCAAATCTACTTTGCGCTTAGCCAGGACGGATTCAATTGGGAGACGGTGAACAAGGGAAGGCCCGTTCTGTGGAGCGAGAATGGAGAGAAGGGAGTCCGAGACCATTCGATCGTGAGGGCGAAGAACGGCAAGTTTTACATCCTTGCCACCGATCTGAGAGCAGGCCTACATTTTTTATTTCACGCATCCCGGAAGGAACAAGGAAAGGCTGGATCGAGGATCGGCGTGCTTGTTTGCGACCGCGACGAGCCGTTTGAAATCGAACTGCTGCCGGAAGGGGAATAAAGGGTGAAACTATACATCCAACGAACGTAACCGAAGAGCTTCTTGACTGTTAAAATTACTCGGTCCAGTATTGGAGGAAAATTGATATGACAACGGAAATTAACTGGAAACAACTTGATAATGACAACGGGTATAGGTTCCTCCTGGGCGAGTGGACCATCGGCGACGTCTTGCCGTTCGAGAATGAACACTTCGCAATAACCGATACGTTCGAACCAATAAAGGAAGGACTGGTTCAGTGGACGCGGAAGTTCACCTATCGAGGCGAATCGCCCGAGGCGTGCAAGCTTTCAATGGACTTCGCTACCAACTTCGAGCCTGAATATTATATGATTCCTTCCGTCACCTACAACGGTAACGGTTGGGGCAGCGGCCTGGAGCCGAAAGGGCTGGAGCGCGATGGGCAGCCTTGGGCATATGCGTGGCATCGGACGGCAGTGGCCGGTGCCACCTACTCCGAGGGAGGCGGGATCTCCGTGGCCTTATTCGGTGAGCCTCCCCGGGATATGCAAGGCTTTTCCTGCTCACTCAAGCCGGTTGCAGGACGAGTCATCCATCGGCTGATCTGGCCGGAGTCTGAGTCGCCCGCGACCTACAATGACCGCGACCGTTACGGTGAGGCATACGAAGCGGAAAGGAACTTTGTGCCGGGGGAGACGTTTACGGCCCGTGCGTTTCTGGCGCTTCATGCTTACACAGTGCCGCGCACGTCATGGAGAATGATGCTCGCTGAGGCCTGGCGGATGCAAAAGCGCCCGGTTCGGGCATGGTATGATCCGAAACGTATCTGGGAGCTTGGCATGGCGTATGCCAAGAATGGCCTATGGGCCGAAGACGGGGATTTTCGGGGATTCGCAATCGGCAGAAAATGGAACGGAGAGAAGTGGGCACAGGCTCGTCATTACGAAATCGGCTGGTGCGGGCAGAACGCCTCGCTGGCCAATTCCATGCTTGCAGATTATCTGAATTCCGGCAATGAGGATTCGCTTCATAGAGGCCTCGCCGTGCTGGACGGCTGGACAGCTGGCGGAAGGCTGCCGAACGGGATGATTCATTGTCACTACGATTACGTCCTATTATTCAAGCAGGCACAGCTGGAAGTACAGGACGCTTGCAACCTCGGCACGGCAGCATTAAACCTGTTCGAGGCGGAGCAATTGGCCCTGAGGTGCGGAGTGGAGCGTTCGATCTACCGCGAAACCGCACTCGGCATTTGTGATTTTGCCATATCTGTGCAGTCGCCGGAAGGACGGATCGGAAAATCATGGAAGAACGACGGGTCTCCGCATGATCCGGAGGGCACGGTCGGCTGCTTCCTCGTCCCACCTCTCGTCAAGGCATACGAGCTTACAGGTAACGAAATTTATCTTCACGGGGCAGAGCTTGGCTACCGCTATTATATGAGGGAGCTAATTGACAACGGCTACACGACGGCGGGGGCGCTAGATACGTATTGCGTAGACAAGGAGTCTGCCATCCCTTTGCTTAAGGCGGGACTTGCACTGTTCCGAGTCACCGGCAAGAGGACGGTTCTCGAATGGGCGGAGCATGCAGCCTGGTATCTGGCAACATGGCAGTGGCATCATACCGTCGGGTATGATGCGGGGACAGCACTGGGAGACATGGGGTACGATACGTTCGGTGGAACGGCGGTATCCACACAGCACCATCATATTGATCCCTACGCGTTGGCTTTTGTCGAGGACTGGCTTGAGCTGGCCGCTCTCACCGGTAACAGGATGTGGCGCGAAAGAGCTCTTGCCGCATGGGCGAATGCGACGATTGGCATTTCGGACGGCAGCCTGACGGTTATGGGCAAGCTGCGCCCAGAGGGCAGCCAGGACGAGGGCTTCTGTCACACCCGCTGGAAAGATCCGTTTGAAGTTACGCAATGGCTGGTGGCGTGGCCGACAGCCTTCCGGCTTGAAGTGTTGCGCCGGGTCGGCGTAGAAGCATTAAGGGAGTAGCGTTACTGCCATTCCGGGTCCCCCAGGCCTTACGCGAGGACGGATAGACGATCGGGTAATCGGGTACAGATCGTCTTTTACATTCCAAGGTATGTATCACGATGTCTGGTTTAAAAAAATTTACCCTACGAGGAGTTTTTACTATGCAAAAGTTACGCATTGGCACACTGGTTGCGGGTGGAGACGCATTAACGGTTATTCCGCCAATTTTGCCGCATGGGTTTGAATGCTTTACCCTTACCTTTTGGCAAACCATCGGCAATATGGACCTGCCGGAAACGGCGAAACGGCTTAATGAAATGTTAGCGGAAAAGGATGAACGATTTCCTGCCTCTCCATCTTTGGGAACCCGGTGACGGGTGAAGGAAATAATCGGGACACGCTTGCAAGCTGGGAGCGTCTGATCGATAACGCCCACCATTTCGGAGTCGATCTCGTTACCGGCTTTACAGGCCGTCTGAAGGACCGGCCCATTTAAGAATCGATCCCCCGGAAGGCGCTCCTACCTCCTGGGAATCCTCAATTCAATCCAATAGTCAGGAACTGCAACTTGCACAAAAACTGATCAATCAGCTTTCTAGAAATTTCTCCCTGGAAAAGTACATTTTCTCAAAGTCAGCAACCATCAAAGGTCTTAGATCTAATGTCAGCTCTCAAGCTAGATTGGAGGAAACTGAACGCCAACCGGCTAAAAGGAAGCGATCAACGACAAGTATGACACCACAATCCTTTACCAAAGGATTGTCCGGTTTTTGTTTTTATCGTCTCGACCTGAAATGGCTTGGCGTAATGCCCGCGAAGCGCTTAAATTGACGCATAAAGTGGGTGTCGTTCTCGTACCCGCACATCTTCGAAATGGCCGACACGGATAACGAGCTGTTCCCCAAAAGATATTTGGCATATTCGAGTCTGCTGTTTATCATGTCCGAAACGACCGAACACCCGAACAGATCCTTATAGATATGCTGGAAATACGATTTGCTTAAATTGACGCGCGAAGCAATTTGCTCAACCGTCCAATGGGTATGGGGCGAACTGTACAGCTCGCTCCGTAATTCGGAAAACTGGCGGAAATATCGACTTGTTTTATCGGGCAGGTCGGCTAACTCCATTAGATTGGTAAGCTTCATAAACAGCGATCTGATATCCAAGTCGATAATCCGATCATGAAGCGGGCCGCCCAGTTTGTTGCTGCTTTGCATTTCCCGGATGCATCCGGCAATCAGAAGCGGATCCGTAGCTTTGACAAGCGTGTCCAAAGGCAGCTTCAGCTGCGCGAGGAATTCCAGGATATCATCGCCGTCGCAATGGAACCAATCGTTGATGAATGGCTCATTCAATTCCCGGTAAAGATGGGGCGTAGCGGGGCGAAACAGGATGTAGGAATTCTTTTCCGCTGCCAGCGGCTTTCCGTCCACGATCAGCTCCGCTTTGCTTTTGAAAAAAACAAAGGCATAGTTCCCGGCACCAGCCGGACGATCGATCGTGATCCCGTCCTCATGAATAAAATGATATCCGCAGCTTAACAGACGAATCATTTTACCTCCCCCATAAAAAGCACGATAGGTCAGTTTTTAGCCATTATAAATGATTGTTGCCGGATGAACAAGCGCATACAATCGAATGAAAAGGATTGAGGAGATGTCATCGTGAAGAGCGTACAACCGACATTGACTATTCATACGCAAGATAGAGGTCAGGAGCTAGGCGACTTGTTCGGCATTTTTTTCGAGGATCTGAATCATGCGGCGGACGGCGGGCTTTATGCGGAGCTTGTTCGCAACCGTTCTTTTGAATTCGATCCGATCGATCGCGCGGAATACCATGCCTTGACCGCCTGGGAAAAAATCGAACGAGGCGGCGGAAAAGCGGAAATCGCCGTTGAAGACGGTTTTCCTCTAAACCCGCGCAATCCGCATTACGTTGTCATCGACATTCAATCCGAGGGCGACGGCGTCGGAATCATGAACCTGGGCTTTAACAGCGGCATTCCCGTTAAAAGAGGCGAGACTTATCTGTTTTCGGTTTATGCTCGGCGGGAAGCCAGCTTTGACGAACCGGTTGTCGTAACGATCGAAGGGACGGACGGCTCCGTTCATGGCGAGGCAACGATCATGGTGCAATCGTCCGAATGGACGAAATATGAAGCGAAGCTTACTGCGATCGATACCGATTTCAGCAGCCGTCTTGTCATGGTGACGAAAGGAAAAGGCAAATTTTATCTCGATATGGTGTCCCTTTTTCCGGAAAAGACCTTTCTCAATCGGCCGAACGGCATGCGGGAAGACATTGCAGCCTTGATCGCGGATCTGAAACCCAAGTTTATGCGATTTCCGGGTGGCTGCTTGATCCATGACGGTTCCTTGAACCCCGACGACAGAGACTCGATGTACCGCTGGAAAAACACGTTAGGCGATCTCGCGCAAAGACCGGCCCGACGGAATAATTGGAGCTACAATCAAACGCTCGGTTTAGGTTATTATGAATACTTTCTTTTCTGCGAGGATATTGGCGCCAAGCCGATCCCGATCCTGCCGGCCGGATATAACCCGCACCATAAACTAATCGTTCCGATTAATGAGCTGCAGCCATGGATTGATGACGCGTTCGATTTGATCGAATTTGCCAATGGGGACCCGTCAACCGAATGGGGAGGCATACGGACAAAGCTTGGTCACCCGGAGCCGTTCGGCCTGGAGTATATCGGCATCGGCAACGAAGAAGTCGGCGAGCCGTTTTTCGAACGTTATGCGTATTTCCACAAAGCCATCAAAGAGAAATACCCGGACATCCAAATCATTAATTCGAGCGGTCCGTTCGCGGCCGGCAGCGAATATGATCGTGGCTGGAAATCCGCAAGAGAAAACAAATCGGATTTTGTGGACGAGCACTATTATCAGACGCCGGAATGGTTTCTGGCGAATTACCACCGTTACGACGATTTTAAGGCAGAAGACCCGAAAGTATTTTTGGGAGAATACGCTTCGTGGGGAAACACCTATTATAATGCGCTCGTCGAAGCCGCTTTTATGACCGGACTGGAAAAAAACGCTCATGCGGTGGGACTGGCCTGCTATGCGCCGATGCTCTGCAACGTGGATTACATCAACTGGAAGCCGGACATGATTTGGTTTAACAATCATGAAGTATACGGAACGGCCAATTATTATGTGCAGAAGCTGTTTATGCACCATCAAGGAGATCAACTCTTACCGATTGAAGCAAACGGGTTTGAGGAAAAACAGGAAATCAAAGCGAAGCCGATTAACGGAGCCTTTGCGCTCGGGACAGACCGTTGTTCCTTCCGCTTCTGGGACATGAAAGTGGTTAATAACGATACCGGAGAAACGAGAGAATTGCACGGCGGCTCGTCTGCCGAGCTGTCGGATACGGACGAAGACCGGCTCAACGGAACGTCAATTCAAACGCTGGAGCTGGGAGAGTCGGACTGGTCGAATTATACGCTGAGTCTGAAAGCCCAAAGAATGAGCGGACCTAAGGGGTTCAACCTTTACTTTGGTAAACGAGACGCAAACAATCAGTTGTATTGGGACTTTGGCGGATGGCAGAATCAGGATTCCGCGTTGTGTTCCAGCGTGAACGGCAGAACCTCCGTCTTGACGCAAAGCATATTTAACGTGGAATCCGACAAGCAATACGAGTTGACATTGGAAGTTTCGGGAAGACGGATCCGGGCTTACATCGACAACGTGTTAATCAATGACACGGAGGACAAGCTTCCGGTGATCGAACCTCTGTATTATTCGGCAAGCTACGAGCGTTCGACCGGAGATGTCATCGTCAAGGTTATCAACGTACAGGAGAATAGCGTCGGCGCGGAGATTGCGTTGACCGATTTGCAACAAACGTCCTTAACCGTTGAAGTATACGAGATGTCCGGCCATGCGCTGGATGACGAAAACACATTTGAGTCGCCTGAGCGCGTGTCGCCGAAACAGAAGGAATTCCGTACGGAAGGCAGCGGGTTTCAATACGATTTTCCTAAACATTCTATTACCGTTTTCAGGGTGAAATAAGGAGTATATGATGCTGACAAATACCAACCGCCAATTCCCTAACCCGCTCGTCGAACAGCGGGCCGACCCTTGGATCTATAAACATACGGACGGCTATTATTATTTTACGGCTTCGGTTCCCGCCTACGACTGCATCGAGCTTAGAAGGGCCAGAACGATTCAGGAGCTCGGGACCGTCGAACCGGTTGTCATTTGGCGCAAACACGAGAAGGGCACAATGAGCGGGCATATTTGGGCGCCCGAAATCCATTATATCGACGGCAAATGGTACATCTATTTTGCCGCCGGCGGATCGGATGAGATTGAGACGGATTGGGAGATCCGTATGTACGTTCTGGAAAATGACTCGGCCAACCCGCTGGAGCCGAACTGGGCGGAAAAAGGGCAGATTCGGACCGATTGGGAATCCTTCGCTTTGGATGCCACAACCTTCGAGCATCGCGGCGTAAGGTATTTGGTTTGGGCGCAATACGATCAGGAAACGCCAGCAAGCTCCAATCTGTATATCGCCGAGATGTCCGATCCATGGACGATTCGCGACGAGCAGGTCCTGCTTACGAAACCGGAATATGCGTGGGAGATCATCGGCCACCTGGTGAATGAAGGGCCTGCCGTACTGAAGAAGAACGGACGGATCTTTATCAGCTACTCGGCAAGCGCTACGGACAGCAATTATTGCATGGGGCTGCTGAGCGCATTGGATCATAGCGATCTGCTAGACCCGAATTCATGGACGAAATCTCCGGAGCCCGTCTTCCGAACGAGCGAACAATCCGGACAATACGGCCCTGGCCACAACTGCTTCACCGTCTCGGAAGACGGTTCGGCCGATATCCTGGTCTACCATTCCCGCGACTATAAGGAGATCGTCGGCGATCCGCTTTACGATCCCAATCGTCATGCTCGCGCCAAAGAATTAAATTGGAACGCGGAGGGGTTCCCGGATTTTGGCGAACCCGAGTGAGAGGAGCCATTCATTCTAATGGAAGCTTATTTATTCGTGCATTTTAAGGAAAAGAAAACCCCTGATGGCGAGCAGATCTATTTTGCGCTTAGTATGGACGGCTTTAACTGGGAACAGGTAAACGGGGGACAACCCGTTATCTGGAGCGATAAAGGCGACCAAGGAGTTCGCGACCATACGATCGTGCGAACGAATGACGGCAAATTTTATATTCTCGCCACTGACTTGAGCCTAGCGAACCACTTTAACACCAAATACAAGGGGAACTGGGAGAACATCGTCAGAGAGGGGAGCAAATGCCTTTGCTTGTGGGAATCGACCGACCTTGTGAACTGGTCGGAGCAGAGAATGATCGAATTAGGCGACGAGGATTTCGGCTGTCTTTGGGCGCCGGACGTGATTTACGATAAGGTGAACGAAGATTACGTCATTCACTGGTCATCGGCTCATGCGTCCAATCAATACGGGCATAAAGCCATTTATTACTCTCGAACGAAGGATTTTGAAAGCTATACGAAACCGCAGCTGCTGTACCGCAAGGAAGACAGCGGGGTCATTGATTCCGCCATATACGAGGAAAACGGCATGTTCTACCGGTTTGTCAAAAGCGAGGCCAACCCTATAGGCATTATCCTGCAAAAAGGAGATTCCCTTACCGGTGAATACGCAACCAACGAGGTCTTTAACGGGGAAATGGCAAAACTCGGCTCCCCCGCCTATGAAGCGCCTACAGCGTATAAGCTGAGCAATGGCCAATGGTGCCTGATGCTGGACTTTTTCGGCGTCGAGGGAGAAGGGCAGGGCTATGTTCCTTTTGTAGCCGATGAGATGGATAGCGGACTCTTTATCAGATCGGATGAAAGCTTCAGCTTCCCTTACCGCTTCAAGCACGGAACGGTACTGAAGATTACTCAGGAAGAGTATGACAGAATAAAGAACCAACTTAACCGGAAAGCGAAAATGGAATAATGGAGAGTTCGACGAAGAACAAGCAGTCGCGGGAAACGATCCATAGGATGGCGGGAAAGGCCTTTCCCGGCTTGACGGCGATCCGAATTAATGAGCTGACGGAAGGCTTCTTTAACGCGGCTTACTTGATCGAGTTATCCGACGGCAAAGAAGTTGTATTGAAAATAGCGCCTCCCGCCGACGCGATCATCATGAGTCACGAGAAAAACATGATGGATAGCGAAGCACGATCCATTCGCATGGTTGCAGAGAAAACCGACGTTCCCGTAGCGTCGGTTCTCTTCTATGATGCCAGTCATGAAATTTGCGAAGCGGAATATTTCTTCATAGAGAAATTGCCGGGCGCCAGCTATCATTCACTGTCGAATGAACTTAGCGATTCGGCAAAAGAACAGATCGACTATCAGATCGGTCAATATAACGCGCGAATCAACGGGATCGTCGGCGAGCGATTCGGTTATTTTGGCCAAGCGGATAAGCAAGGCCTTATTTGGTTTGATGTCTTCAAGAGCATGCTTCAAGACGCGATTCGGGATGCGGACGCGCTCCATATCGATTTGCAATGCGATACGCGGGTCCTCATGGAGCTCTTGGAGCGAGACAAGGCCTATCTCGATGAAGTAACCGAACCGAGGTTAGTTCATTGGGATTTATGGGCGGGCAATGTCTTTATAGAGCAAGGAACGGTAACAGGATTTATCGACTTTGAAAGATGTTTATGGGCAGATGTATTCATGGAAGTCGGATTTCGGACGTTCGCGAACAACAAGTATTTTCTCCAAGGCTACGGCATCGGACAGTTGACCCGCAATCAGAGCAAGAGGTCCCGGTGGTACGATATGTATTTGTTTTTGATCTCGGCATTGGAATGCGATTATCGGCATTATGAGGGGCGGGGCGTGTACGACTGGGCCGTGCGCATGATCAAGGAAGGGATGGACGAGCTTCGTTAAATGAATAGCCCTAAGCGGTCAATAGGTGGCTCCCGATGGTTTACCCATGGATTTGAAGGAATTGAAAAGGCTTGCTGATGCCTTGGACGATAGCGGAAAACGAGAGCTTATCTACTTTTTGCAATCCCGAACAAAGGGAATGACGATCCCAGTTTGAGCAATAGATGAAATTCAAGAGCAGAAGCCTAAAGATGGGCTTGTTTGTCCACATTGTAAAAATCACTTTGTCGTGCGGTTTGGGAAATTCGTCGTAAAAACGCGTACCGGAGAGGTCAAACGGCAACGTTACCGTTGTAAATCCTGCCTGAATACTCACTAAGAAAATGTGCTGAGGAGATGCATGGCGAGGTCACACATGTAACCTTATTTTACTGGCGGCATAAGATCCTTTCCGCTCTAAAGCAAATTCCAACCGATGCATTCCAGGGAATCATCGAATTGGACTCTATCTGACTCAAACGTGCTTTGCACCGTTTCGTGGAGGGCATTCAGTTCCTACGCGAATGCGAAAGTTTTAGCTCATTTCCGCTTTAAGTCCGATGGGAAACAGCGTGTAAAAGGCGTGTATCATATCCAAAACGTTAACAGCTATCACAGCCGCCTGAAAAAATGGTTGGACCGCTTTAACGGTGTTGCAACAAATTGGTTATCTCCTGCCTGCATGCTGTAATTGAAACGAACCATCAACTTAGAAAGGCATATTTCACAGCCTAAACGGAGATTTTTTCAAAACTATATTGGAGGAATTTAATGTGGCAACGATTACTGATGTCTCTAAGGACTTAGAAAGATTGACAGTTTTTATTTCTAATTTAACCCCTTACTCTGATGAAGTTCTTTGCAAACAAATAGTTGGTACATGGTCGATTCAGGACATTATCAGTCATATTATGGGTTGGGACAAAAACTTTATTAAGACACTTAATCAGATTATAAACAATGAAGAAGTAAAACTTGAAGAACATCATGATGTGCAGGCATTTAACGAAGCATCCGTTGCTTTCGGTAGGAAAATGAAACCGCATGATTTACTAAAGGAAGCAATTTCGCAACGCAAACAATTGATATTAAAACTCAATTTGGTTTCTGAATCAGCATTCATCAGACAATTCCATAATAGTGCGTATACGTTGGAAACTTTTTTAAAAGAAATGTTTATTAATCATGACAAGCATCACGAAAAACAAATAATGCAACACCTTCAAACGGTTAGATAGCATAAGGTCAATAACCGCCTCACTGGGCGGTTTTATCGTCCTCAATAATCAACAATAAAAGAAAACAGAGCCAAATAAATAAGCCCTCGAAAGGGCTTAGAACAAGGATCGTTACCGAAGCGGGGCGAAGCCTTCCACCTGCTTTAAAATCCGTTCGATTTCATTCAAGACGTCGGCGCTTAATCGGACTTCGACCGCTTTGACGTTTTCTTCGATTTGCGCCGGACGGGTCGCGCCGATCAACGCGGAGCTTACGCCAGGCTGGCGCAATACCCATGCCAGCGAAAGCTGGGCAAGCGAAACGCCGGTTTCGTTCGCCAAACGGTCCAACTCTTCGACGCAATCGAGCACATCGTCCCGCAAATAGCTTTTGACGACGCCGTTTACCGACCCGTTCGCCGCGCGGCTGCCCGACGGAAGCTCGGCTCCCCGCTTGTATTTACCGGTCAGAATCCCTTGCGCGAGCGGCGAGAACACGATTTGCCCGATGCCCGCGCTCTCGCTGACCGGAAGCACTTCTTGCTCGATATAACGTTCGAACAGGTTGTAAATCGGCTGATTGGACACGAGCGGACGCAAGTTCAGCCGTTTGGAGATGCCGACCGCGTCGGCGATCTGGGCGGCGCTCCACTCGCTGACGGCCGCATACAGGATTTTCCCTTGCGCCGTCAGGTCGTCGAGCGCGCGAAGGGTCTCTTCGAGCGACGTTTCATTATCATAACGGTGGCAATAATAGATATCGATATAATCGACTCCGAGCCGCTTCAGGCTGGCATCGCATTGCTCCATGATGTGTTTGCGGGAAAGTCCGCCGTCGTTAGGACCCGGTCCCATCCGGAAAAAAACCTTGGTGGAAAGCACATAGCTGGAACGTTCGTACGGCTTAAGCGCCGCTCCGAGCGCCTTCTCGCCCTCTCCTCCATTATAGGCGTTGGACGTATCGAAGAAATTGATGCCGCACTCGAAAGCTTTACGGATGCATGCGTCGGCCGCCTCTTGCTCGTATGCCGTACCATAGGTCAGCCAACTGCCAAGACCGATCTCGCTGACTTTGATTCCACTGTTGCCTACGCGTCTATATTTCATTCTTTGTTGCTCCCCTTTTTCGATGATCTCATCCGAATCATATAATATCGCCGGACGTGAGAAAAGTACGCACTTTTCCTTCACTTGGTAACCTTTGTGTTACTGTCGGACGGCACCGCTGGTTGCCTTACGCAAGCCGGTATGTGCGATACCTTAGATTTCCGCTGGCGACGACGATCGTTTTTAGTTGTGCCAACCGATGAAGAACCGTTCTCGTGTGGCGTTCCGATAGCCGCAAATGCGCTGAAAGTTCTCGGGGCGCGAAAGGGCGCATCAATCTGCGGGCGAAACGAATCGTTTCAGCTTCCGCCTAGTCCAGTTCGACCGGAACTTTAGCGGAGAGGAATTTCCCGACGAAGGAGAGCGTTAATTGCTTGCAGACGCCGGGATCGTCTCTAATGGACAAGTAAGCGATAGGAAGGAATATCCAATCGTCGGAAATCTTGAATTTCGATGCAGCCTTTAGCGCCATGAGGCATGTAAGCGAGATCGAGATAGCGACAGCCGTTGTTAAAATCCCGTATCTCGTACTCGGGATATAAATGGTTCAGGTTGCCGATGGATGGGAACCAGATCGAACGCAAAAACGTCAATGTTCCGTGCTCTAATCCTTTAAGAAGCAGTTCGCGTCTTCTCGGATTCTTCTCCGCCTTGATTTGATTCTCAAGCCATCCCTCGTAAACTTCATCGAACAAACTCATCTCTTCACCCCATCCGGCGGAAACAAGCAAAAAACCGCCTCAATACGCCATCGCTCATAGGAGCTGTTCGTATCAATGCGGTATGTGCTTCATACCTAATATTTGATTATCTTCTAACGGAAATGATCGCTATTATTCGATTATTTTTCAGTAGAAGTATGCCATGCGACTATGAATTGAGGCGCTCAGTTCCGTTAAAAGTTCAAATCACCTATTTTCGTTGAAATAGCGTCAGTGGCAGCCGTTAGATAATGAAGCTAATGTCGGCGTTAATCCGAGGCTGCCTCGACTGGCGCGGAAAGCTGCAACAAGATCTCGAATAGTTGCGCGAGCTTCTCCGGAGGAAGCGGGGCGAGAACCTTCTTGGCCGAAGCCTGCATCGCCGTTCTAGCCTTGGCGATCAAAGGCAACGCGGATTCGGTCAGCTTCAGCAACGTGGCGCGCCGGTCGTCCGGATCCGGCATGCGGATGAGCAGATTCGCTTGTTCGAGCGCGTCTACGAATTGCGTAACCGTGCGAGGGGCGATGCCGCATTTGACGGCCATATCGCCCATGCGGACTTGATCTGCGGCGGCGGACCGCCGCAATCAAGCGGTAAATCGTTCTTGTCGGATCGCAAAGAGAGGATGGATCGCGCATGTCGGAACATTCGATGTTAGCCGTTAGATACCATGAATTCGGTAGTACCGATGTATTGAAGCTCGAAAGGGTTCCGCGGCCCGCGCCCCAAGAGGACGAGGTGCTCGTGCGTGTCGTCTCAGCTGGCGTATTACCCGTCGATTGGAAAATTCGCAAAGGTTTGTTCCCGATGTCCGTTCGGTTTCCGAACATTCCGGGCACCGCGTTCGCCGGCATCGTCGAACAAGTCGGACCGGGCGCGGGCGTCTTCCGTCAAGGGCAAGAAGTATTCGGGAGAAGCGTCAAAGGAACGTATGCGGAATATACGGCCGTTCCCGCCGATGCGATCGCTCTTAAGCCCGAGTCGATCGGGTTCGACGAGGCGGCGACGCTGTCCGGCGGCGCGACGACCGCATGGCGGGCGATCGAGAGCGCCGGCGTGAAGGCGGGAGACCGGGTTCTCGTGCATGGCGCGGCTGGAGGCGTCGGCTTGTTTGCCGTCCAGTTCGCGAAGATCAAAGGAGCCGAAGTGATCGGGACTTCGGGGCCCGGGAATATCGACTTCCTCCGTTCCCTCGGCGTCGATACGGCTATCGACTATACGAATGTCCGGTTCGAAGAGATCGTCCGGGACGCGGATTTCGTCTTGGACACGGTCGGCGGGGAGACGCTTGAACGTTCGTGGGCTATCCTCAAGCGAGGAGGAGCGCTTATTACGATCACGGGACAACCGCCGATCGAACGGGGGAAGGAACTGGGCATTCGCGTGCTGCCGTCCAGTCTGGCTTCGAGTCAAGACTTGTCGGACATCGCGAGCCTCGTCGGCGAAGGCCGGGCGAAGACGATCGTTCAGCGGGTATTCCCTATGAGCGAAGCGGCGCAAGCGCATCTGCTTAGCGAAAGCGGACACGGCCGGGGCCGGATCGTGCTAAGGATGGAGTGAGCGGGAACGCCCGATTCTTTCAGTCTTAACGGGACAGAATAGAGGGAAAACACGCCGACAGGGGCATGTTTTATTGCGAAGAATTCGAATATGATGTAAAAAATATTTGACATTAAGTATTTTAAATATTACATTGTGTATGGAAAACTTTACTTGTAAAATAATAAACGAGTAAGCGGAGGAGAAGTCCCATGTCTTATCAAGAAAAGAAGAACGTCGTATCGCTGTTCAGCTCGATTTTGATTTTCGGCTCTTATTGCTTGTACGTGTTTCTACGGTACGACGACGCGAACCTGGAGGGGACGGAGCTCTATCGCTTCTGGGGCGCTGTCATCTTGATTCTCATTCCGGTATCGGTGGTCGCGAGAATCGTCATCGAGATCATCTTCATGATCGTCAACGGGATCGCGACGAAGGAAAAGGCTCCTAACTTCTCGGACGAACTGGATAAGTTAATCGAGTTGAAAGCGATCCGAGTGACGTTTTTCGTATTCATACTCGGCTTCCTGATCGCGATGGGAACATTGGTCATGCGCGAGCCCGTGTCGACGATGTTCATCATTTTGTTTCTCGCGGGATTCGTATCCGAGGTAGCCGGCATTCTCTGGAGGCTCTATCTCTACCGGAAAGGAGTCTAAGATGGCCGAAAGTCACATTAACAATCACATTAGAACTTTGCGGTTTAACCATCAGGAAATGACCCAACAGCAGCTCGCGGACCGGGTCGGCGTGACACGGCAAACGATCGTCGCAATCGAAAAAGGAAAGTATTCGCCATCGTTGGAATTGGCTTTTCGTATTGCGCGCGTCTTCAACCTCCCTCTAGAAGAAGTATTCTCCTACGACGAAGATGATAAAGCTTAATCGCGGAGTCGGGTATCGCAAGAATCACGGGGATATTGTTTATTTTGGCGGCGGTAACGTCCATCATCGGACTGATCTTTTAAGGGATTTCGAATGAACGCCATAACTAGTTGCGCAATCCGTCAAGGGTTGCCAGGTTGTCGAGAAACCTGCTAGCTCTTTTGTATCCAAAGTCTCGCTCCATCGGACATGTTGCGTACTCCCTGGATTCTGCCGCTCGCTGATACGCCGTCCCCGACAACCTGCTAAAATGCAGTTTGCTCGGGGCAATCTCGTAAAAACGACTCAACAACCTGCAAAAATGCAGTTTGTAGAGTCGAAATGAGGCGTTTCTCGCGAAAAGCAGAAAACAACCTGCACATTTGCAGGTTGTCTACGAACATTGAATAAACGAGCCAAACAACCTGCACATTTGCAGGTTGTTTGGCTGTAGGGGCGAAACGGCTAACTCGTCGATGTAGAAGTCCGTCCGAATCAAGCCCTTGTGAAGTCCCGATTGTTCAGCTCTAGCCGTCGCGGTTGCGATTTTGGGATTATTAAACGTCCTCCCGGAGTGGTACAATAACGATACAGAGCAAGTAATCAGACCTTATCCGGATTATCACGATTGGAGTATAGAGATGACGTATCGTAGCTTAGAAGAATGCATAGTAGACTTGGAGAGGCACGGCCATTTGGTTCGCATCCGCGAAGAAGTGGATCCCCACCTGGAGATGGCCGCGATCCACTTGAAAGTGTTCGAAGCGGGCGGTCCCGCCTTGCTGTTCGAGAACGTTAAGGGATCCCGATTCCGCGCGGTATCCAACTTGTTCGGGACGGTCGAACGGAGCAAGTTTATTTTCCGCGATACGTGGGAATCGGTTCAGAACGTCATCGCTTTGCGCAACGATCCGATGGCGGCTTTCAAGAACCCGTTCAAGCATGTCGGCACGGGATTGGCGGCATGGAAGGCGTTGCCGCACAAGCAAGCGGACGGCAAGCCGGTCGCCCTTCAGGAAATCAAAATTTCCGATTTGCCTTTCATTAAGCATTGGCAAGGGGACGGCGGAGCTTTCGTGACCTTGCCTCAAGTGTATTCGGAGAACCCGGATAAGCCGGGCATCATGAACGCCAACCTGGGCATGTACCGCGTCCAACTGAACGGCAACGACTACGTCACGGATCAAGAGGTCGGCATCCATTACCAGATTCATAGAGGCATCGGCATCCATCAGGACAAGGCGAACAAACAAGGGGTTCCGCTTAAAGTGAGCTGCTTCATCGGCGGTCCTCCGGCGCATACGCTGTCGGCCGTCATGCCTTTGCCGGAAGGGATGAGCGAATTGACCTTCGCGGGGCTGCTGTCCGGCCACCGGTTCCGCTACAGCTATATCGACGGCTTCTGCGTCAGCAACGACGCCGATTTCGTCATCACGGGAGAGATCCATCCGGGAGAAACGAAGCCGGAAGGGCCTTTCGGCGATCATCTCGGCTATTACAGCCTGACGCATCCTTTTCCCGTCCTGCGGGTTCACAAGGTGTACGCCAGACCGAACGCCATTTTCCCGTTCACCGTCGTCGGCCGGCCGCCTCAAGAGGATACCGCGTTCGGCGCGCTCATCCACGAGCTGACGGGAGGGGCGATCCGGCAAGAAATTCCTGGCGTCAAAGAAGTGCACGCGGTGGACGACGCCGGCGTGCATCCGTTGCTGTTCGCGATCGGCAGCGAGCGGTACACGCCTTATCAGCCGATCAGGCAGCCTGCCGAGACCCTTACGATCGCCAACCGGATTCTCGGTACGGGACAACTGAGCTTGGCCAAGTATTTGTTCATCACGGCGGAAGAGGATCGGCCGCTCGATACTCATCGGGTGGAGGAGTTTATGACGTATATGCTGGAACGAATCGATCTTCGCCGCGACATCCATTTCCAGACGAATACGACGATCGACACGCTCGATTATTCGGGTACGGGATTAAACAGCGGCAGCAAGGTCGTTTTCGCCGCCGTCGGGGAGAAGAAGAGGGAGCTCTGCCGGGAAGTTCCCGAAGCGCTGCAAGGGCTGCAGGGATTCGGCAACGCGAGATTGGTCATGCCCGGCATCGTCGCCGTCCAAGGATCGCCGTTCTCGGATTACAAGGCCTCGGTTCGCGATATCGAACTCTTATGCGACGCCATCCGCGCCCAAGGTCCGCTCGACTCCTGTCCGATGATCATCGTCTGCGACGATAGCGAGTTCATGAGCGCGACGACTTCCAATTTCCTGTGGGCGACGTTCACCCGCAGCAATCCTTCCCACGATATTCACGGCGTCAACGCCGGGTTCGAGAACAAGCACTGGGCTTGCGATAACGCGATCATCGATGCCCGCTCGAAGCCGCATCAAGCGCCGCCGTTAATTTCGGATCCGACGGTCGCCAAGAACATCGAGCGCTTGTTCGAAAAAGACGGCAGTCTTCACGGTATTCGCCTGACCTAAGCGATCATCCTTACGACCGGAGGCTCGTGTTCCCATGTCCGTACCGTTGTTGTCTTCTAAGCTATATAGGCCTTCGCCTCGGCCGAAAGCCGTTAGCCGGCCACGTTTGACCGAACGTTTGAACGAAGGGTTGCACCGCAAACTGACCGTTGTGTCCGCCTCCGCCGGTTTCGGCAAAACGACGTTGCTCGGCGAATGGATCGCCGGTTGCGGACGGTCGGTCGCATGGCTATCGCTCGACGAAGGGGACAATGATATCGCGCGTTTTCTGACTTACGTTCTCGCCGCTTTGCGGTCGGCGGGGGCGAATGTCGGGGAAGGCGCTTTCGTTGCGCTCCGATCTTCCCATTCGCCGCCCGCGGAGTCGATTCTAACGACCGTTCTGAACGACATTGCCGCAAGGGCCGAACCGATCGCGCTCGTGCTGGACGACTATCACGTCATCGATGCCAAACCCGTCGACGAAGCGCTTGCCTTTCTCATCGAACGCATGCCTCCGGGGATGCACCTTGTCGTCGCGACGCGGGAAGATCCGAACTTGCCGCTGGCCCGGCTGCGCGCGAGGGATCAACTGAACGAGCTGAGGGCCGCGGACTTGCGCTTCACGTTGGCCGAAGCGACGGGATTCCTGAACTCGGCGATGGGTCTAATCTTGTCGCCGGACGACGTGGTTACGCTGGAAGCCCGGACGGAGGGCTGGATCGCCGGTCTTCAATTGGCCGCGATCTCCATGCAGGGCCATCAAGACACAACCGGCTTCATCCGGTCTTTCGGCGGCAGCCATCGGTTCGTATTGGATTATCTATTGGAAGAGGTTCTTCATCGGCAGCCCGATCACGTGCAGCGGTTCTTGCTGCGCACGTCAGTGTTGGACCGGCTGTGCGGTCCTCTTGCCGATGCCGTGTTGCTTCGGGACGCAGACATGCCGGGTCAAGAGACGCTCGCCTATTTGGAAAAGATCAACCTGTTCATCGTCCCTCTCGATAACGAGCGGCGTTGGTATCGCTATCACCATCTGTTCGCCGAGTTGCTCAAGCAACGGTTGCTCCTGAGCGTCGGCGAACAGGCCGCCGCAGCGTTGCACGCGCGGGCCAGCGAGTGGTATGAGGAGAACGGCCTCGAAATGGAGGCGTTCCGGCATGCGGTCGCTGCGAGAGACGTGGAGAGGGCTGCCCGTCTGGCGGAAGGAAAGGGGCTGCCGCTCCACTTCCGAGGCGAATTCGTTCCGGTGCTGAACTGGCTGGAGTCGTTGCCGGAGCTGGCCTTTGAGACGAGACCTTCCTTATGCGTCGTCTACGCGTCGGTCTTGTTGATGGCCGGACAGACCGGCGGCGTCGAACCGAAGCTGCGAGTCGCAGAAGCCGGGCTCGCGATCGAAGATCAGGAAGACGGCAACGTCAGGGACCTCATCGGCCATATCGCCTCGATTCGCGCGTCCGCGGCTGCCAGCCGGCATGAAGTCGAGACGATATTGGCCGAGTCCAACCGCGCGCTCGCGTATTTGCATCCGCGGAATTTGCCCGTACGAACGGCGACGACTTGGACGCTCGGTTACGCCTATCATCTGATGGGTGACCGGGCTGCCGCCGGCAAAGCCTACGCCGAGGCGATGGCCGTCGGCGAATCTATTGGCCATTCCCTTATCGCGTCGTTGGCCGCGATCGGCCTCGGCCTCATCCAACACTCGGATAACCGGCTCAGATCGGCTGCCGATACGTACCGGCACGTGTTGAGGATGGCGGGCGATTCGCCGATACCCGCCGTTTGCGAAGCGCATTTGGGCTTGGCGAAGCTCCATTACGAGTGGAACGAGCTGAACGAGGCCGAACAACACGGAAGGAAAAGCGTTCAGCTTGCCCGGATGCTGGAGAATACGGACAGATTCGTCGCCTGCGAGTTGATGCTCGCCCGCATAAGACTCGCCCGGGGAGACGAGGCGGGAGCCGCCGCCATCGTGGCCGAAGCCGGCCGGTTCGCTCGTCGTCACGGCTACCTTCATCAATTGCCCGATATCGCGGCGGCGGAGGTCGCGGCGTTGATCCGCCGCGGAGATTCGGACGCCGCAGCCCGAGTCGCCGTCGAGCACGACCTGCCCATCAGCCTTGCCAAGTCGTATTTAGCGCAGGGTAACGCGTCCGCCGCGATCGCAGCGCTGGAGCGACCGCAACTGCAAGCGGAGGAGAGAGGCTGGGAAGACGAACGACTGAAAGTCATGATCGTACGTGCGATCTCGCTGCGCGCGCTCGGGCAGAAAGAACAAGCGCTTCCTTTGCTTGACCGCGCTATGGAGCTAGCGGAGCCGGAACGATTCGTTCGCCTCTTCGTCGACGAAGGCAGGCCGATGGGCCGTCTGCTGTCCGAAGTATCCCCTCGCGGATCGACATCGGACTACGCGGCCGAATTGCTCGCAGTCTTCGAGACCGAATGTCTTCCCGATTCGCGCACGTCCGCTCCGGCCCTGACTCGACTTCTGATCGAGCCGCTCAGCACGCGCGAATCGGAAGTGCTGCGGCTCATCGCCGACGGCCTCTCGAATCAGGACATTTGCGATCGTCTCTTTCTTGCCTTAAGTACGGTGAAAGGTTATAACCGGATTATTTTCGATAAACTGCAAGTGCGGCGCCGTACGGAAGCGGTCGCCCGGGCCCGCGAGCTCGGCTTGATCTGATTCCTCCGCGCGAACGAAGCGCTGCCTCTCGCATTCCCTTACGACAGCCTCGTAATCCCCCCGAACCCTACTTAAGTAGGGTCACGTCGCCATCGCCCCGGAGTTACAATACGAGTAAATTGATCAAGCGGCCGAGATTCGAATCTCGGTCGCGGCAGGTGCAAGGCGATGACGAACCGTAACGACCCCCCGACGGAAGCGAACGAGCCGACGACGTATCAAATCAGAATCAAGGGCCAATTGGACGAACGATGGTCGGACTGGTTCGACGGACTGACCATCATTCCGGAACCGTGCGGCGATTCGTCGATCGAAGGCGTCGTGGCCGATCAGGCCGCGTTGCACGGGTTGCTCAGGAAAATACGCGATCTAGGTTTACCGTTGATTTCGGTGCTTCGCGTCGTCGTCCCTCCGGTCAAGAGAGGGGAATGCAGGGATGAATAGCCAAAGCGTCTCTAATGGCAAGATGAAAGCTTCGATTGCGGTTAAATACGGTTCGCCGGACGTGCTTCGGTTACGCGAGTTCGAGAAGCCGGTACCCAAAGACGACGAAGTGCTGATTAAAGTCATGGCGTCCGTCGTCACGCCGTCGGACTGCGCTATCCGCAAGGCGAATCCGTTCGCCACGAGGTTTATCGCCGGGTTAACGAAGCCCAAATACATCCCCGGCTGCGAGCTGGCCGGGGAAGTCGAGGCGGTCGGCAAAGCGGTTACTTGTTCAAGGCCGGAGATTGCGTATACGGGTCCGCCATCACTTCCTTCGGCGCGCATGCCGAGTACAAATGCTTGCCCGAGATGGGCGCCCTCGCGCCGATTCCGACCCATCTGACTTACGGGGAGGCCGTCGCGATCTGCGACGGAGGATTAACCGTTCTGACCTTCCTGAGGGACATCGCGAGAATCCGAAGCGGGCAAAAGGTGTTGATCAACGGGGCGTCCGGGGCCGTCGGCATCTACGCCGTGCAGATTGCCAAGCATTACGGGGCGGACGTGACAGCGGTATGCGGCGGAGCGAACGCTCCGCTCGTCCTCTCCCATGGAGCCGACCGGGCGATCGATTATGCGAACGAAGATTTTACGAGACTCGGCGAAGCCTTCGACGTCGTGTTCGACGCGGTCGGGAAGAGCTCTTTCTCGAAATGCAAAAGCATTCTGAAAGCAGGGGGCGCGTACCTCGGGACGGTGCCGACTCCCGCCATTCTGTTTCAGACGATGTGGACGAAGAAATTCGGCGACAAGCGGGCGATTTTCTCGGCTACGGGCCTTAAGCAGAACAAAGAAAACCTGCTGTTCCTGAATGAGCTTGCCGTAGCGGGCCGCATCCGACCGGTGATCGACCGGCATTATCCGCTAGAGCGGATCGCCGAAGCTCACGCGTACGTGGAGCAGGGCCATAAGAGAGGAAACGTCGTCATCGACATCCGATAAGGGGGTTACGCGTATGAGAGCGGCCGTATGCCGCAAGTTCGGGCCTCCGGAAGTGCTGGAGATCCAAGACGTAGCAATGCCCGTTCCGAAGAAGAATGAGATCCGGATCAGAATCATCGCGACGACGGTGTCGGCGGGGGACTGCAGAGTGAGGAGCTTCACGCCGCCTCCGATGTTCTGGCTTCCGATGAAATTCGTGCTCGGCTTCGGCAAACCGAGAAAACCGATTCTCGGCATCGAATTCGCCGGCGTCGTCGACGCCGTAGGCAGCGAGGCGAGCAGATTCCGGATCGGCGACGCCGTGTTCGGAGTATCGGGATTCGCCTTCGGGACGTACGCGGAATATATTTGCCTTCCCGAAAAGACGGCGATTGCAGCCAAACCCGCCGGCATGACCTACGAGGAAGCCGCCGCCGTACCCGTCGGGGCGCTGACCGCGTTGCATTTTCTGCGTAAAGGGAAGATCGCGCGCGGATCCAACGTTCTCGTCTACGGCGCTTCGGGAAGCGTAGGCACGTATGTCGTGCAGCTGGCAAAGTATTTTGGCGCGAAGGTGACGGCCGTATGCAGTGCAGCCAACGCGGAATGGGTTCGGGCGCTGGGTGCGGACGCGGTGATCGATTATGAGAAAGAGAGTGTCTCTCGAAGCGGAGAGAGCTACGACATCGTGTTCGATACGGTAGGCAAGAGCCCCTATTCGGCATGCATCGCCATGCTGAAACCGAAAGGCTTCTACCTGCTGGCCGTCATGGAGACCGGGCATGTGTTTCGAGGGCTGTGGACCTCGATGACGACGGGCAAGAAGGTTATATCGGGCGCATCGAGCGAGAAGATCGAAGATTTGCAATTTCTCGGCGAGCTTATCGATGAAGGCAAGCTCGTACCGGTCATCGACCGACGCTACCCGCTGGAGATGATCGTCGAGGCTCATCGGTACGTGGATACTGGACGCAAAAAGGGAAACGTCGTCATTACTTTGTAGGAAAAGGAATTCCGGAATCGAATGTTGCGGTAAACGGCTTTGCGCAACTTCATTCCGCGTTCCTCCCTCGATTGCGCTTATCCATGGTTATTGCCGTGATCCGCGGGTCAGAACTCGCCCCTATGACTTTGATAAAAGAATCTTAAAGAGCGAATCCCGAAACCACGCCAACCGGCATGGTTTTCTTTATTTGCCGAACAGCGAACGGAATTGCACCGGCGTCGTCCCGGACAGCTTGCGGAAAGTATGCACGAAATGGCTGTCGTCCTGAAAGCCGACGTCCGCCGCGATTTCCTTCACTGTTCGGTTCCGGTCCGCGAGTAGCAGTTCCTTCGATTTCTGAATTCGGAATTGCACTAAATATTGATAGGGACTGATCCCCCAGTTCGTCCGGAATAATTTATTCAAATATTGCGGGCTAATGTCGAGCACTTGCGCCATTCGGTCGAGTCCGAGCGTCGGATCCCCGTATCGTTCTTCGATCAGCAGGTAGATCGGCTTCAGTCTCTCGTGTCCTTTGGACAAGGAAGGTTGTCCGCTCGATTGGCCGTATTTCTTGAGCAACGCCAAGAACGAGTACACTTCAAGCGATCCGTTAACGCCCGCGAAGTCGAAGCTATAGCCGAATTTCTCGCCGTATTGCTCATGAATGAACGCGAGCGGGCAATCGTCGCTCCAGCTCAAGGGCTGCGACATAGGAAGTTCGAGCGACGCGGCGATCGGATTCGCGAGCGCTCCGTCGAACGTCATATACCACGTCGTCCACCGCTCGGAATCCGGCCAATAGCTGTGGGGCGTGCCGGTTCTCATCAGAATGCCCTCGTTCGGCAACAGCTTCGTCGTCGTCCCGTTAACCGTGAATTGTCCGCAACCTTCGACCGTGTGCAACCAGTGGTAGCTCCCGAAACCTTGCTCCCGGTCGATGGGAGATTGATGCTCCACCAGACCGACGCTCGTCAGATGAAGGGGAAGCGCACGATCCCATTCCGTCGTGACGAAATGCCTGCCATAAGATGTCGACATGACGCACCTCTAGTTTCATTTTTCTATATCAATTACGAAGTATATTATATTTTAATCCGATTATTGCTGGTCTACAATGATCTCGTAGTTGAATTATTCGATATCCTAATTACGGGAGTGGATCGGTCCATGACATTGAAGCTGGGTTTTATCGGAACGGGCGGCATTGCGAATCATCATATTAAAAATTTGGTGCAAATGGACGGCGCGCGCCTGGTCTCGTTCTACGACGTCGATCTCTCGCGAGCCGAGAAGGCGGCTTCGGAGCATGCGAACGCGAAAGCGTTCTCCAATCTGGACGACATGCTGGACGATTCCGCGCTGGACGGCGTTTACGTGTGCGTGCCGCCGATGGCTCACGGTGAAGCGGAACTGAAGCTCGTCGAAAGAGGCATTCCGTTTCTCGTCGAGAAGCCTCTGGGCACCGATCGGGAGCTTCCGGAGGCGATCGGCGCAAAAGTCAAAGCAAGCAAGCTAATCACTTCCGTCGGATACCATTGGAGATACGACCAATCCGCGGCGGCGGCCAAGCGGATATTGGAGAACGGCAAAGCGGGCATGGCGCTCGGTTATTGGATGGGCGGCATGCCGATGGTACCTTGGTGGAGGGTTCAAGCGAGATCGGGCGGCCAATTCGTGGAGCAGACGACGCATATCGTCGACTTGTTGCGCTATTTGTGCGGAGAAGTCAAGGAGGTATACGCGGCTTACGCGTTGAAGGTGATGGGGGACAAAGTCGAGGGAACGGACGTGCCGGACGTCGGTGCGGTGACGATGAAGCTGGCGAATGGCATGGTCGCGACGATCTCGAATACGTGTCTGCTTCCGGTCGGTCACCATGTCGGCTTGGACGTGTACACGGAGAACGGCGTGCTGGAGCTAAGAAGCGACGGGTTGACGGAGATCGCGAGAGAAGGCACCAGGAAACATCCGAACGAATCGAATCCTTATTTCTCGGAGGACGAAGCCTTCCTCCATGCGCTTCGCACAGGGGACGCGTCGAGAATCTTATCCGATTACGAGGACTCGCTCAAGACGCACGACGTCACGATCGCGGCCAACGACTCCGCGGCTTCGGGACTACCGATTCGGCTTTAATCAAGAAAGGGGACGGAATTTCCTATGAAATATTCATTGTGCATCGGGGCTTATCCGGGCAAGGACGAGGTTTATCATCTGGAGAAAATCAAGGATCACGGCTTTCACGGCTTGGAGTATTACGCTTGGTGGGATTTGCAAGATTTGCGCCGGACGGCCAAGGAACAAGAGAGAATCGGCGTCGGCCTTAGCGCCACTTGCACGAAGTTCATTAGCTTGGTCGACGAATCGCTGAGGGATGCGTATATGGAAGGCGTTCGGCAGACGATAGAAGCCTGCAAAATGCTGAACGTTCGCTCGGTCATTTCCCAGACCGGCAATGCGCTCGACGGCGTACCGCGGGACGCCCAGAGGCAAGTCATGGTCGAAACGCTGAAGCGCTGCGCCCCGTTGTTCGAAGAGGCGGGCATCGTGCTGGAGGTCGAGCCGCTGAATGGGCTCGTCGATCACGCGGGCCATTTCCTGCAGCGTTCCGACGAATCGGTCGACGTCGTCGACCAAGTCGGCAGCCCGAACGTCAAGCTCGTCTTTGACGTATACCATCAGCAGATTACGGAAGGCAACGTCATCCGCAACGCGACCGGTTACATCGATCGGATCAACCATTACCATATCGCGGACAACCCGGGGCGCAAGCAGCCGGGGACGGGCGAGCTGAATTACGTCAACATCCTGCGGGCGATCAAGGGGACCGGCTTCGACGGCTTCGTCGGCTTGGAATGCGGGTACACGATCGACACCGACGAGGCGATCCGTCAATACAAGGAAGAAATATTGTCGAAAGTGGAGTAACGCAGCCGAGTATAAGCAACTTTTTCCAGCCGGCATCGTTTTGATAGCGAAGAGCTAACGAAAGGAGCTGCGGGGCATGGAAAGAGGCAAAAGAAAGGCGACGTTCGCGATGGCGGTCGCGCTCGGGACGTGGTTGCTGGCGACGGCGTGTTCCTCCGGAGACGAAAAAACATCGATTCCGTCCGCAACCGGGAGCGTTGCGGCGGAGCCGACCGCACAAGCGGCGGCTTCCCTTGAGGATGCCGCGCGGAAGGACAACATCTTACTGGGAACGATTCCGGGGCGCGACGTCAGCGTATATGGCCGTGAAGCCGGCGGCGTCATCGTTCAGGCGGGGGATAAGCGACATACGTATGACGATTGGTTGTACATGACGCCGAGGGGCATCGAACCGAGCATGCGGCTTCGCGATTTCGACGGAGACGGGCGAGAGGAACTCGCGATTGCCTTTACCGTCGGATCGGGAACCGGCGTATCCGTCGACGAACTGCGCTTAGTGGATCCGGTTACGTTCGATGACCGTCTCTTCTCGCCGGACGAATACTTGTCCCAGCTCCGCGAAGCGACGGATCTGAAGATCGTGACGGTCGACGGCGAGTTGACCGGGGATATCGCGATCGAAGGCAAGCACCGCGCGATCAGCCTGAAGAAATACCAATCCGACGATTACGGCCCGATCGACGACGGCTTTCTGTTCGGAAGTATCGTCCGGTTCATCGTGGAGGACGGGGGAATAAAGGCCCAGTTCGGCGCCGGCATGCACGTCGTCGCGTTCGTAACCCCCGAATACATCGGTACGATCGACGCGGATGTCCGTTATGAAGCGGGACGATTTACGTTAACGAACCTTCGGTTTGCCGAAATCGAATAAGGTGCTCGTCCAATTTGCGAACATACTCGGGATCATCGTAATACGCGATCGCGACCGATTTCGGAGGCGGCAGGTTGAAGGCGAGCGAAGACATGAGGAACTATATCGGTTCGCAGACCGCGCTCGGCAGAGCCGGCGAGCCCGACGATATCGGAAGTCTCGTCGCGGCGTTATGCTCGCCGGAGACGGGCTGGGTCAACGCGCAGCGCATCGAGGCGTCGGGCGGCATGTTTTTGTAAGCCGATCTTCCGTTCCGTCAGCCGGACAATCGAAGAGACGGAGCCTCAGCAGGTGGTTCCGTCTCTTTCGTTACGCCAAACGCTCTCCGAGACGCCGGACTTCGGTCAACCATT
The DNA here is from genome assembly GCF_042655365.1 of Cohnella suwonensis. Taxonomy (NCBI): domain Bacteria; kingdom Bacillati; phylum Bacillota; class Bacilli; order Caryophanales; family Paenibacillaceae; genus Cohnella; species Cohnella suwonensis. Next base: position 204,703 of record NZ_JBHSMH010000111.1, on the reverse strand, counting down.
GGTCCCGCCGTTCTAGCGTAGACGACTTTACGGGACCGATCTCGGTAATCTTCACGGGGGTGATTCCGCAGAATTTAAGAATGTTCCGTTGCATGACAAGATGGCCGGCGCGCTTGTAGAAAATCCGGTTGTACCAGGACGGAGTGTCGGACGTGACGATCAGGCGCGCCGTTTTCCCTTTCAGCAGCTTATCCCACAAGACGGAGTTTTCCCGATATTTGAAGGCGAACCCCGGCAAGAAGACGCGGTCGACGAAACCCTTCAGAAGGGCGGGCATCGTACCCCACCAGGTCGGGTAGACGAATACGAGATGATCCGCCCATCGGATCAGCTCTTGCGCCTCCAGCAGCGGCGGCTCCAGTTCGATTCTTTGGCGATAGCCGAATTTCAGGATCGGCACGAAGTCGATTCGGCCGAGATCGATGGTCTTGACGGTTGCCCGGTTGCCGGCCGCGCCTTCCCGGTAAGCGTCGGACAGCGCCGCGCAGAAGCTCCGGTCATCGGGATGCCCGTTAATGACGAGAACGTTCGATTTCATTCTCCTATTCCTCCTCCGATTGTCTCCGTGATACACTAAGCGAAGAGCATCTGTGCTAAGCATAAGGCGATCCGGAGACGAATCCTATGATCGCGGACGCAACGGAATTGTTCATTCGCGCAAAGGAGGGGAGCGGCATGAAGTCCCGGGGAATCGCGATTTCCATGGTTTATCCGATCATGAAAACGCTCGTCCATAAAGGCTACGAAGCGGAACTGTTTTGTCGCGCCGCTTCTTTCGATTATTCGCTTCTTCAAGACGTTGAAGCGAGAATCGACGGGAAGGAGTTGGAGAGGCTGATGCTCGAAGCGGCGGCCTATACGAACGACGACTACTTCGGCTTAAGCCAAGGCGGCATGATGGAATTCGCGGACATGGGCGTTCTCGGTTACGTCATGCTGCATTCGAAAACGATCTCCGACGCGTTGTCCGCCTACCGGAGATATAACGATATTCTGTGCAGCGGAATTAACTTGGATTGGGACGTTCGGGGCGACGAGGCGTCGATCCGCTTGTTCACGCAGCATGAAGGCTCGCTTTCCCGCCATTGCGTAGAGGACATGGCCCATTCGCTTTACCGGTTAATGGCGAAGCTCGGCAATCGACCGATTTCGTTGCGGGCGGTTCATTTCGCCCACGATGCGCCAGCCGATGTCGAGCCTTACGTCCGGACGTTCGGCGTCGTTCCCCGTTTCGGCGAACGGTCGACGAGGCTCTTACTGGACAAGGATGCGCTGAACCATCCGGTCCTGTATGCTGACTCGAAGCTGCTGGCCTTGTTCGAGACGATCGTCCAAGACACGCTTTCCGGATGGGAAAGGGAAGGCGCGTACGCCGAACGGGTCGTCGAATGGTTCCGAACGTGCATGCCCGCGTACTTCCCCACGTTGCGCCAGACTGCGGATTCTTTCGGAACGAGCACGAGGACGCTTCAGAACAAGCTGAAGGAAGAGAATACTTCTTACGTCGAATTGACGACGCGAGTGCGCAAAGAACTCGCGATCGGCTATTTGAAGAAAAGAGAGTTTTCGGTCGGAGACATCGCATACGCGCTTCATTTCTCGGAACCGAGCGCTTTCCAGAGCGCTTTCAAGAAATGGACCGGGCAGACGCCGGGCCAGTACCGGGCTTATGCACGTACCGAGGCATCCATTCGCTGAGTTTGAAGTTATTCCTAAGAACCGCATGTAGCCGTCCGAATTGGGGCTGGCGGCATGCGTTTTTTTGGTTCATATGTCGAAAGATCGATTTTCATCCATACATTTCTAACATTTACCACACAAGTCTTCTAACAACCTCGCCTTATATTGTTAATAGAATCCAAATAGGGGGAACGAAATCAGAACCTTCTAGGATAGTGAAAACAACAAGAAAGTGGAGGGGAGAGACCCTTGAACGAAGGAAACGCCGGTTCAACCCACAATCCGAAGAGAGTGATGGTCGTAGACGACTCGGCGGTCATGAGACGCCTGATACAAGCCATCGTAGAACGGGAACCGGCTTTCGTCGTTGTCGGAACGGCGTCCAACGGTCGGGAAGCGTTGGATCGATTGGCGGCGCTTCAACCGGATTTAATTACGATGGACGTGGAAATGCCGGTCATGGACGGGTTGACGGCGCTCAAGAAAATCATGTCCGAGCATTCGGTTCCCGTCGTCATGCTGAGCAGCTACACCGAAGAAGGTTCCACGTTCGCTTTCGACGCGCTCGCATTGGGGGCCGCGGATTTCTTCCATAAAGACATGCTGTTCAACCAACCGCCCAATCCGCTGTTCGTGGATGAGTTTCTGATGCGTTGCAAAGCCGCGCTCGGTTCGCAATCCACTAGGCGGATCAAGGAACGTTGGGACGGGATCGACCGGATCATGCAACTGTTCATCGGGTTCATGGCCAATTGCATGGACGAGCAAATCAAAGTGTCCGATGCGTTACTAAACGTCGTGAATAAGCTGAAGGGCATGATCTACGCGTTCAAGGAAGAAGACGGCCGGTTTATTTATACGAGATATGCCGGCGGGATGCTGGAACGATCGGGCATGACGTCCTCGCAGATGATCGGCGCGGATTTGGAGTCGCTCTTTCCGCCGGAAGCGTCGGCGTTTTTCTCGACGTTATATCGTCGGGCATGGGACGGAGAGGATTCGGTCTTCTACGAATTCGAATGGAAGAGATCGGTCATTCAAGGCGTGTTCCAGCCGATTCGCAGAAACGGAACCGTCGTCGAAGTATGCGGGCTCGCCCTTGATCTGACGGAGCAGAAGCGGCTGAAGGATCAGCTGAATACGCTGAACATGCACGATCCGTTAACGGGGCTTCCGCACCGGCGATACGTCCGGGAAGCGATGGATGGCTTCGTCTCCGAACATAGCTGCTTCAGCGTCTTCTACATTAACTTGGACCAATTCAAGATCGCCAACGACACGCTCGGCCACGAAGTCGGGGACAAGCTGCTGCAGCTGATGGCGCGTCGGATGAAGACGTTCGCGCGGAAGAACACGATCGTGTTCCGGGCCGGCGGGGACGAGTTTGTCGTGCTGGCCGCCGAGCTGCCGAGAGAGGACGAGCAGCGGCTTTCGGAGCAAATGCTGCTCGCGCTAGGACACCCGGTCCGCATCGATAACCACGATATCCAGATGTCCGCCAGCGTCGGCGTCAGCCGGTTTCCCGATGACCATCGGGATCCGGAGCACCTATCGAGATACGCCCACATCGCGATGGATCACGCCAAATCGCTCGGAGGCAACCGGTTCCAGCCGTTCGAACCTTCGTTCCAAGAGAAAATACAGCTACGGATGACGATCGAACGCCACCTGCGCAAGGCGGTCGAGCGGGAGGGATTTTCGCTTCATTATCAGCCGCAGATCGATACGCTGGAAGGCCGGATCGTCGGCTTCGAATGCTTGATCCGATGGAACAATCCGGAGCTCGGCCGGGTGTCCCCGGCCACGTTCATTCCGATTGCGGAAGAGACGGGGCTCATCTACGGCATCGGAGAATGGGCGCTTCGCGAAGGGTGCCGGCAGAATAAGAAATGGCAGGATGAGGATCTGATCCGCGTGCCTGTCGCGGTGAACTTGTCGCCGAGCCAATTTTACGACCAGAAGCTGAAGGAACGCATCGAATCGGTATTGGCGGAGACCGGGCTGGACGCGCAATATTTGGTACTCGAGATCACCGAGGGCATGACGATGCACGTTCAGGGCGCGATCGCGGCCCTCAAGGACTTGAAGGCGCTCGGCGTCAGCATCGCGATCGACGACTTCGGCATCGGCTACAGCGCGCTAAGCTACTTGAAGGAGTTTCCGATCGATAAGCTGAAGATCGACCAGTCTTTCGTCAGGGGGATGAAAGACCACCCTATCAACGCGTCCATCATTCATTCGATTCAATCGATGGCGTCCTGTCTCGGCCTGGAAGTCATCACGGAAGGCGTGGAGACGGAGGAGCAGGTCTCCATGCTGGGCGAGCTCGGATGCCGGATGATGCAAGGTTATTTATTCGGTTACCCGATCGAGGCGGCGCAGGTGCCCGGACTCGCCCGGAATTACGGGAGGACGTAACGGAGGGCTAATTCAATGGCTTGATGTTCTACTCGGAAGATGAAGCCTGCCTAGGGTACTTAACGACTGGCCATTTGACTTTGCGCAGCGCGTCCAACAATTCGGGCCCGACGTTGAGATTGCTCCCGACGAGCTCGCGCGGCGTAAGCGCCATCCACTGGTTCAGGGAGACGTCGACGAACCGGTCGCTTTTGAACATTTCGAGAAAACGGAGCGTTTGGGTGCCCGTGTTCTGAATGTAATGCCCGAATGCGAACGGTACGTAGCCGACGTCCCCGGCCCGGTAATCGAACGTGCGGGCGACGCCGTTCCCCGCGAACACCGTCATGCGTCCGCAGCCGGTCAAATAATATTGCCATTCGTCGTTGTTCGGATGCCAATGAAGCTCTCTCATCGCGCCGGGCTCGATCTCGACGAGCGCCGCGGCGATCGTCTTCGAGGCGGGAAAGTTCGAGGAATCGGCGATCCGGACGCTGCCGCCCGGCGTCTTGAGAGGGGGCTGGGCAAGCAGGCGGTGCTTGAAAGAGAGAGGAATCGTCCCGTAAGGGGATTGGACGGCTTGGCTCTCCAGCGAGCCCGGCACCCGGTCTTGGTAAATATACACCTGACCGGTAGGGATGGCGTCGAAGGCGCCTTCCGGCACCCCGAAGTTGGCGGAGAGCACGTCCTTCGGCGTGTGCGCGAACCAGTCGGAGATCGAGAGAGTGTTCAAGTCCGAGAAGTTGCCGTCGTCGAAGACGAGCAGAAATTCGCAACCGTCGGCCAGACCTTGGATGGAATGGGGAAGTCCCGGCGGAAAATACCACAGGTCCCCGGGCCCGACGTCGGCGATGAAATTGCGCCCGTTCTGGTCGACGGACGTGATCCTCGCGTTGCCCCATATCATATAAGACCATTCCGCTTGCTGGTGCCAATGCAGTTCCCTCACGCCTCCGGGCGTCAAGCACATGTTGACGCCCGCGAGCGTCGTGGCGATCGGCAGGTCGCGTACCGTGATTTCCCTGGACCATCCCCCGTGATCGAGCTGCATATGCGTGTCCGAGAACGACATTTTCATATTCGGCAGCAAGCCCGAATCCGTGACCGGCGGAACGAGCATATTCGGATTTTCCCGGTCTCGCATGACGTCGCGGGGACCGTAATCCGGAGCTCCTTCGCCTAATGAATTGATCGGCTGCGGCACGGCGTAAGGATTGCCGGTTTTGCGGTTCGGGTCGCTCATCTCCGCTTATTCCTCCAGTCGTCCGGCGAAGCTTCGAAGATCGCCTACGTTAGATCGTATGTTCGACGGCTTGGTTCGTATGTGGAAACGGGAACGAACGAAGGCCCCTATGGCGGAATCGCCATAAGGGCCTTGACTGATTAGTGCGTCCGCGCGGGCGTTTCCGCCGCTTGGCGTCCCGGCGCGGTTTTCTGGATGAGGGAAATTTGTCCGGCGTGGATGCCGGTATGGTACATGAGCCTTCCGGCCGCTTCGAGCGGCGTCGCTACGCCCATCGGCGATTCGACCGGTTCGGTCCATTTTTCTTCCGGCAAATCCTTCATCGCTTCGATCAAGTGGTTGTTCGAAGCTTCGAGGAATCCGATCAGTTCCGCAAGGCTGGACATGTCGACTTTGATGCCCGCCGCCCCACGACCCGTATGGATCGCGATGCCCTCGGGTATTTTTCTGCCGAAATACCATTCCGCGAACATGTACTCGACTTCGCCGTTATGGCGCAGCATCGAGCCGATGGACGCGCCTCCCAGCGCTAGGGGCAAATCGGATTCCGGCATGGCGCGGACGGTTTTGTGGAATCTTTGTTGAATCGCTTGCCAGATCGGCAATACGGTCGTAAAAGTCATGGGGATCGGGGATCTCCTTCGGTTTAAGATGATTGCTTCGGCGCGTGATCGGACGGGCTAGCCTGCTTATGGCCGTCGCGAGCCACGTGCTCGAACTTCTCGCCGGCCAGGTCGATGTCGAACGCTTGGCCGAAGCCCGCCACGTAACGGCCTTCGCGGGCGGTCAGCTCGAACAGCGAGAAGTCCAGTCCGCGCAGCATGCCGATCATGCCTTTGCCGAACCGTTCCTCGAATTGCGCGAACACTTCCTCGTTGCCTTCGTTGCCGACGTTGACGGCCGTGCAGACGAACCGCGCGCGCTGTCGGGCGAACAGGTTGGCGGACGCCGATTCGTCTTCGATCAACATCGCGTCGACCGCCGGATGGTTCTCGATATGGCGGTAATGATGAGCGATGCTGCTGATGTACACGTAGAGCTTGCCGTTCAGCTTGACGAACGGGGCGTAGGAGACGAACGGATTGCCGCCGTCGTCTACGGTGCCGAGCATAAGCGTTTTCAGACTGCTCGCGAAAGTCAAATACTGAAGCTTGACCTTTTCCTTATCCAATTGCTTCATGGGAATCCCAATCCTCTCAAATGATAACTATTCTCATTATATTGATAACAATTATCATTATCAACATAAATGTACGCGAACGAGAAAATAAATGAAGTGTGAAAAGCCTCTTCCCAGAGGATTCCGCGTAAGTTGCCATTCTTATCCAACGGCGGTACAATCTCTTTGAATCGTCGTAATCGAGGGAGGTTTACCGTAATGGATTCTGCTTCAACCGAATTAGGCTTAAGGCCGGCGAACTCCGTTCGCGAACTCGTCTGGCCGCTGATCGCCATCATCGTCGGCATTTTCATGGTCATTCTGGATACGACCGCGGTCAACGTCGCGTTGCCCGTGCTTGGGGAAGATTTTCACGAGTCGTTGTCGGTCGTGCAGTGGACGATCACCGGCTACGCGCTGGCGCAAGCCGCCGTCATTCCGCTCGCCGGCTGGATGTCGGACCGCTACGGAGCGAAGCGGATTTTCGTCTCGTCGCTCGTCCTGTTCGTGCTGGGCTCGATCTTGTGCGCGTTCGCGACGACGGCCGAGCAGTTGATCGCTTTCCGCGTCTTTCAAGGTCTCGGAGGCGGAATGGTCGTACCGATCGCCTTCGCGATGACGTATCGTCTAAGTCCCCCCGAGAAGGCGGGCAGCATTTTGGGCATGATGGGCATTCCGATCTTGCTCGCGCCCGCGCTCGGCCCGATCGTCTCGGGGTATTTGGTCGACTACGTGAATTGGCAATGGATTTTTCTGATCAATGTGCCGATCGGCATCCTCGGATTCATCCTCTGCGTCGTGAAGCTGCCGCGCTTCCCGGTGAAGGCATCCGCGTCCCTCGATTTCTGGGGCATCCTGCTCGGACCTCTCGCGTTCGCGGGATTGTCGTACGGCATCAGCGAAGGCGGAGAAAGCTGGACGTCGACGGAAACGATCGTCGGTCTCTCGGGAGGCGCCGTCGCGCTCGTTCTCTTCGTCATCGTCGAGCTGACGAGGAAGAAGGAACCGTTGCTCGAGCTTCGGGTGTTCAAGTCGTCCCTGTTCTCGCGCGGCATCGTCGCGCAATGGGTGCTTCAATTCGTCATGTTCGGCGTCATCTTCATGATTCCTTACTTCATGCAGCGGCTCATGGGCATGAGCGCGTTCCACGCGGGCATCTGGACGCTGCCGCAAGCGTTGGCGGCAGCGGCGTTCATGCCTGTCGGCGGCAGGCTATACGACCGGATCGGCGCTCGTCCGCTCGTCATAACGGGACTGACGCTCGTGACGGTCGGCGCATTCCTGATCTCCCGCATCGATCCGGGCGACAGCGCGTGGTCGTTCTTGTTCCCGCGTGCGTTGCTGGGTATGGGAATGGGCCTGTCGTTCTTGCCTCTGAACACGTATTTGATCCAATCGGCTCCGTCCGACTTAGTGAGCCGGGTGACGTCGTTGACGAGCGCGGCCCAGCAGGTCGTCACTTCGTTCGCCGTCGCCGGCTTGACGACGATCATCGCGAACCGGACGGTTCATTACGTCGGACAGGGGAACAAACCGGATCCGGCGATGGCGAACGCCTTTCAGGATACGTACTTGATCTTGGCCGGCATCGCCGTCGTCGGACTCGCGCTCGGCCTGACGCTTAGACGGATCAAGGCGAAGCAAGAGAAGGGCGCGGAGCATGATGCGGCCGCCCAAGGCGAAGGCGCGTTAATAGGGTAACGAACCGCTGCAATCGCCAAAGAAACGGAAAAAGGCTATCTCAATCCTCAACGGATTGGGGATAGCCTTTTTCTCATGCCCCTTTGAAAGCTTTGTCCAACTCGGCGCGCAGTTCGTCCGATACGGGAACCATCGGTAACCTGAGATGATCGGAAGCGATCAGCCCTTGGCGGGCGAGCACCCTTTTCAAAGGGGCGGGATTGGATTCGCGGAACAGCAGGCGGATATACGGAACGAGCAGATCGAACGTTCTTTTGGCGCCTTGGACGTCGCCCGCGGCGAACCGCCGGTACGCTTCGAGGTAGATCGGCGTGTGCCAATTGGCCGATGCCAATATGCCGCCCGACGCGCCCTGGCTCAGCATGGCGTGGAATAAAAGGTCGTCGCCGCAGAGAATCGGCTTCGTCTCGCCGCCCCGCGTCAATTCCGCCGTCAGCGCAGTATCGCCCGAACTGTCTTTCAAGCCGATGACGCCGTCGATATCGAAGATTCGCTTGACCGTCTCGGCGGATAGCCGCACCCCCGTGCGCGCCGGAATTTCGTAGGCGACGACGGGGACGCCGACGCGGGCGAGCTGCCGGTAATGCTCGATAATGCCTTCCGGAGAAGGCTTGCTGTAATAGGGAACGACGGCGAGCACCGCGTCAGCGCCCAACCTTACGGGAACGGCGAACCGGTTTACCGGATGGCAAGTGCGAACGTCTTTTTCCACGTTATAAATCCGTTCTGCTTCGCCCCAGTTACCCTTTGCGTTCCCGTTCGGCCAGGCGTATAATTCCGTTCATATTGTCCTGAAGGGGGACGGAGCGCGCAATATGAGAAACGGATTGGGAAACGCCGTCATCGCCTACGTCATGTGGGGATTGCTTCCTTTATATTGGAAATTGTTCGAAGATGTGCCAGCCGGGGAAATATTGTCCCATCGGATCGTCTGGTCGTTCGTCTTCATGGTCGCGCTCGTCGCGATTCAGACGCGCTGGGGGGACATGGCCGGCGTCTTCAAGAACCGGGCGGCGTTGCTGACGCTCGTCGCCAGCAGCCTGTTGATCGCGGCGAACTGGCTCATCTTCATCTGGGCGGTCAATAACGGGCACGTCGTGGAGACGAGCCTCGGGTATTACATTACGCCGCTGCTGAACGTGTTGCTCGCGGTCTTGTTCCTGCGGGAGAAGCCGAACCGGGGGCAATGGCTCGCGGTCGCGCTCGCGGGGGCGGCGGTGCTGCTCATCGCCTTCGATTACGGCATTTTCCCGTGGGTATCGGTATCGCTGGCGGGAACATTCGGCCTATACGGGTTGGCGAAGAAAAAAATCAAGCAAGACGCGTCGATCGGCCTGTTCGCTGAGACGGCGATCGTCGTTCCGCTGGCGTTGCTTTATTGGGCTTACTTGGGCGCGGACGGATCGGCTAAGGCGTGGATGCTGCCGGCGGGCACGATCGTAGAGTTGCTCGTCGCCGGGGTCGCGACCGCGTTGCCGTTGCTCTTCTTCGCGAAGGCGGCCGGCAAGCTGTCGCTCTCGACGCTCGGGTTCGTCCAATACATAGGACCGACGATTCAGCTCGCCCTAAGCGCGTTCGTCTTCAAGGAAACGATAACGCCCGCGCTCATCGTCGGCTTCGCGATCATCTGGACCGCGATCGCCGTCTACGCCGCGTCTTCGGTACGCGCCGCCCGCACGGTCACGCCGCGGACGTCCGGCGCGGGCTGAGCGGAGAAACGTAATAAAGAGGCTGTTCCTTCTTCTGGAGAAGAGACAGCCTCTTTCCTTAATCTCGCAAGTCCGAATCTCGCCGAATACCGGTGCCCCGCGTCGCTAAATGTCAACTCCGCTTATTGCGCGACGTTCGCGAGAGCGGCTTCGATCGAAGCGAGCGTCTCGTCCGAGAGGACGCCGCCGGACGCCGCGCGTTCTTGCTCGACGTAGCCTCCGTAGGTGAGTCAGCTGCCCAAGCTGATCTCGCTTACTTTCAGGTGCGGCCGACTTTGCGGTAATTCATGCTCATATCGAATCTTCCTTTCGGTCAGGGATGCTTAAAGAGGATCGCACGGCAAAGAACGCCCGTTACAGAAGGATTGTACCGTAGCCTCTTCCGTAGCGGAAAAAGTGAAACGATACTCACTTCGTATACCCGAGCGTACCTGGCAAACGATAGTATAGCGGCAATTCAGCCCGCGCATGCCGTCGTCGCGTCGGCCTCGTCCTGCCAGCGCTAAAGCGAGCAGTCTGCTTATTTTTTCGGCGAAGCCGACGCCAGGTGATCGAACAGCAGGACGTTATAGCCCGTCAGCTTGCCGACCTTGTGCAGGTTACGCGACTCTACGGCGCGTTGCAGCTCGAGCAGGGATACGTTCAGCACGGAGTATTGATCGTCCGCGTGGCTGATCGCCGCGAGCGCGTGGCCCTTTTTCCATATCCTCTTGACGGAATCGCCTATCTTTTGCGTGCTGCTCCAGTCATTCTGCTTGGCGTATTCGCGAATGAAGGTAAGCTTGTCGCTAAAGGACGTCGTCCCGGTATTCATATAGTCATATTGGTACAAATAGAGGGTGAGCATAATCACGAAAAGTATCGCCGCCAGTGACCAAGTGATGCGTCGTTGCGTCACGTCGCTGTCTACCTGCCTCTCGATGGGTTCACGATACCACCAATCTCGGCATAATCGGGAAGGAATATACCGGGTCCCGTTAAGGCCGGATCGTCACCCGGGTTCCGATCGGCACGAGCGAATTCAGCAGAAGGACGTCCTCGTTATACATTCGGATGCAGCCGTGGCTCACTTCGAATCCGATGGAGCCGGGATCGTTCGTGCCGTGAATGCCGTAATGGGGCTTGGACAAGCCCATCCAATAAGCGCCGAACGGTCCGCCGGGACTGGCTTGCTTATTGACGATGGTGTATTCCCCGGTCGGCGTCTGCGTCAGCATTTTGCCGATGCCGACCGGGAACGATCGGACGACGACGTCTCCGTCCAGCAAATAGAGATCCCGGTCGGACAAATCGACGATAATGCGGTAAGTCGCCATGGTCATTCCTCCTTCCGATAGCTTATGTGAGCCGACATGCGGGGGACATGGAACGCGCGCCCATGAAAAATGGTATGATCTTTCCATCGCCAGCAAAACGTCTTCGGCGTCCCGGGGCGCCGAAGTAGCTTTCCGTAGAAAGGATCGTGATCGTGTCCATGCGCTTGCGCTATCGGTCGGGATTAGGGAAATACGCGGCTTTGTTAGCCGTTTACGCCTCTTTGATGGCGGCGTACGTCTGGTATACGTCGCCGAATAACGTTCCCCCCGCTTACGAGGGAACCGCCGCCGACCCCGCGACGTTCTTCTCGCCGGAGCAGCTGCGAGACAGCGCGAACATCAACGCGGTACGAAATTGGCTGTTCTTCCTGAGCGGGCCATGGGAGTGGCTTATCTATTTCATGTTGCTTGCGGGAGGTGCGGCGCGAAGCTGGAGAGACGCGCTGGAGCGAACGGGTCTTCCGGTTTGGGTTCGTTTTCCGATCTACGCGCTGCTCGTGAATGCCGCGGCTTTCGTGCTGTATTTGCCTCTTCGGGTCGTCGGCTACAAGCTTTCCCGCGCTTACGGCATCTCGACGCAGCCCGCGCTCGATTGGCTGAGAGACAAGCTCGTCGCTTTCGGCATCGGCTACGCGACGCTGCTGGCGGTGTCCGGCGTCGCTTTCTGGCTCATATCCAAGGGCGGCCGCTGGTGGCTTAAGCTATGGCTCCTGTCGATTCCGTTCACGGCGTTCATGATGTACGTGCAGCCGGTCGTTATCGACCCGCTGTACAACGACTTTAAGACGCTGTCCGATCCGAAGCTGGAAGCGCGCATTCTGGAGTTGGCCGCCAAAGCGGACATTCCGGCGCACCGGGTGTACGAGGTCGACATGTCGGAGAAGACGAATGCGATGAACGCCTACGTGAACGGCATGGGCTCCTCGCTTCGGATCGTGCTGTGGGACACGACGCTGAAGAAGCTGACGGAACAAGAGATTCTGCTCGTCATGGCGCACGAGATGGGCCATTACGTCAAGCACCACCTGGAATGGAGCGCGGCAGGCGCGGCAGGCTCCTCGCTCGCGCTGCTGTTCGTCGGCGGATGGATCTACCGCTTCGCGATCCGAAGACGCGGAGAAAGATGGGGCATCCGGTCGCCGTCCGACATGGCCGCGCTGCCGCTCGCGATGCTCGTTCTGTCCGTGTTGTCGTTCGCGACGCTCCCGGTCTCGAACGCCGTGTCGAGGAACGCGGAAGCCTCCGCGGACCGTTACGCGATGGAATTGATCGGCAGCGCGGAGGGCTCGGCGACGATGAACCAGAAAATGTCCGTCGCCGTGCTCGCGGACGTCAATCCGCCGCTGTTCGTCAAATGGTTCAGGGACGATCATCCGTCCGACTTGGAGAGGATTAAAGATGCCGAAAGGTTCGAACGGGAACGCGGACGATAATCGGAAATACGAAATCTATATGCTGGCCGGCTTCGCGACGGCGCCACGCTTCATGGAAAGGATGGGCGCAGCGCTTAGGGAACGGCTCGAACGGGACGGCGCCCGGGTGGAACGGACCGAAGCGCTGTTTCCTTACGGGGACTGGAGCCGGGGCAAGCTGCCCCAACTGAGGGAGATCGTCGCCGACATGAGGCTTGGCGAGAAGGCGGAGCGGCTGACGCGTTCCGTCGGGGGCCGGATAGCGGCGGACGCGATTCGGGAACGCGGGGCGGTTAGCGACCCCGCGACGACGTTGCTTCTCGGCCATAGCGGAGGCGGCGTCGCCGCCGTGCACGCGGCGCAGCTGCTGCTGGATAGGCGCGAGCGTTCGCGCTGCCTCGCGGTCATGATCGGTTCGCCGAAGTGCCGCATCCCGTCTGCCTTGCGGCCATACGTGCTGTCGATCAGCGCCGCGGGTCGCAGTCGGCGACCGGCCGACTTCGTTCCGTGGTTCGGCTCGCACGGCTGGCGGGGCAAGCACGGGCCGGCTTCCCGCGCGGAAGTGCCGATCGTCGGCGGCCACGCGGATTATTTTCGCGAAGCGGCCCCGTACGTCGACGCGGAGGGCGCGTCGAACCTCGAACGGACGCTCGGCGCGATTCAACTGTGGCTAAATCGGCGGAATAGAACTCCGGAATATTGACGCGGCGCGCGTGTCGCTTATATACTCGAACAAACAAACGACGAATCGAGGCTAAAGACGATGACAGAACGATATGCGAAACAAGGCGTTTACGAGAACGTTCCCGCGATTTATTTGAAGCACGGGAAGTATTCCGCGATTTTGCTCCCGACGCTCGGCGGTAACCTGGTTTCCTTCCGGGACGACGAGAACGGATACCGTTTCCTTCGCGAGCCGGAAGGAGCGGAATGGGGAGATTTCGTTGCCAAACCGATCCTGCACGGCATTCCCGTGCTGTTTCCTCCGAACCGCTACGATGCCGGTTCTTTCGATTTCGACGGCCGATCCTACCGGTTGCCCGTCAACGAAGCCCATACGAACAACCACATTCACGGCTTCGTTTACGACTCGGAGTGGGAAGTCGAGGCATTGTCGGAAGACGAGAACGAGTGCCGTGTAATGGTAAGCTTCGTTTTCGACGAAAAACATCCCGATTTTGCGGCTTTCCCCCACCGCGTCGTCCTTCGCCAGTCGTTCGCGCTGTCGGAGCAAGGGCTTGAACAAAGGTTCGATGCCATCAACGAAAGCGAGCAAGCGCTCCCGTTCATGCTTGGCTTCCATACGACGCTGAACGCGCCGTTCGCGCCCGGGAGCGACGCCGGGGACATTCGGTGCGGCATTCCGATCGGCGACCGTTGGGAGCTGAACGCGCGGCAATTGCCGACGGAACGAAGCTTGCCGCTTAACGGCGGAGAGCAAGCTTTAGCCGCGGGACAAGGCGATCCGTATTTCGAAGAGCTGGACAACCATTACGCCGCGTCCGGGGCGGACGGCGGCCGCAACGCGGTGACGGTCGAGGATGCGAAAGCGGGCGTCCGCTTCGTATACGAGGCAGGCGGCGCTTATAAGCATTGGATGGTATACAACGCGAAGGCGAACGGCAAGTTTTTCTGTCCGGAACCGCAGACGGGGATGGTCAACGCGCCGAACGTCGGATTGCCGGAAGGCGTTACCGGATTGATCCGGCTGGAGCCCGGAGCGAAGTGGACGGAGACGAGCCGAATGTATTCGGAATAAGCGAGAGCGAAAGATCGGCGATATCGAAGCCGGCCAAGGGAACATCCTTGGCCGGCTTTTCGTCGTCGAATGGTTTCGCGACGCGAAGCTCATACTATCCAAATCCAACCATTTTCGCCTGAGGAGGAAGAGGTCCGATATGCCGGATACTTTAAGCGACCGCTTGAAAGAAAATACACGGTCGATGAAAGCTGCCTTCGGCAACAGCGACGACATCGTCTTCAGGGAGCGGAGTTCCATGTCGGCGAGGGCATGTTCAAGAAAGACGCGCTCGTCGTCTACGCGGACGGCCTCGTCGGAGGATTATTATCAACGCTGGGACATCAGCAGACTTGTTCGCAGCCTCCGGTTCGTCGGCATTCTGATCGGTCTTCCCGGTCCGTTGATGTATATCGCGATCACGACGTTCCATCAAGAGATGCTTCCGACGCACAGAATACAACTAATTTTAGAAGCAAGCCGACTTTTGTCGGACTATATTGACGGCTTTTAAAATACCGTTATAACTTCTCAACCAGCCGTACCTCACGCCACTGTCTATATAGAGGGAAATCACGCACTTAAATATGCCGTATTTCGAAATCCTGACTTTCTAAAGGGAAAAAGTACGCTTATTTTCCTTCAAATAGCCAAATGGAGGCGATTCGGAAGAATTAAACGCATGTTTTCCCTTTAGTTTTCAATTTGCCGATTATTCGAGGAAATTAGTAGTATTTTTTCCACTTATATTTACATCTTTAAAAATACCGTTATAACTTCTCAACCCGCCGTACCTCGCGCCAGTGTTCAATAACGGCATCATTAATACCGTCTATATAGTTGTAAAATAAGCCACTATTTCTGCCCAAATTCCTCGAAAACCGGGCCGAGTTGAAAAACAGTTGTATTCTGAGCAACTATTCATCGCATTCTCGGGAATCGCCATCAATTAATTGACATCCATACATTTAGTTTACCCGCTTAAGAGGGTCTGGACTAACCGAGAAAAGCGGTTCGATCCGTCAGGAAACGAACTTACCCGTTGGCGGTATTTCTTAATAGGTCATGACCGTTCCCGTCTTGTCCAACCCGAATAAGCTATTAAAAGCTGGCTATGGGAGGGATGATAGATGCAAATGCAGGTCGGCGTTCTTTGCGCGTTGTTCGGCGCGGCGTTTTCTTTTTCGTTCGGAACGTGGACGGAGTCGCTGACTTTTTTGCTAGTGCTGATGGCGATCGACTATTTCACGGGCGTCGCGGCCGCTCTTAGGGAAGGCACGGGGTTGAACAGCAACTTCGGATTCTGGGGATTGTTGAAGAAAGCGATGATCCTGCTCGTCATGATCATCGCCCATCGGCTGGACGTCTTGCTCGGCGTCGAAGCGGTCATGGGTAGCGCCGTCTTTTTCTACATCGCCAACGAGTTGTTGTCCATCATCGAGAATTACGGGCGAATGGGCCTTCCGCTTCCCGACAGGCTCAAGCAAATCGTCTCCGTTCTGAGGGATCGCGCGGGGGATAAGGCGGTCGAACCAAAACCGGGAGACGACACGGAAGACAAGCCGGTAGAGAAGACGGAAGAGAAAGCCGACGACAAGCTCGATAACGAACCGGAGGATAAGCCGAAACAGTCTGGGGGGGAATGACGACGTATTCATTCGGAGATCGAAGCCTACAATAATAGCAAGCGTCCGTTGTTCATAAAATTGTCAAAAGTATTAAAAGTGGAACATTCTATGCCGACAAGTGCTTGAGTTGAAGCGCCTGTATTAGGTACAATAAGTGGTAGACATTTTGTAGGAAGCAGGGGAGCAAACGATGCATAAATGGCTGATGTCCGCTTTGTTAACTATCGCGTGCGCAATGGGTGTATACCTACTTGCTACCGGTCTGCCGGAGAAACCGAAAGACGAAGCGTCCGACCTCAAAGAAGGACAAGAATTGCTTAAAATCAAAGCGACGAACTACAATTTCGACGAGGCCGAATACCACGTGAAAGCGGGAACCAACTATAAAATCAAGTTCTCCAACACGCTCGGCAAACACGGCGTCGAGATCGTCGGCTTGGACGTCGAACTGAGCGCTGACGCTCCGGAGATGGAAGTCACGTTCGACAAGCCCGGCACATACGAAATGAAATGCTCGATCATGTGCGGTACGGGCCACGGTACGATGACATCGAAGTTCATCGTCGAGTAACGAGCAACGAAGCAAAAACGCCTTCGGCGCTTTCTGGGCGCTGAAGAAGCTTTGCGGAGACGATTCAGAAATGGATAAGCGTGAAACTTAAACATTCTGAATCGTGAACGGAAAAGGAGCCGCGAGGGCTCCTTTTTTTCCGAGTATCGGGAGTTTCCGTCGTCTTTGACGGACATGCCCGGAAAAGCGATGCGTTACGAACGCTCCCGTCCGCGCGTCCGTTGAATGGCTTTGTCGCCTAAGTAACCGATGAGCATCCAGCTGAGGACGGTCAACGCGTACATGAACCAAACGCTGACTTTGTGAATATCGGTGAACACTTCGACGAACCACATCGGCACGCTGAACATCATCAGGAACAAGTTGTGCGGATCATACCCGCTCGCGTTGAACATGATCAAGGCGATGCCGATCGCGGCGCAGGCCCAAGTCATGGTATATCGCATGGTCGCATGAGGACTCCCTTCGCGATTAGCTTGCTGTAATCCGTATTATGCGCCTGCGCGCTCAGCCTCATAAGAAGAAAGGAATGGGAAACATGATCACTCATATCGTCCTTTTCAAATTGAAAGACGGCAGCCCGGAAAGCGTGGAAAGAACCGCTCAAGTGCTCCGCGACATGGAAGGCAAGATCGACGTGCTGCGCCATCTGGAAGTCGGCGTAGACGTCGTTCGTTCCGACCGGTCGTACGACATCGCGCTTTACACGAAGTTCGATTCAATGGAAGACCTGCAAGCTTATCAAGTTCATCCCGAACACAAAAAAGTGATCGAGCACATGAACATTTACCGCGAATCTTCGGTTAGCGCGGATTACGAGAGCTAATCATGATGCCGCTCGTCGAGAAGGATCCGATGAACATGGGCGACGTCTATCAAATGATGACGTACGTCGTGCTCATCCTGATCAGTTGCGTCGTCATGATCGTATGGTTAAAGCGCAGAGGCAGGCGCAAAAAGAATCGGTAAAGGGGACCGGGCGCGTATGTATGACGTGAACGTTGCGTTCATTCGTTCCAGACTGGCGTGTTTGCCGGAGATCGCCCAAGCTCTCTCCGCGGCAACGGTCGCATGGAGCGGCGGATTGATCGAAGGCTTGGCCCAGGAGAGGGCGCTTCATTTGGCGGCGGAAGTCGCGACGGACGTCGGGCATGCGCTAATCGACGGTTTCATTATGAGGGACGCCAGCAGTTACGAAGACATCATCGACATTATCGCCGAAGAAGGCGTCGTGACGACCGAAGTGGCGACGGCGCTCAGAAGCGCCGTCCTGCTTCGCAAGAAGCTCGTGCAAGAGTACGACGCATGGCCGCGCGCCGAACGGCATCCGTTGACGGCGGAGCTCCCGCGCGCGCTGATGGGGTTCTCCGATCAAGTCGAAGACTATTTGAGGCGAGAGCTGATTTAACGGCGCCAGGCCGGGCGTACCGGTTCGCGCCGGGGCCCGACTTACCCGTCGGCGCGGCTATCCCACGATCCTCCGATTTACGAAGCGGGCCGTTTCGGCTACAATGATTCCAAGAGGAGGAGATGCCATGCAGCCGCGGGAAGAACTGTCGACGAGACGCCAGTTGCTTCAGTTGCTTAAGACGCAAGGGAACGGCTGTATCGGAGATTTGTCCAAAGCGCTAGGCATCACCGAGATGGCCGTCAGAAGACATATTCAATCGCTCGAGAAAGATCGGCTCATTCGCTCGGAGCTCGTTCGCCAAGCGATGGGTCGCCCGATGTACCGCTATTCGTTGACGGAGCAAGCCGACGAATTGTTTCCGAAGAATTACCCTCAGCTCATGCTCGATCTGTTGGAAGAGCTCGAGGAGCAGGACGACGGCGAAGCAATGATCGAACGAATGTTCCAGGGCAGAAGAGACAAGCTGGAGTCTCGATACCGCGACCGGATGTCGGAGTTGCCGCTTGCGGACCGCGTATCCGAGCTGAGCGCGATCCAGAACGGCGGAGGGTACATGACCGAGTGGGAGCCCGCCTCGGATGACGGATCTTTCGTTCTTCGGGAATATAATTGCCCGATCGCGAAAGTCGCGGGCAAGTACCGGGAAGCTTGCCGGTGCGAGCAACAATTGTTCGAACGGCTGCTCGACGCGGACGTCGAACGGACGGAATGCCTGGCGGACGGAGAGTTCCGCTGTTCATACGCCATTCGCCCGAGAACGGGCGCCATGACGACGTAATAGTACGGTTCGGCCGCCAATGCAGCCGGCCGTTTTTTATTTTTTATCGCGATCGCGGCTTGTCCGCTGTGTCAAGACGGGCTCCTGCTTCTTATACTGTCATAGACCGCATGGGCATTCGCCCGGGTTCGACTATCGGCAGGAGGGATCGAGAATGGCATGGGAGCTCGCGGGTTACGCGATCGCGGCCGCGGCGGCGGGGATCGCGATCGCGATCGCCTTCGGCATCGCGAAGGCGGTTCGCGCGCTAGCGCGAATGGAAGCCGTCCTGGATCGCGTGGGCAAGGAGGCGGAATCGGCGTTGCGGCATTGCCGGAAGTTGTCCGAAGAAGCCGAGGACGCTATACGGGCATCGAGGCAAAGGATGCAAGGTTTCGCGACGTTCGCGGAGGGGGCGCGGGCGATCGGCGAGGCGGCGCAGACGGCGGCGAGATCCGCGATGGAAATCGCGGAGCTGTACCGGGATTGCCTGACTTCGCCCTTCCATACCGCGTCGCCTTCCCGAGAAGCCGATGGAGAGCCGGTTCGGGAGCTGAAGGAACTGGGACGCAAGCTATGGGCGCTATGGCGTCGCAGGACGGACGGCGACGAAACGTCCGGAAGCAAGCCGGACGCGGGAACGAGTGCGGAACCATCTGAGGGAGAGTGAAATTCATGTCCAAAAAAGCGTTTTTTCTGGGAACTTTGACGGGCGCGATCACGGGGGCGGTAACGGCGTTGCTGTTCGCTCCGAAATCCGGCCGCGAGCTGCGCGGGGACATTGCCGATACGGCGCAAAAGGTAGGAGAAAAAACGGCGGACATCGGCCGCCAAGCCGGATCCGCGGTGCAATCGCTGGCGCAGCGCACGTCGGGCTTCGTGAAAGACCTTCGTTCGCGCGGCCAATCGTCTTTGCCTGCCGCTAACGCGGAAGTCGCCGCGACCGAAGAACTCGCCGGCGAAGAAGCAGAAGCCGCCGAGTACGTCGCTTCCGACGACGAAGTCGCCGTTAGATAACGGCAAGACGAACGGAACAAAGCGATCGCCGCCCGCTCCCGCAGGGCGGCGATCGCTTTGTTTTATCCGTCCCCGACGCCTGGGCGCCAATCCCGGGAAGCCTTGACGGGCAAGGGTTTCCCGACACGCTTGTGGTACCTTTTGCTTCGGGCGCTCATAAGTTATGTTGATACGACTTCAACAACTATGAGGAAAGCGGTGTTTCCGTTGCAACAAGCGATCGCAGTCCTGGACTCCGGAGTGGGAGGGCTGACCGTCGTGAAAGAAGTGATGCGACAGCTGCCCCGAGAGAAAATCTTGTATTTCGGCGACACCGCGCGCGCCCCCTACGGTTCCAGATCCCCGGAGGAAGTCATCGCATTCACCCGCGAAATCGTCGATTACCTCATTCAGTTTCAACCGAAAATGATCGTGATCGCATGCAACACGGCGACGGCGGTCGCGCTCGACGACATCAGGAGCCGGGCGGCCATGCCGGTCGTCGGCGTGATCAGCCCGGGAGCGCGAGCCGCGATCGGCAAGACGAGAACGGGCGTTATCGGCGTCATCGGAACGGAAGGGACGATCAAGAGCGGCGCCTACGATGCGGCTCTGAGAAGACTGTCTCCCCGGATCGAAATCGTTAGCAAAGCTTGTCCGGCTTTCGTTCCTCTCGTGGAAGCCGGCAACTTTCGCTCTCACGAAACGACCCGCATCGTCTCCGAAGCGCTTCGGCCGTTGCGCGGCTTTCCGATGGATTGCCTGATTCTCGGTTGCACGCACTATCCGTTTCTCGCGGAGGACATATCGGAAGCGATCGGGGGCGATGTCGCCCTGATCAATTCCGCCGAAGAGACGGCTCGCGAGATCAGTACGGTGCTGCAGCAACAGAACAATCTCGCCGGCCGCGACGATATTCCCTTCCATCAATTTCTTTGCAGCGGCGATCCCCGGAAGTTCAGGGATATCGCGCTCGAATGGTTAGGAGAACATATCCGTCTCACGCCTGTCGTCTGGCAAGTTCCGAGTATCGGCGTATGATCCTCGCACGAAGGCGTATATTCCGAATGACGAACGGGTTCGTTGCCTAGCGGCGCGGACTCGTTTTCGATCGCGGCGGTCCGATTATCCGATCGGCACGGCGGTCGGTCGCGCGTTCTACGAGCCGCGGAAAGGTCATATAGCATTATAGCCCGATAACGGGGCGAAAGGAGAGCGATGCGACGAATGAACGAGCTGGATTGGGTAACCAAGGGGACCGACGGCTTCGAAGACGAGCTTAAGCGGCTCGAGAAAGCTTATTCTTTCGTAACGACCGGCACGATCGGCAACAGCGCGACCGGTAAACCGATTTCCTTCGCGAGAATCGGAACGGGGCCGTTCCGTTGGCATTTCAACGGAGCGTGCCACGCGAACGAATGGATTACGACGCCGCTGCTGACGAGGTTCGTCGTGGAATACGCCGAGGCCATATCCGGCAAAAAGACTTTCTGGGGCAAGTCGTCGGAGGACTTATTGGCCCGGAACAGCTTGTTCGTTGTGCCGATGCTCAATCCGGACGGCGTCGCGCTCGCCCGGCATGGACTGACTGACGATCATCCTTTCTCGGAAGGACTGTACCAGTGGAATAGAGGCTCGAATCGATTCCATCGCTGGAAGGCGAATGCTCGCGGCGTCGACCTGAATGACCAATTTCCGGCGTATTGGGAGGAGGAAGCATCCCGACGCGGCGTTACTTCTCCGTGCGCCCGGGATTACGGGGGACTCGGGCCGTTGTCGGAGCCCGAAGCGGCCGCGCTGGTCGCCTTCACCGAGCGCAACGACTTTCACGCAGTCATCGCCCTGCATACCCAAGGGGAAGAAATATACTGGAACTACCGGGGCGCGGAGCCGCCGGAATCTCGGGTTTGGGCCGAACGGATGGCTCTGGCTGCCGGCTATCGCGCGGTTTATTTGGAAGGCAGCGACGCGGGATACAAGGACTGGTTCATTCACCGGTTCGGAAGGCCCGGCTTTACGGTAGAGGCGGGCTGGGGACGCAATCCGCTGCCGACGGACGGTTTCGAGGAACTGTACGACGATATCGCCAGGTTGCTGGCGGAAGCTTTGGACTGCTCGCCGGCCGCTACCGGGCGGCGTTGATTGTCGGAGCGGAAAAGGGTACGCTAAAGAAAAGGCGATGAAATGCCGGCGGGAGGCGCACGGAATGGGACGCATATCATGGATCGCGCTGTGGAAGCGAATACCGGGACGAGTCTGGCGGATTTTGAAGTCGGACCGCGTCCCTCTAAGGGACAAGCTCCTCTTTATCGTACCGGTCGGCTTGTATTGGTTGTTTCCCGACCTGATGCCGTTCATGCCGATCGACGATGCGCTAGTCACCGCGATCGCCGCGGGCTGGTTCGCCCGAGCGATGGAGCGCAAGCACGGTTTGGGTAGTCCGGACGGTAAAAGCGGTGTTGCGCGATAGAGAGCGTTTCATTACAATGAGAACGAGAACTTAACGGGAGTGAACGACGCTATGCAATGCAAAATTACCCGCAACGCGGCGAGGGTGCTGCGCCTTGAATTGGACAAGCCGGAGAATGCCGATCTGAAATTGAAGGTGTTCATTACGCACAGCCACGGAGATCATGCCCACTACGGCATGGACTTGGCCAAGCCGACGGACAAAGACGAAGTCGTCTCGACGGACAAAGACATCGACGTGATTTTGACCAAAGGAGAAGCTCTTCTCGACGGCGTCAAAATCGATTATTTGTATTTACCGAAAGAAGGCTTCGTGATTACGAATCCGAGCAAGGGCAATCATGGAGACCACTGAAGACTTCGAACTGCAAGCGCCGGCTAACGACATTAGAGTCTGCGACAAGTGCAAGCACATGCGGATGAAGACGATGTTGCCTAAATTGCGGAAAATAGCGCCGGAAGCGGAAGTCAAAGTCGCGTGTAAATCTTATTGCGGCCCCTGCGCGAAGTATGCGTTCATCTTCATCAACGGCAGGTACGTGACGGCGCCGACGGAAGACGAAGCGATCGAGAAGGCGAGCAAGTACGTCAAATAATCTCGCCAATAGAAAACAGCCACTTCAAATTGAAGAGGCTGTTTTTCGTTGGTTGCGCCGCTTATTGTTCGTCCTTACGCATCGAAGGAATCAGGTCGTGCTCGATGACGCGGTCCGATACGTTCAAATCGATCTTCGCGGACTCCGCTCCCGCCGCGCAAGCCGAGGCGTCCGTCTTCTCGGCGCCTCCGTCCGGGGAGAGGCTATAACAGGTACCGTTGGCGATGATGCCGTCGCTGCTCGGCACGAAGTAGACGCTGCCGTCGGTGAAGCCGCCGTTGCGGAAGACGACCGATTTCTTTGCCTGGGATAACATGCTCACGCCCATCAACCGATAAGGATCGGCCGAGATCCCGAGAAGATGCATGATCGTCGGCGTCGTATCGATCTGTCCGACCGCTTTGTCCACGACGCCCGCGTGCCCGTCGCCGGGCAAGTGAATGAGGAAAGGAACCTGCCTGGCGATCCGGTCTTTGTCGATGTCCGATACCGGATGGCCGAACAGCGTCTCGTATTGCGTCCAGTCGTACACGGAATTATCGTGGTCGCCGTAGATCATCAGTATCGTATCGTCCCAGAGGTTCTCTTCCTTCAAGTCGGCGATCAGTTCGCCGATCGCCGAGTCGACGTAATGGGCGGCTTGCACGTAGTCGCCGAGAATCTTGCCTTGCAGCTCGCCGACCTTCAGCTCTTGGTCCGAATAAGGAAGCTTGAAAGGGTGATGGCTGGATAGCGAGATCGCCATCGCGTAGAAAGGGAAGTTATCCCTCATCTTCAACTGTTCGACCGTCTGTCGGAAGAAGGAACGGTCTCCGAGCGACCAGCCTACCGGTTCGTCGATTTCGTAATCCTTGATCGTGTAGAACCGGTCATAATCCATGTTGTGGTACATGTTGTTGCGGTTCCAGAAGCTTCCGTCGTAAGCGTGATAAACGGTCGCGTCGTAGCCTTGGTCATGCAGGATCGTAGGCGCGCAATCGAATTCGTTGCCCGCGAACCGGATGAATACCGATCCGGTCGGCAACGGATGCATCGAACAGCTCGTTCCGAAATCCGCGTCCGACGTTCGTCCTTGGGCCGTCTGGTGATAGAAGTTCGGGAAATAGACGCTTTCACCGATCAACTTGTTCAGGTTCGGCGTAATTTCCTCTCCGCCGATCGATTGGCCGATGACGAATTGCTGGAACGCCTCGGCTTGAACGACCAATACGTTCTTTCCTTTATATTCGCCGAATAAAGGCTCGCTTTCCATCTGCTTCTGCAGCTTTTTACGATCCTCGAACCAGCTTTTCGCCTCGTCGATCTTTTCTTGTGGCAATTCGTCCCCGAACCAATGCTCTTTCGCGTATCGGAACGCGTCATAGCCGTGGAAGCCGAGCAGTCCGGTTACGTTGTAGATCGGAATGTTCCACCAGTTGCCGACGAACAAGCCGCGCGCCCAGCCGTTCTTCTGTTCTTCGACCGGATAATAGATAAGCGCCCAGCCGACGACGAACGCGAGCGTAGCCGGAACGAATTTGCGCCACCACGTCTTGGGACCACGGACTTGAACGCGCGCGATTCCGGCGTTTTTCTTCTTCGCGGACGAATGGCTCCAGAACACCCAGACGACGAGCGCGATCGCGACGGGAATGTCGGCGAACAAGAACCAATCTCCTTGCTCGGTCAAGCTCCAGATGCTCGCTTGAAGCTCTCCGACTTGCCCGGCTTGAAGAAGGACGGGAACGGAAATGAAGTCTTTGAAATAGCGGAAATAAATAAGATCGGAGAACATGAGGAACGACAGGGCGAGATCGAGGATTGCCAGAGCGAGCGCCCTTGCCCTGGTGCCGAGAAAGATCGTCCAGAAGGAGGCGAGCATGGCGGCCCCGATATTGACGTACCATTTCCATTGATTCATGCCGCCGACGTTGAATTGATGGTCCAGTTGATTGAGCTTGTAGGCGATCGATACGACAAGCAGCGCGATGCTCCACACCGGCAATAAACGCAATGCCCATACGATCCACGAGAAGGCTTTGCGGGCTCCTTCGCCCAATTGCGCGTACATGATCGTGACTTCCTTTCTTTTCGGCTCCCATGAAGCGTTAACGCCGATTGGACAAATGATGTTGACAATGTAAACAAAAATTAGTATAGCTCGATTCCGAAGCACTTACAAATGCTTATGGTAAAATGAAAAGATCATGAAAACGGGGGAGTGCCATCATGGCGAACGACGCGAACGCCGCGGAACGGTATTTCGAAGAACTATACGACAAAGACGAAGATCTCTTGCGGGTGGAGGGAAGCATTAAGGAAGCGGGAATGCCCGAAATATCGGTAGCGTCCGGCTACGGCCGCTTGCTGACGCTGCTCGTCTCCGCGACGGGCGCGAAGTCCGCGCTCGAGATCGGCGCGCTCGGCGGTTACAGCGGCATATGCTTGGCGAGGGGGTTGCCTGAGGGCGGCAAGCTCGTCTCGCTCGAGCTCAAGCAGTCTTATGCCGATTTGGCCGCGGCGAACTTGGCTGAAGCGGGCTACGGAAATACGGCGCATTATATAGTAGGAGATGCTTCGGAAAGCCTGAACAAGCTCATGGCGGAAGGGGAGAAATTCGACTTCTTCTTCATCGATGCGGACAAGGAAAACTACCCCCGTTATTTGGAGACTTGCATCGCCTTGGCGAACGATGGAGCGATCGTCGCGGCGGACAATACGTTGCTGAGAGGGCGGACCCTCGACGAGGTGAAGCAAGGACCTTCAGTCGTCGCGGTCCGACAATTTAATGCAATGATCGCGAAGGACAAAAGACTGCAAGGCGTCCATTTACCCGCATACGACGGACTGGCCATCGCGAGAATTCGTTCACTGCAAGTGAACGGTTGGTAAAAACGGGAACATGCGTTTCCGTTTTTACTTATGTATACGGGTGACGGGAGAGTTTTATTAAATTTAGTTAGGATTGTACTAATTATTTAACCAATCACCAATTAAATTACCCTTTTTATGTAAAATATATGAACGTAATTTCAAAATAAATTTTACAGTTTGACATTTCAATCAAGAGGGGCGAATGTTTATACGGCCGAATTGATTTTTAAACAATAAAGTAAGCGTTTTCTGTCATCTTATAGTCATATTAGGTAACGTTACATGTCACTATATATAACACTTACATAAACTGGCATTGCAGAATCCGAACGTTAATAGTAGTATTTCTTTTGTTCCAGCTAATGATTAACTTCGAGTAAGCTAAAAACGCTTTGACGGGGAAAATTGTCGGATCGGAACGAAGAAGATGCCGGCCATTCGGTAGCTTCGGGCATCATGCGAATGCATAGGAAATATGCGGAGCTGAAATGCTAGTCAGTAAAAAAACGGGGAGGCAACAAAATGAAATTGAAGAAGGTATTGACGACTGCCATGGCAGTCACGCTCGCAGGCTCGCTGCTCGCTGCTTGCGGCAACAACAATGAAAACAAGAACGCAGAACCATCCGGCTCCGCGTCCCCATCCGCGTCGGCAACGTCCAGCGCTGGCACGGGCAGCAAGCAAGAATTGGTTATGAACTACCGCGCGGATCCTCCGGCACTGGACGTATCGATCGCGGAAAGCGCCGCGTCGTTCACGATCCTCGGAGCGGTCAGCGAAGGCTTGTACCGCTTGGACAAAGACATGAACCCGCAACCGGCTCTTGCAGCTGAAATGCCGCAAATCTCGGCAGACGGATTGACTTATACGATCAAATTGCGTCCAGGTCTACAATGGGCGAACGGCGAGCCTTTAACCGCCAAAGATTTCGTCTATTCCTACCAAAGAGCGCTTGATCCGGCTACGAAAGCTACTTACGCTTTTATCATGACATGGGTCAAAGGCGGCCAAGCCGTTCAAGACGCGAAAACGCCTGAAGAACTGAAAGCGGCGAAAGATGCTCTCGGCGTTAAGGCGATCGACGACACGACGCTCGAAATCACGCTCGACCAACCGCGCGCTTACTTCACGGCTCAGCTCGCGTTCTTGACCTACTACCCGCAAAACGAGAAATTCGTATCCGCTCAAGGCGACAAATCCGGCGCGGATGCGGACAAAGTATTGGGCGCAGGTCCGTTCGTCTTGACGAAATGGGATCACGAGCAAACGCTCGTTCTCGAGAAAAACCCGAAATACTGGGATGCCGCGAACGTGAAGCTCGACAAAGTCACGTTGAACATCGTTAAAGATACCGGCACGGGCCTCAACCTGTACGAATCCGACAAAACGGATTTTGCCGACATCAAAGGCGACCAAATGAAAGCTTACGAAGGCAAATCCGAATTGCACCGTAAGAGCGAGCTCGTTACGGGGTACCTGAACTTCCAACAAACGAAAGTTCCTGCTTTCGCCAACGCGAAAGTCCGTCAAGCGATGAGCATGGCGATCGACCGCGCGGGTCTCGTCAACGTCGTTCTGAAAAACGGTTCCGTACCGGCGACCGGTTATGTACCGAACGGCAACAGCGACGGCAACGGCCAAGAATTCCGCGCATCCGCAGGCGACACGGAAGTGGCGTTCGACGCAACGAAAGCGAAAGAATTGCTTGCCGCAGGCTTGAAAGAAGTCGGCATCGCGTCCCTGCCTAAGCTTTCCGTCATGGGCGACGACACCGAAACCGGCAAAAAACTGCTCGAGTTCCTCGTTTCCCAATGGAAAACGAACCTGGGCGTTGACGTATCTACCGAGCCGTTGCCTCACGCAACGCGTCTTGAAAAAGAACTCGGCAAAGACTACACGATCGTATCCACGTTGTGGGGAGCGGACTACAACGACCCTATGACTTGGCTCGACATGTATATCTCGGGCACGCCGTTCAACACGCAAGACTGGAAGAACGAAGAGTACGACAAACTCGTTAAATCGGCTCAAAAGAACCTCGACAACGCAGCGCGCGCCGAAGAGCTGAAAAAAGCCGAGAAAATCCTCATGGACGAAGCAGCGGTATTCCCATTGTACTTCCGTTCTTCTCCGTTCCTGATCAAGGACAAAGTGGACGGCTTGATCTTGCCTCCATACGGTCCGGACTTCGAACTGAAATGGACTTCGTTGAAATAATCCGAAACATCGGATCGTAAAGCGATAACCGATCAGATCAAGTAACAATCCATGAAAGAGGCCGTTGACAGAACGGCTTCTTTCATGCTGATTGCAGGGCATAGGAAAATTATTCATTCCTTGAAAGGAGGATTCATCGTGCTGAATTACGTGCTGCGCCGTTTCATCTACATGATCATCACGCTTTGGGTCATTATTACGGCCACCTTTTTCCTCATGAAATTGCTGCCCGGAAATCCTTTCGGTGAAATGGCTGCGAAAATGCCTCCCGAGAATCTGGCAATCTTGAAGGCGCAGTATGGGTTGGACAAGCCAGAGTGGCAGCAATATTTGAAGTATTTGGGTAACGTCGCGCAAGGCGACTTGGGCGTGTCTTATCAATTCCCTACGCGCACGGTCGTGGAAGTCATCAGACAGTCGTTCCCGGCATCTCTCGAGCTCGGGATCGAATCCCTCGTTCTTTCCGTCATCGTCGGCTTGACGCTCGGCATCATCGCCGCGCTGAAACACGGCAAATGGCAAGACTATTCGTCAATGATCATCGCGCTTATCGGTATTTCGGTACCGTCTTTCGTCGTCGCTCCGCTTTTGTCTTTGTACGTCGGCAATAAATGGGGTATTCTTCCTCCGGGCTTGTGGGAAGGACCCGAGAACCGCATCTTGCCGGCCATCGCGCTCGCGTTCGGTACCATCGCCATTCTGGCGCGGATGATGCGCGCTTCCATGCTCGAAGTCGCAAGTCTGGATTACATCAAAACGGCTAAGTCCAAAGGTCTTACGACCCGTAAAATCGTTACCGGTCACATGCTTCGCAACGCGATATTGCCCGTCGTTACGATTCTCGGGCCGATCGCGGTCAACGTGATCACGGGGACTCTCGTCGTCGAGAGCGTGTTCGTTATCCCGGGTCTCGGCTACCAGTTCGTCAGCTCCATTACGACGCTCGACTATACGATGATTACCGGGCTTACCATTTTTTACGCTGCGATTCTTATCGTCGTGATGTTCCTAACCGATATTGCATACGGTTTGATCGATCCGCGGATTCGCATGTCGGGGAGGAGGTAAACGATGGAAATCATCTCGAAAGATAAGTTCCAACCGGCTGAGAAAACGACAAGCGCCGACGCCATCGTCCGCCCTTCGCTCACTTACTGGCAGGATGCTTGGAGACGCTTGAAATCCAATAAAATGGCGATGGGCGGCTTGATCGTCCTAATCGTAATGACGATACTTGCAATCGTGGCGCCTTTCGTCAGCAAATTCGATTACGAAACGCAGTATTTGATGGACACCGACCTGAAGCCGTCTTGGACGCATTTCTTCGGCACGGACGACTTCGGTCGCGATCTGTGGACCCGCGTATGGTGGGGCACGCGCATTTCGTTGTTTATCGGCCTAGTCGCGGCTACGCTCGACTTGGTTATCGGCGTGTTGTACGGCGGCATCTCCGCTTTCTTTGGCGGCAAAGTCGATAACATCATGCAACGGATTATCGAAGTCATCTACTCGATTCCATTGCTCCTTCTCGCGATCATCCTGATCGTGTTCTTGGGACCGGGCATTAAATCGATCATCATCGCCTATGCTCTCACGGGTTGGGTCGGCATGGCGCGGCTCGTCCGCGGTCAAATCCTTCTTCTGAAGGAACAGGAATTCGTGCTCGCGGCCAAAACGCTCGGCGCCAAGCCGTGGCGCATTATCCTGCAGCACTTGATCCCGAACGTTATCGGCTTGATCATCGTTCAAATCACGTTCATCGTGCCTACGGCGATCTTCTTCGAATCGTTCCTGAGCTTTATCGGCGTCGGCATCCGTCCTCCGATGGCATCGCTCGGCGTCCTGATCAACGACGGCGCGCACTACATGCGTTACCAGCCGCACCGCATCATTTTCCCGACGATCGTCTTCAGCTTGATTCTATTAAGCTTTAACGTTCTCGGCGACGGCTTGCGCGACGCGCTCGATCCGAAAACAAGAAAATAAGGAGGAGTGCCGAATGGGTAAGCCTATACTTGAAGTCAAAGATTTGCGCGTATCGTTCAAGATGTACGCGGGCGAAGTTCAAGCGGTCCGCGGCGTCTCCTTTACGGTAGAGAAAGGCGAAGTGCTGGCGATCGTCGGCGAATCCGGCTGCGGCAAATCGGTTACCGCCCAAACGATCATGCGTCTCATTCCTTCTCCGCCGAGCGTCATAAAACCGGGCTCGTCGATTTTGTTCGACGGCAAGCACGATATCGCCAAAATGACGGAATCCCAAATGGAGCACGTTCGCGGCAACGACATCGGGATGATTTTCCAGGATCCGATGACGTCGCTGAATCCGACCAAAACGGTCGGCGCGCAAATTTCCGAAGGGATTCTGAAGCATACGAAAGCGACGAAAGCCGAAGCGCTTCAACGTTCCGCGGAGCTGCTCACGCTCGTCGGCATGTCGAACGCGCAAGAGCGCATTTACCAATATCCGCACGAGCTGTCGGGCGGCATGCGCCAACGCGTCATGATCGCGCTGTCGCTCGCTTGCAATCCGAAGCTTCTGATCGCCGACGAACCGACGACGGCGCTCGACGTAACGATTCAAGCCCAAATCATGGACCTGCTTCGCGACATTCAGAAGAAGACGGATACGTCGATCATTCTGATTACCCACGATCTTGGCGTCGTAGCCGAAATGGCTCACAAAATCATCGTCATGTACGCGGGCAAAGTCGTCGAAACGGGCACTTTGAACGATATTTTCTACAATCCGAAACATCCGTACACGTGGGGACTTCTTCGTTCCGTGCCCCGCTTGGACAGCGACAAAAACAGGGAATTGGACTCTATTCCCGGCACGCCTCCGGATTTGTACAAACCGCCGGTCGGATGCGCCTTCGCGGCACGTTGCCCTTACGCGATGCAAATTTGCAAAGAGGTCGATCCCGAGCATTTCGATATCGACGGCAAAGGCCACAGCGCGGCTTGCTGGCTGAATCACCCGGATGCTCCGAAGGTAGAACTGCCGGTCGGAATTGGGAGGGGAGCACATGGATGAACAGAATATTCTTGAAGTCAAAAACCTGCAAAAGCATTTTACGCTGAGCAGCGGCAAAGTGCTTAAAGCGGTCGACGGTCTGAACTTCGCGATCAAGAAAGGCGAAACGTTCGGTCTCGTCGGCGAGTCCGGCTGCGGCAAGTCGACGACGGGCCGCACGATCATCCGTCTGTACGAAGCGACCGGCGGACAAGTCCTGTTCAACGGCGAAGACGTGCAGAAGATGAGCGGCGAGAAGCGCAAGAAATTCAACCGCGACATGCAGATGGTGTTCCAAGATCCTTACGCGTCTTTGAATCCCCGGATGACCGTCGGCAAGATCATCGCCG
This sequence comes from Cohnella suwonensis, assembly GCF_042655365.1. NCBI lineage: Bacteria > Bacillati > Bacillota > Bacilli > Caryophanales > Paenibacillaceae > Cohnella > Cohnella suwonensis. The sequence continues at coordinate 173,487 of NZ_JBHSMH010000111.1, read as the reverse complement.
AAGGCATGGAAATCCACGGCCTGTACAAAGGCAAAGCGAAGAAGGAACGCGTCAGCCAATTGCTTCGCGACGTCGGCCTGAACGAAGAACACGCGGGCCGTTTCCCGCATGAGTTCTCCGGCGGCCAGCGCCAACGGATCGGCATCGCCCGCGCGCTCGCGATCGAGCCGCAGTTCATTATCGCGGACGAACCGATCTCGGCGCTCGACGTATCCGTCCAAGCGCAAGTCGTCAACTTGTTCAAGAAGCTGCAGAAGGACCGCGGCCTGACGTACTTGTTCATCGCGCATGACCTTGCGATGGTCAAGCATATTTCCGATCGCATCGGCGTCATGTACTTGGGCAAGCTCGTCGAGGTGGCGACATCAGACAAGCTGAACGCCAAACCGCTGCATCCGTATACGCAATCGCTCTTGTCAGCGATTCCGATCCCGGATCCGGAATTGCAGAAGCAACGCAAGCGGGTCATTCTGCAGGGCGAAATCCCGAGCCCGCTGAACCCGCCGAGCGGCTGCCCGTTCCGTACGCGCTGCCCGCACGCGATGGATCAGTGCGCGGCGACGATGCCTCCTTTCAAAGAAGTCGAGCCGGGCCACTACGCGGCTTGCCACTTGCTCTAATCGTTCATTGCGAAAGAGCTTTCCCTCGATCGTTCGCGATCGCGGGAAAGCTCTTTTTTAGTTGTTCCCTTTCGCACGGCCGGAGGGAGGGGCATGCTTCTTTTGCCGCCGGTTATTGCTAATGAGCAATAAATCGGCGGAGGGCGGGTTGGTGCGGCTCTAGTTATTGCACATTGGCTATAACGGCGGTTCTTTTGGCTGGTTCGGGCGTATCTGCGGCGGCTTAGCTGCATAAAAGCAATAACTCGAACGACGGAGGGTGCCGACGGCGCATTTAGTTGCTTTAAAGCAATAACCGCCGCGTACCGACATGCAGGGGGCGATTATTGCCCCGGAAATGAGAGGAGTACGCAGCCTCGTTAGCCGGCGGTTTACGTCTTCGGATAAAGCCGCTCTCGTCCGCCGAGATAAGGACGAAGCGCGACTGGGACGTTGATGCTGCCGTCCTCGTCCTGATGGTTCTCGAGCAACGGGATTAAAATCCGAGGGCTGGCGACGGCCGTGTTATTGAGCGTATGGCAGTAACGCAGGTTGCCTTCGGCGTCGCGGTAGCGGATGTTCGAGCGCCTCGCCTGGAAGTCGTGCAAGTTCGACGACGAATGGGTTTCCCCGTAGGCGCCGCGGCTCGGCATCCAAGTCTCGATGTCGTACTGCTTATACGTCTTCTGAGACATGTCTCCCGTGCAGACTGCCATGACGCGGTAAGGCAGCTCCAGCAGCCGCAGCAGCGACTCCGCATGGCCCGTTATCTCGTCCAGCAGCCGGTCGGACAGCTCCGCGTCGGCCTCGCACAGGATGACTTGCTCGACCTTGGCGAATTGATGGACGCGGTACAGGCCTTGCACGTCCCGGCCGGTCGAACCGACTTCGCTGCGGAAGCAGACCGACGCGGAGGCCAGCTTGATCGGCTGCGCGACGTCGATGATCTCGTTCGCGTAATACGAGACGAGCGCCACTTCCGACGTGCCGATCAGCGCCTTGTTCTCGTTCTCGATCCGGTAGATTTGATCTTCTCCCAGAGGGAAGAAGCCGGTATGCTCCATCGCTTCCGGACGCACCATGAGCGGCACGTCCAGGGGCTCGAATCCGGCTTCCACAAGCCGATCCAACGCGAGCTGCTGTACGGCCCGATGGAGCAAGGCGCCGTCGCCCGTTAAATAGTAGTTGCGAGTCCCGGCAGCCTTGACGCCTCTAGCGATATCGAACAACCGGTGCAGGTTGCCGAGCTCGACGTGGTCGCGGAAGGGGAAGACGGCTTGCGGCGGCTCTCCGACGCGCCTGATCTCGACGTTGTCATCGTCCGAACGCCCGACCGGCGTATCCGCAGAGACGTCGTTCGGCACGAGCTTCATGAGCCGGACGTAGCTATCTTCCGTCCGCGCCAACTCCGCTTCCTTGACGCGAAGCTCGTCGTTGATGCGGGATACTTCTTCCTTCATCTCGGCGACGCGCAGGAATTGCCCCCGGCTTACGTTCCGGCCGATCAATTGCGACGTCTTGTTTCTCGTCTCCCGCAATTGCTCTACGGCATAGAGCAGCTTGCGCCGGCTCTCGTCGCTTTCGAGCAGCTCCTCCACGGACAGCTCGATCCTTTTCCAACGCGCCACTTCTCGCACCCGTTCGGCATTTTCTCTGATCCATTTGATGTCCAGCATTCCACCGCTCTCCTTTTCATAACCGGATAAAAACGCAAAAAACGCCCTCGTCTTCATGGGACGAGGAGCGTTTACATACTCGCGGTGCCACCCAAATTGACCGAACCAAGCAAACGCGTTTCCGACGTCTTCCGACGTAGGAGAAGCTTTGCTGAGACGATCCAGAAATGATGAACATGAAACATTATCATTCCGAATCGTGGACAAGCCGTCCGATCCTCTTTCGTTCCGCGGTAACGTGCGGATCACGGTTAACTTAGGGAGGGCGCGGTTCGCGGCCCGGCTTGACGAGAACGCCTCCGAGTTGGATGCTCTTCATAGGCATGTTATCGGATATTCGATTTGTTGTAGTATAGCGCATGGCCGGGAAAAGAAGCAAGGGTCGACGCGCGAAAAATATAGGCAGCGGATAGCGATTGACAAGGGACCGGGTATAAGATAAAGTGATTCAAACGATACTGTATACGTTAGCGATGATGGGAAACAGTAGCTTTCGCGATCAGCGTTCCAGAAAGCCGGCGGTCGATGCAAGCCGGTACGCGCGCGAAGGGCGAATTACGTCCCGGAGCATTTTCTTCCGAACCCGCGGCGCCGCGGAAGGGGAAAACGGAAGCCGACCGATATCCGGCGAGAGCGGAGCATGCCACGGGCGTGCTCAACCAGGGTGGTACCGCGATGACTCGTCCCTGTCTTCGGACAGATCGGGTCTTTTTTGCGTCCAGACAGGTCGTATACGGCAAAATCAAAAGGAGAGATTCTTATGGCGAACGGAAACGCGATCGACGTATTGGAAGAGCTGGAATACAGGGGACTGATTCAACAGGTCACGCATCGCGAGGAATTGCAGAAGAAGCTGGACAGCGAGTCGATCAAGCTGTACTGCGGCTTCGACCCGACGGCGGACAGCCTTCATATCGGACACTTGCTTCCGGTGTTGATTCTTCGGCATTTCCAACGTGCGAGCCACAGTCCGATCGCGCTTGTCGGAGGCGGCACGGGGCTGATCGGCGATCCGAGCGGACGGACGACGGAACGGTCGCTCAATTCGGACGATACGGTCGCGGCTTGGACGAATTCGTTGAAAGGGCAGCTGTCGCGTTTTATCGACTTTAGCGAGGCAAGCGGCGCGAAGCTCGTCAGCAACTACGAATGGCTCGGGCCGATGGACATCATCACGTTCCTGCGCGACATCGGCAAGAACTTTACGGTCAACTACATGCTGGCCAAAGATTCCGTCGACTCGCGTCTCGCGAACGGGATCTCGTTCACGGAGTTCAGCTACATGATTTTGCAGTCCTACGATTTCTACAAGCTGCACGCGGATCATGGTTGCTCGCTGCAGATCGGCGGCAGCGACCAATGGGGCAACATTACGGCGGGGCTCGACCTAATCGGTAAAATGGGCGGCGGAGAAGCGTTCGGCTTGACGGTGCCTCTCGTCACGAAGAGCGACGGCAAGAAATTCGGCAAGTCCGAATCCGGCGCCGTCTGGCTCGACCGCAGTAAAACGTCGGTATACGCGTTCTACCAGTTCTGGATCAACACCGACGACAACGACGTCATCAAGTTCCTGAAGTACTTCACGTTCTTGAGCCGCGAACGCATCGCGGAGCTCGAACAAGCGCTCTCCGAGCGTCCGGAGAAAAGGGAAGCGCAACGCGAGCTCGCCCGCGACGTGACGCGGCTCGTGCACGGCGAAGAGGCGCTCGTCAGCGCGGAGAAGATCACGCAGGCGCTGTTCTCCGGCGACGTGACGCAGTTGAGCGAAGACGAGCTCGTCGAAGCGCTCCGCGACATGCCGACGACGGTCGTGACGGGCGAGTCGGAGACTCCGCTGCTCGATCTGCTGATCACGGCGCAAGCGGCTCCGTCCAGGCGCCAAGCGCGCCAGGACATCGAGAGCGGCGCCGTCTACGCGAACGGCGAGCGCCAGACGGCGGTCGACCTCGTCCTGACGCAGGAGCACCGGCTGCACGGCAAATACGTCGTGCTGCGCAGAGGCAAGAAAAATTACTTTCTCGTCAAGTTCGAGTAGGCGGGAAGAAAGAGAAAGCAGGGAACGAAATCGAGCGCGCGCTTCGGCGCCGCGGATTCGTTCCCTGCTTTTTTGAGGTTGGGACATGCTGCCCGTATAACCGCTTAACGCTCGCGGTCAATCCGCCCAAATAAAGTTCTGGCAGACCACTAACGACCTCGATTCCCCTCGATCCGCCCAAATAACGTTCTGGCAGACCACTAACGACCTCGATTCCTCACCGCTAAATGCGGCGAACCGCGCCATTCCGCCGAATTAACGGCGCCCCGTACCGCTATCGAAATTGCTAGCTCAATATTTCCGTGACGCATCGATAGCCCCAGTTCTTCTCGCCCGCAAAGCCTGCGTCGCCCAAGCGCAGGTCGCAAATAGAAGCACGCCCGAGAATACGAACAGCCCCTCGATGCCGATCAAGCCCGACAAGGCGCCGCCGACGACGGGGCCGAGCATGTTGCCGAGGGCGAGCGAGCTGCTATTAAAGCTGAACGATCGGCTGACCATGTCGTCCGGCGTATGCTTGCGTATGAGGGCGTTGACGGTCGGGATCAGCCCGCCCATGAAGCAACCGAGCAGGAAGCGAAACAAGAGCAACTGTCCGACGGAGCCGACGAACGCCTGCGGAATGAACATGACGCCCGCGCCGGCAAGCGAAATAAGCAAAATGCGCGAAGAGCCGATCCGGTCGCTTAGCTTGCCGAGAATCGGCGCGCACACCATGTTGGACAAGCCGGTGACCGAGCCGACGAAACCGGCGTAGAACGCCAAGTTTGCCGCCGTGCCGTGCAGCTTCTCCACGTACAGCGGCATGAGCGGCATTGGGCTGAGCATCGAGAATTGGATGAGGAACGTGATCGTCAACAAGACGGGAAGTTGGCGAATGACGAGCAACTCTCGCAAGCCTTTGATGACGCCCGATTGTTTCTTCAGCGCCGCGGCGGAACGATCGAAGTTCTCGCGGACGAGCAGCCACGAGATCGCGGACGCGAGAAAGAGCAGCGAGCCGGTAATGTAGAAGATCGGCCGAAAGCCGACCGAGTCGGCGAGCAGCCCGCCGAAGAACGGACCGAGAATCGCGCCTGCGGTGCCTCCCGACTGCAGCGTTCCCATCGCGAAGCCGATCCGGTTTTTCGGCGTCGTCGCCGATACGAGCGAGACGGCGGCTGGCGTGTACCCGGCGACGACGCCGTTCAGCATCCGAAGCGCGAGCAAATGCCAAGGCTCCTTCGCGAAGCCCATGAGCGCGGTGATGATCGCCATGCCGAAGCCGGAGCGCAGCAGCATCACTTTCCGACCGTACTTGTCCGCGAGCTTACCCCAAAGGGGTTGGAAAATGAAAGAGGTAACGAAGTTCGCGGCGAAAATCAATCCGGCCCATACGCCGACTTCGCGCTCGTCCGTCAGGCCGAAGTCTTGCTTCAAGTAGAGGGAGAGGAACGGCACGATCATCATCATTCCCGCCATGACCAGGAAGTTGCCGCCCATCAGGACGGTAAGGTTCGTTTTCCATCGTTGCCGTTGCATAGTTGCTCCTTCCGCGATCAAGCGATGTACTCCTATGTTAATCCTAACACGGACAAAGCGATACCCGGCAAGCGGATTGTCAAACTATTGTCATACTAGACGCGCCGGCCGAGGTTGTTCGGGCGCTTCAAAAGGAGCATAATGAAAGCAATGAAAGCCAATCCGTTACATGAATGAGGCTGCGAAAATGATAGACAACGATTTGTTCCTGCGGGCATGCCGCGGAGAAGCGACGGAGCGCGTTCCGGTCTGGTACATGCGCCAAGCCGGACGTTACGACCCGGATTACCGCAAAATCAAAGAAAAATATTCTTTGCTCGAAATATGCAAGCAGCCGGAGCTGGCGGCGGAAGTGACGCTCATGCCGGTGCGCAAGCTAGGCGTAGACGCCGCGATTCTGTATTCCGACATCATGAACCCGGTCGCGTCGATCGGCATCGATTTCGACATCGTCAAGGACGTCGGTCCGGTCATCCATAATCCGGTCCGCAGCGCTCAAGACGTCGAACGGCTGACTCCGATCGAGGTCGAACGCGATTTGCCTCACGTGATAGAGACGATCCGCATGCTGGATCGGGAGCTGAAGGTGCCGCTCATTACGTTCGCCGGAGCGCCGTTTACGCTCGCGAGCTATATTATCGAAGGACGTCCGTCCAAGTCGTATATCCGGACGAAGACGCTTATGTACAGCGAGCCGGAAATTTGGCATATGCTCATGGGCAAGCTGGCCGACATGGCGGCCTCTTATTTGCGCGCGCATATCGCCGCCGGAGCGAAAGCGGTGCAACTGTTCGACAGCTGGGTAGGGGCGCTTGCGCCGCACGATTTCAAGACGTTCGTGCTTCCTCACGTCGAGAGCATTTTCGCGAAGCTAACCGATCTGGACGCTCCTAAAATCTATTTCCCGGGAGTCAGTTCCGGAGAGCTGTTGCCGCACTTGACGGATTTGAAGGCGAACGTCGTCGGCCTAGATTGGCGCGTGTCTCCTTCCGAAGGCCGGAGAAGAACGGGCGGCAAATTCGCGATCCAAGGCAATCTCGATCCTTACGTGCTGACCGCTCCGCAGGAAGTCGTACACGAGCATGCGCGCCGAATTATCGATGAGGGCATGCGGGAGCCCGGCTTTATTTTTAACTTGGGACATGGTTTGTACCCCGAGGCGTCGCTGGAAAAACTAAGGGCATTGACGGACTACGTGCATGAATATAGCGAAAATCGGATCGCGACGGGGGTTCGGGGATGAGTCACATCAAAGCGGGGATGAGCGGGACGGAACGCAAACCGACTGGCGTGCTCGTGATGTCTTACGGAACGCCGGAAAGCCTGGAAGGCGTAGAAGCTTACTATACTCATATTCGCAGAGGACATCCGCCGACGGCGGAGCAGTTGGAAGACTTGACGAGCCGCTACAAGACGATCGTAGGCGGCGTATTCCCGCTGCGCGAGAACACGAATAGGCAAGTCGAGGCGCTTCAGCGCACGCTGGACGGCATCGCGGGCGAAGGCGCTTACGTCTGCTACCAAGGCCTGAAGCATGCGGATCCTTATATCGAGGAAGGCGTGGCGGCGATGGCGGCGGACGGCATCAAGGAAGCGGTCGGCATCGTGCTGACGCCGCAATATTCGGCCATGAGCGTCGGCGGTTACATGAAGCGCGCGCAAGACGAGGCGGAGAAGCAAGGGATCTCGTTCGTCGCGGTCAAGGAATACCACCTGCACCCCGAACTGATCGACGCCTTGAGCAAGAGAGTAGCGGAAGGACTTGCTCGCTTCGATGAAGCGGCCGGTTCGGAATCGCTAGTCTTGTTCAGCGCTCATAGCTTGCCTGCGAAGGTGTTGGAGATGAAGGATCCATACCAGGATCAACTGCTCGCGACGTCGGAGGCGGTCGCCGCGGCCGCAGGCGTGAAAGACTGGCGGTTTACTTGGCAAAGCGCGGGCCAGACGGGCCAGCCATGGTTGGGACCGGACATTCTCGAGACGTTGGAGAAGCTCGCTTCCGAAGGCGTGAAGCGCGTGCTCGTCACGCCGGTCGGCTTCGTGTCCGACCATCTCGAGGTGCTGTACGACATCGATATCGAAGCGCGCAAGTTCGCGGAAGAGCGGGGAGTCCGCTTGGAGCGCATTCGCATGCTGAACGACGATTCGCAATATATGCTGGCGATGGCGGATACCGTCGTCAAGGCCGCGAACGGGAGAATCGGCGAATGACGGCGCTTGGGCCCGTTCGCCGGGTAGCGGTGCTGGGCGGTGGAATTACCGGCCTTAGCGCCGCTTATTATTTGTCGAAGCTGTCGGCGGAACGCGGGGAGAAGCTCGAGGTGACGGTGCTGGAAGGCTCCGATCGGCTCGGAGGAATGGTGAACACGCTTCGCCGGGAAGGATTCGTCATCGAGCGAGGGCCGGACTCGTTCCTCGCCCGCAAGCAACCGATGATCGACTTGGCGCTCGATCTCGGACTCGAAGACGAGCTCGTCGGCACGAATCCGGCCGCGAAGAAGACGTACATCTCGCACGAAGATCGGCTTCTTCCGATGCCGGAAGGCATGACGTTGGGCGTGCCGACCGACCGCGAGAAGTTCATGCGCACCGAGCTCGTCAGCGAGTCGGGAAAGCTTCGTGCTTTCGCGGAAATCGATCTGCCGGCGGGCGAGCTGCCCGCGGACGAGCCGGTCGGTCTCTTCTTGGAGCGTCGCATGGGCCGGGAGATGGTCGAGCGCGTATTCGAACCGCTCTTGGCCGGCATTCATGCCGGCGATCTATACAGTCTCGGGCTTCAAGCGACGTTCCCGCAATTCCGTTCCATGGTGAAGGAGCAAGGAAGCTTGATCGCGGGCACGAGGGAGTCGCAACGCGTTGCCGCGGAGGCGGCGCAGGCGAAAGCGGCGGCCAAGGCGGCCGGCGACGACGCGATCGGACATGCCGGCGGCGCTGGGGAATCGGCGGCTTCCAATCTGCCGGCTTCGGTGTTCATGACGTTCCGCAACGGCTTGTCCAGCGTCATCGAGGCGTTGGAGGAAGCATTGAAGGAAGCGGACTGCGTCATTCGACTCGGCGCGCAAATCGAATCGCTGGAGTTGAACAAGCACACGGTTGAAGGGGAAGGACGATACCGGCTTCGGCTAGAGGATGGGACGACGCTCAGCGCCGACGACGCGATCGTGACGCTTCCGGCTTACGCGGCGGCGGGGCTGCTTGCTCCATATACCGACGTTACGGCCTTGCGCGACATCCGTTACGTGTCCGTAGCGAACGTGGTCATGGGGTACGACGCCGACGGCTTCGACCATGACTTGGACGGATCGGGATTCCTCGTTCCCCGCAAGGAAGGCAGGGCGATTACGGCCAGCACGTGGACGTCGTCGAAATGGCTGCATACCGCGCCGGACGGCAAGCGGCTCGTCCGCTGCTACGTCGGGCGCTCGGGAGACGAAGCGGGCGTGGAATGGAGCGACGAGGCAATTTCGGTTGCCGTGAAACGCGACTTGCGCGAGCTGATGGGACTGACGGCGGAACCGAAGTTCGTAGAGATTACGAGACTAAGGCATTCGATGCCGCAATACCCCGTTGGTCACGGGGAAGCGCTGGCCGCTTTCCGCGCCGGATTGGCGGAACGGCTTCCCGGCGTGCTGGCGACGGGCGCGGCGTTCGGCGGAGTCGGATTGCCCGACTGCGTCGCTCAAGGCAAACAAGCGGCGCAAGCGCTGCTGGCGCGATAAGCCATGACTGCCATCCGCGATTCAGGTTCGCGGGTGGTTTTGTATCCGGGCAAAGGTTGTCACGGAACCTGACATCGGGATAAAATAGACCCATTATGTTTCGAAACGCGACTGAACGGGGAGGCGACGAGATTGAGAGAGGACAGATCCGTCGTTATCCTGGCAGGCGGTCGGGGCCGCCGGATGGGCGGCGCGAACAAAGCGCTTCTTCGGCTCGGAGGCGAGACGTTGCTGGAACGACAGCTACGCGAAGCGGCGAAATGGACGGACGAAGTGATCGTCGTATCGAACGAACCGATCCCCTTACTTCAAGATTTTGGCGTTCGCGTCGTTCCCGACGTCTACCCGGGAGAGGGGCCGCTGGCGGGACTCCATGCGGGATTGTCGGCGACGACGCGCCGTTACGTCTGGGTGCTCGCCTGCGATCAGCCATACCCGAGCGCCGAAGCGGCCGAGTTGTTGCTTCGATGCCTGTCGGAAGCAACGGAAGCACCGGAAGCAACGGAAGCAACGGAGGCCGCGGTGTCTGTCATCGGCGGCAGAGCCCAGCCTCTCCACGCGGTCTATCGGCAAGAAGTCGTAGCCCGGGCGGCAAGCCTGCTCGCGGACGGCGTCCGGCGACTGAACGATCTGTTGTCCGGCATCTCATGGATTCCCGTGACGGAAGAACGATTCGTCCGCAGCGGAATTCCGGCCTCTTTCGCGGAAGATATCGATACCCCCGAGCAATACGAGCGGGAGATGAGGCTTCTCCGCGACGGACGACCAACAAAGGAGCGATAGCGCCTCATGCCATCCCAGACACCCGAACGGCCCGGCCGGTTCCGGCGAACCGCGCTGCAACCGGACGAGGCGCAGCGTATCCTTATCGAGCGCATGTCGCCGCTGCCCGAAGAAAGGGTCCCGTTAGCCGAAGCATGGGGCAGAACGCTTGCCCGAAGTTTGACGGCTCCGCATCCATTCCCTCCGTTTCGCCGGTCTGCCATGGACGGCTACGCGGTGAGAGCCGAGGATTTGCGTCACGCGACGCAGGAAGCGAGGGTCTCGCTGGAAGTCGTCGAATCGCTCCCGGGCGGCGTGGCGCCGACGCGGTCGATCGGACCGGGACAAGCTTCCAGAATCATGACCGGCGGGATGATGCCCGAAGGCGCGGATACGGTCGTCATGCTGGAAATGACCGTATCGCCGGCGACCGAAGACGACGCTCTCCCCGTCGTCACGATCGGGAGAAGCGTTCCGATAGGCGTCAACGTGGCAGACGTCGGCTGCGAGATTCAAGAAGGGGCCGAAGTGCTGCGCGCCGGCCAACGGATCGGAGCGGGCGAGTCCGCCATTCTCGCGTCATGCGGGAACGCCGAGGTCGGCGTGAGACGCCGGCCGCGGGTCGGCATTCTGTCGACCGGCAGCGAACTGCTTGACGTCTCCGAGCCGCTGGAACCCGCCAAGATTCGTAACAGCAACGCCCCCATGCTGGCCGCGATGGTCCGGGAATCGGGGGCGGACCCGGTGATGCTCGGGCAAGTGCCGGACGACGCTCCCGCGGCGCGCGCGTTGATCGACGCGGGACTGCGCGAGTGCGACTTGCTCTTGACGTCGGGAGGCGTATCGGTCGGCGATTACGACGTCATGGTGGACGTGCTGTCTTCGCCGGACGTCGAGCTGTTGTTCAACAAAATCGCGATGCGTCCCGGCAGCCCGACGACGGCCGCCGTCGCGAACGGGAAGACGCTCGTTGCGTTGTCCGGCAACCCCGGCGCTTGTTTCGTCGGCTACCATCTGTTCGTCGCTCCCGCGCTCCGCGTTATGCTCGGACAGACGCCTTACGCCGAGAATCGAAGCTTTCAAGCGTATCTCGGAGCGGAATTTCCGAAGGTAAACGCCTATAGGCGTTATATTAGGGCCGCAACCGATCTGAAAGACGGGACGGTATGGGTGACGCCCACGGGCGACGATAAATCGAGCCTGATGACGACGATCGTGAACGCCGATTGCCTGATCGAAATTCCGCCGTTGAAAGAAGGTTTGGCGAAAGGACATCTCGTTACCGCGTGGAGACTATAGCCGCGCGCCGGTCGCCGGTCGGGACGGAGGGAACCTTCATCATGGACATTATTCAAGTCGTTGGTTTCAAGAACGCGGGCAAGACGACGCTCGTCCGCGAGCTCGTCCGGGCGTTCTCCGGCGAGGGCAGCAAGGTCGGCACGCTGAAGAGCGACCCGCACGACCATGACCCCGAGCCGGTAGGGACGGATACCCGGTTGCACCGGGAAGCGGGCGCATCGGTGACGGCGTTCGCTTCGCCGAGCCGTACGGCTTGGGTGGAAGAGCATCCGACGTCGCTGGAAGACCTCGTCGAAGAGATGGCGAAACGCGGGGTGGACGTTCTGGTCGTCGAAGGCTTCAAGACGGCCCCATATCCGAAAATCGCGCTTATCCGAAGAGAAGAAGACGCGGAGCTGCTAGACTTGCCGAATACGATAGCCATCGCGACACGGGCTCCGCTCCCCCCGATCGAGTCCAGGGCGGAGAGACTCGGGATCGCCCGATTCCATCTTCCGGATACGGAGTCGTTCGGTCCGATTGTGGCGTTCTTGCTTGACAGAACGAGGTCCGATCGTGTAGATTAACGGAAACCTTCATAAGACAAAAGCAATGACCGAGGCCATGAGCTCCGATCCCGTCGTTCCAGAAAAGAAACCCTAGGCTGAGAGGTTTCGCGATCGATTCGGATGACTTCCCCCCTCGCCAGCTGCGACGGTGAACCGTTAGTATCCGTCGCCGGGATATTCCCGTTAGGAATCCAAGGAATGCCGGCTATGCCGCGGCATTCGAATCCAGGGTGGTACCGCGAACGCATTCGTCCCTGACGAGTGCGTTTTTTTGCGTGGATCAGAAAGTATAAGTTTCGACTTCCTTATACTCATCTGATCCCTACGCAAAGCTCCTCCGGCGTCCATAGGACGCCGAAGGCATTTTTGCTTGGTTTTCGAAGAAATAAGTTATTACTTCCATTCAAGGGGAGGCATCTTCATGAGACAAAGCACGTTATTCGCCCAAACTTACCGGGAAGCGCCTGCGGAGGCGGACGCCATCAGCCACCGCCTGCTGCTGAGAGCCGGATTCGTTCGCTCGCTAGCGGCGGGAATATACGCTTTCTTGCCGCTCGGACAGCGGGTATTGCGCAAAGCGGAAAACATCGTCCGGGAGGAAATGGACCGGACGGGAGCGCAGGAGCTTCTCATGCCGGCCATGCAGCCGGCGGAGCTTTGGGAGCAATCCGGCCGTTTAGGCGCCTACGGACCCGAGTTGATCCGGCTGAAGGATCGTCATGAACGGGATTTCGTTTTGGGACCGACCCACGAGGAGGTCGTGACGGCGTTGTTCCGGGACGAGGTGGGCAGCTACCGCAAACTGCCCGTCACTTTGTACCAGATCCAGACGAAATTCCGCGACGAGCGGCGTCCGAGGTTCGGTCTCCTTAGGGGAAGGGAGTTCGTCATGAAGGACGCGTACTCCTTCGACGAAGACTGGGAAGGACTCGACCGGAGTTACCGCGCGATGTACGAGGCGTATCGGCGCATCTTCGATAGATGCGGCTTGACCTATCGCGCGGTGGAAGCCGATGCCGGCTCCATCGGCGGAGAAGGCGGGACGCACGAATTCATGGCGCTAGCCGATATCGGCGAAGACACGATCGTAAGTTGCGCTTCGTGCGACTACGCCGCGAATTTGGAGAAAGCGGAAGCCGCAGCGCCGATAGCGCATGACCTTGCCGCAGACATTCCGGAGCCGCAACGGTTCGCCACCCCGAACATTCGGACGATCGACGAACTCGTATCCGCGCTCGGGCTACCGGCCTCGCGTTTCGCCAAGACGATGATTTACGTCGCCGACGACCAACCGGTCGCCGTCGTCGTCCGGGGCGATCGCGAAGTGAACGAGCTTAAAGTGAAGAACGCGCTCGGAGCCGAGACGATCGGCATCGCGGACGCGGACACGGTGCTTCGCGTAACCGGCGCGCCGTCCGGTTTCGCCGGACCGGTCGGGCTGAGCGTGCCGGTGCTCGTCGATCTCGAAGCGGCCGTCGAAGACGGCTGGATCGTCGGCGCGAACCAAGCCGACTATCATGTCCGGAACGTCGTTCCGGGCAGGGATTACCGGCCGGCTTGCGTCGGCGATTATCGTATCGCCGCGGAAGGCGACGGCTGCCCGCGTTGCGGCGCCGGAGGGCTTCGCTTCTCCCGCGGCATCGAAGTGGGGCACGTGTTCAAGCTCGGGACGAAATACAGCGAAAGCCTGAACGCGACGTTCGCGGACCGGGACGGCAACGAGAAGACGGCGATCATGGGCTGCTACGGCATCGGAGTATCCCGTTTGCTGTCCGCGATCGCGGAGCAGCATCATGACGGGGACGGGCTCGCGTGGCCGATGTCGGTCGCGCCTTTCCGCGCGCATATCGTACCGGTGTCCGCGAACGACGCCGTTCAAATGGCTTTGGCGGAGAGGTTGTACGGAGAGATCCGGGCCGCCGGCATCGACGCCCTGATCGATGACCGGGACGAGCGTCCGGGCGTGAAATTCAAAGATGCCGACCTCATCGGCATTCCGATCCGCATCGTCGTCGGGAAACAAGCGGCGGAAGGGCTCGTCGAATTCAAGCATCGGTCCCGCACGGACCAAGAAACGGTGAACGCCGGCGACGTTTGTGATAAAGTGAAGGAAGCGATACGCGAGGCCGAGCAGGCCTGCCGAACTTAACAGGCTGTCAGACGAAAGAGCGCCTACGCAGGCGCTCTTTCCGTTTGGCGCGCGCGCCAGCAATCAGCGAGAGGATTAACGCCATGTCTATGCTTCCGCGCTCGTCGCGATATTTCGAACATATAAAGCAAGAAACGGGCGTCGCCCTGAACGAAGTCCAGCGGCAAGCGGCCATGCACGGGAAGGGACCGTTGCTGCTGCTGGCATCCCCGGGTTCGGGCAAGACGACGACGCTCATCGTGCGCATCGGATACTTGATCGAAGAGAAGGGCGTGAAGCCGTCCCGCATCAAGGCGGTCACGTTCAGCCGGGCGTCCGCGCAGGATATGAAGGAACGGTTCGCGCGGTTGTTTCCCGCTCTCGCCGGCCGCGTTCCCGATTTCTCCACGATCCACAGCTTCGCGTTCGAGGTGCTTCGGGAACATTTCCGCAAGAGCGGAACCGACTACCGAATGATCGACAACCCGAACGAACAAGGTGCGGACAAACCCGGTAAACCGATGATTTTGCGCGATATTTTCCGCAGGGTGAACCGCGATTATCCGACCGAAGACCAGATGGAGGAATTGACGGGCTACATTAGCCTGATCAAGAACAAGCTGTTGCCCGAGAGCCGCCTGTCCGAAGCGAAGTGCGACGTGCCGAAGGCGGAGGAAATCTACAAGGAATACGAGCGGTTCAAGAGGCAAGGCACGCCGGAGCTGCTCGTCGATTACGACGACATGCTGACGATCGCGAACGAGGCGTTGGCGGAAGACGCGGAGCTGCTCGCTAGCTACCAGAACCGGTACGACTACGTCATGACGGACGAAAGCCAGGATACGTCGCTCGTGCAGCACGAGATCGTGGCGAAGCTGGTCGCGTCGCACGGCAACTTGGTCGTCGTGGCGGACGACGATCAGAGCATATACGGCTGGCGGGCGGCGGAACCGCGGTATTTGCTCGATTTTCAGCTCAAGTACCCGAACGCCACCCTGCTCAAAATGGAACAAAACTACCGCTCGACCGCCAACATCGTGGATACGGCTAACCGTTTCATCAAGCGCAACAAGATCAGATACGAGAAAAACATGTTCACGGACAACGCCGCCGCCGAGCCGATCGCGCTTACCGAGCTTCCGGATTACCGGATGCAGGCCAAATACGTCGTCGAGAAAATCGCCGACGGCGACCCGGAGCAATGGGGAGAAGTCGCCGTTTTATACCGGAACAACGTGTCGTCCATCATGCTCATGAACGCGCTCGACCGGGCGGGTATTCCCTACTACATGAAGGACGGGGACAACCGGTTTTTCTCCCACTGGATCGTCGAGGACGTCTTGAACTTCATGCGAATGACGTTTAACGATAAAAGGCCGGACATTCTCGAGCGCGTCCATACGAAGTTGAATTGTTATATTACGAAGCAGCAGATGGCGGAATTGATCGCGCTCGGCGTCGACGGAGACGAATCCGTGTTCGACGCGATGCTCCGGGGAGTGACGCTGCAGGACTACCAGGTCAAGCAGCTGGAGACGGCCGGTACGATTTTCGCGGGTATGAAGGGCGCGACGCCGCTGACCGCGATTCGAACGATCCGCGACAAGCTCGGTTACGACAAGTCGCTGGACAAAATGCGCGAAAGGATGGGTTTTCGCAGAGAACATTTGGCCGGCATCCTGAGCACGTTGGAGGAGATCTCCGAGCCTCTGCTAACGATGGAAGCTTTCGCGGCACGACTGAAAGAGCTGGAGCGGGGCATGAAGCAATCCAAGTTCAATAGGACCGGCAATGCCGTCGCGTTGTCCACTTTTCACAGCTCCAAAGGGCTGGAATTCCAACACGTGTACATGATCGACCTAATCGACGGCATTATCCCTTCGGCGGACGACCGCAAGAAAGAGGAACAAGGACGGCCGGAAGAGATGGAAGAAGCGGCGAGGCTGTTTTACGTCGGCATGACCCGGGCGAAGCGCCGGCTGGAGCTGCTCTATTACAAAAGAAAAGACGGGGATTACGTGCAGCCGTCGCCGTTCGTGACGGACGTGCGCCGCATTCAGGATCCGCCAAAGGCAATCTCGAAGGAGTCCGCGCGGCCGTCGATGAAGAAGGCGAGGGAACCGAAGGCCGCCGTTCCGGTCAATCCGAACGCGATCCGCGATCTGTCCGGCTTGACGGAAGGCCGCGAAGTGCTCCACCGCGTGTTCGGAGTCGGCACGATCGTCCGGCTGGACGGCGACAGCGTCGAGATCCGGTTCGGGACGGCGGTCAAGCGGCTGTCCGCGAATATCTGCGTCGAGATGGGGCTGTTGGAGTAGGGAAGGGTTCCCCGTGCTTACGACCCCGTCGAGCGATAATGCCTCACGCCGATGCGCCAGACGAGCAGGCAAGGGACGATGAACGCGAAACCCGCAAGCGGCGATAACATATAAGGGAGCGGGCTTCCGTCGGTTTTGCCCAGCACGTAGAGCAGCGGCAAATAGTTTGCGCAGCCGAACGGAATGACGTAAGTAAAGAAACGTACGACCCATTTCTGATAAATATTTAACGGGTACTGCGCCATTTCCCTTCCGCCGTCGGTGAAGATGTTGGCGATCTCCAAGCCTTGAATCGTCCAGAAGCACATAGCGGCGACGAGGATGAAGATGCCCGTGAAAATAAAGACGCCGCTCGCGATCATGAGAATCAAGGTAACGATTTTCGGCAACGTCCACGAGACGTCGAGACCCGCGATTGCCCATCCGAGGACGATGAGGCTTTGGAGCAACCGGCCGATTCGCGTGAACTCGAATTTGGAGCCGAGCACTTGCACGACCGTGCCCCGAGGTCGGACGAGCAACCGGTCGAAGTCTCCGCTCGCGACGAGGGAAGAGAACATGTCGAATCCCCGCCCGAAGCATTCGCTGATCGAGAAAGCCATATGAATGACTCCGAAGCAAAGCGCCACCTCGTAGAACTGCCAGCCTTGAATCTGTCCGAATCTTTCGAACATGAAGTACAAACCCGCGAACACCGAGAACGGGATGAAAAATTGCCCGAAGCTGAGCAGCCAGAAAGAAGCGCGGTATTGCATCTGGGATTTGAACAGAATAAGCAAGTATTTGCCGAACAATTTCACCGCGACGTCAACCTCCTTGCACGACGACTTTGCGCAGCGCCCGAGCCATCGTATATTTGCCTATTGCCACGAGTCCGACCAGCCAAGCGAGCTGCGCGGGAACGAGCCGAAGCGCGTCGGCGACAGGAATGTGTCCGGAATAGATCCGGAACGGGAAGTCGGATACGAACCGGAACGGGAGTGCGTACACGATCGTCCTCATCCAATCGGGCATGAGCGGAATCGGTATGATCATCCCCGCGAAAAACTCGCCCAACACCGCGAACAGCAATAACGACCCTGCCGGGGACATCGTGACGAACGTGGAAATATAGATCAACATCGAGATAGAGACGAGAATGAGCAGTCCCATCGCGAGCGCGAACAAGAACATAAAGGCGGCCGCGGGCGTCGCGGGCAGATGGAGCGCGTAAGGCTCCGGCAACAACGCGGCGACGAGCAGGATCGGGAAGAAACGGAGAAGGCCGCCGGACAGCCGTTGCGCGAGCAGCTTGGCGTACCAGAAGCCGTACAATCCGCTCGGCCGGCAAAGCTCGTACGCGATATTGCCTCCCGTGATGAGCTGGAACAGCTCGTTGTCGCGAAACCAGAGCACGATGAACGCGAGGAACGCTTGTTGAAGCCAAACATAGTCGGAGAGCTGTCCGAGCGAGATCGGCAATTCGACGTTCGATTGGCCGTAGAAGGCGACGAACACCATCAGGATGATGAAGCCCCAGAAAAATTGCGTCGCGATGCCGGCCAGCGCGGCTGTGCGATATTGCAAGCCCATAGAGAACCGCAGCCTGAAAATAGATAAGTAGGCTCTCATGTGATTTGGTACTCCTTGTACATCCGGACGATGATTTCTTCGATGGAAGGAGGCGCTCCGTTGACGGCATCCGATCCGTCCACGTATTTGTCTTTTAACGCGGCGATATCCCCATCGTACAGGAGCGTGCCTTTGCCGATGAGGAGAATGCGGCTCGCGAGCGCTTCGATATCGTTCATATCGTGCGTCGTCAGGATGACCGTGACGCCTTTTTCTTTGTTGATGCGGGAGATGAATTGCCTGACGGCGATTTTGGAGACGGCGTCGAGCCCGATCGTCGGCTCGTCGAGGAAAAGAATGCCGGGGCTGTGCAGAAGGGATGCGGCGATTTCGCATCTCATGCGCTGGCCGAGGCTAAGCTGCCTGACCGGCGTGCGGATGATGTCTTCGAGATCGAGCGTCTCGGTGAGCAAGCGCAGATTGCTTCGGTACTCTTCTTCGGGTACGTCGTAGATGTCTCTTAGCAAGTCGAAAGAGTCGATAACCGGAACGTCCCACCACAGCTGCGACCGCTGGCCGAACACGACCCCGATGTTCTTCACGTACTTCACGCGATCGAGCCACGGCGTATAGCCCATGATCGAGCAAGTTCCCCGATCCGGCACGAGTATGCCGCTCATCACCTTGATCGTCGTCGACTTGCCGGCGCCGTTCGGCCCGATATAGCCGACGATTTCGCCCGGCCTTATATCGAACGAGATATCGTTCAGCGCCGCGACCTCCGTATATTCCCTCCGAAAAAGCGCCTTAAACGCGCTCTTCACGCCGGACGTTCTTTTGGCAACCTTGAAACTTTTACATAAGCCGCTTACCGTAATCAATGAATTAGTCCTCCTGTACTTTGTAAAAAGCGAAAGGAAGAAGAAGTTAGCATTAAGAGGTAAGCGTTGTCAATATAATTTTTGGTCTTCCTTTACGCTTTGGCGATCTCATTTCCTATGACTCCTGAATGCGATTGGACTTACGGAATTCGGTTGGGTACAGCCCGGTTTCCCGTTTGAATATGCGGCTGAAATGACTGGCATCCGTATAGCCGACGAGCTGGGCAATGTCTTTAGTGAGCAGGTCCGGATGTTTGAGCAGCAGCTCTTTGGCCTTGTCTACCCGAAGCTGAACGACAAACTTGGCCGGAGAAACGCCCTTGTATTTGGCAAACACTTTGCTTAAGTACGAAGGTACGAGACCGAACCGGTCGGAAAGCAGCTTATGATCGATGTCTTCGGCCGAATGTTCTCGCAAATAGTCTTCGATTTTGTCGGCCAGACCTTCGTTCCCTTCTTTTTCGGTAGTATCGTTATGCCGTATCGAGAACAGGAAGTCGATGATCCGGCAAATGTGGAGGGCAATGTGATCATAATCCGGCGCGTGCATGATGATTTTGTGTACATCGAGCTCCAGCGTCTCAGGTGAATAAGGGAAATCGGTTCCCAGCTTTTTGACGAATCCGGATAATAGTCGCGTTAATTGATCTTCGACAAAACGTTGACTCGGCAGCATCCGGCTCCATTGATCGATCAGATGAACGATTTCCGACTTAAATAACTCCATGTTTTGCTGTTCCAGGGCAAGCGCGAATTTGCGTTCCTTATGCGATCCTAGTTCCGTCTCATTATCGTAAGTAAGCTGTGCGTCATATATGGATAACAGTAGCGGAGCTCCGAAGGGAATGTGTTTGAGCATGACGGAACGAATGAGCTGGGCCAGATTGGCGGTTTGGCTCATATCTGAATAAAACCGGCTGTATACGATGGATACGGGCAATTCCTTGCCAAGCCGGTCAGCGATAAGCTCCGCCCAGCTCCCCGGCGAACGGGAGACCGCCTGATTTTTGTAATACGAGAACAACAGCCATCTCTCCGATACGGTGATGCCGTTGATGACTGCAAGGTCGCCGATTTTCCCCACTTCAGTTTGCACGATCTGCGCAAGATCGCGACTTTCCCAGAATTGCCTTCCCGGAATCCGGTCATTGAATGAATATAGGGGGAGCGGTCCTGCGCAGATCAGCAGAAGCAAATGCGAACCGAACGACTCGAGCCTTTCGGGCGGAAAATCGTTCAGGTCTTCTCCGCTGATAAGAGATGAGGCATACTGCACGTACGATTTTTTTTGCCGGATGCTGATTTCGGAATAGATCGTCTCGAGCAGCTTGCCGATCTGGGAACGGGATACCGGTTTCAACAGATAATGCTGAATACCGAGCTGCATGGCCCGACGAGCATATTCGAAGTCCTGATATCCGCTCAATAGGATGATTTCGATGTCCGGATACCGCTCGCGAACATACTGCGTAAGTTCAAGCCCGTTCATGACCGGCATTCGAATATCCGTCAGGATCAGATCCGGTTTCGCTCGTTCAAGCATTTCCAAAGCTTCTTGGCCGTTGAATGCCATGGCCGCGACTTCAAACATATCATGCGCCGACTCCACGAGAGATCGGAGGCTTCGTTGAATGGGCGCTTCATCCTCGACAATCATGACCCGGATCACGAGCGTTTCCTCCCGATTCTGATCAGGGTTACGGACGACGAAAACGCAAGGAAAATTACCCGCTGGTAAGGCAAACCTTTAATAGAATGGATCGAAAGTCCCTCCTTTCTCACGACACACGTTACTTAATTTACCATGTCGAAAAGTTCTTTGGTAGCTTACCTCTCGCGGCTTGGAATCGGATGCCCGTGTCGAAAATCAAGCGCCATTCTATTAGAGTGCAAACTCTTCCATTATATTCATTTACATTCTGTTTAAACAAAGCAGCGAATGCATCAATTAGCGTCATTCTTGGATTTTATTTAAATTTCTTTGTTCATTCCGTTTGGATCGACCGAGCAGAAAGGATCAATATATTAAAAAAATCCATCCCAACTGTTTCATTCTATCTATTTAGGATGAGAGGACTTGGAAAATATAATGGGGATAGAACTTTTGGATTAGGCAAGTAATGCTTTTGGTCTATTTTGCATGATTCGAATTTATTCGATTTGGATGGTGACCACGTTGTGACGGAAGAGAGTGTCATGAACAGGTTAATCCGGCAAGGATGCTTGACTGACGTGAGAATCGAGGTCGATTCGGCCGCACTTCGTTGGCTGACTATGCTGAAGCGGAAACACCCGGACACTTACGAGCACTCCGTCAGAATGGCGCTGATGGCCGGCAGATTGTCTCGGGCATGCCTGGAAGATCCGAACGAGACGGTAGCGCTTGTTGCGGGGTGCCTGCTTCACGACCTGGGCAAAATCATGATCCCGGCCGATCTCTTGGTCAGCGGAAGTACATATACCAACGAGCAATGGTCGATTGTGAAGCTTCATCCGCAGCTCGGCGCGGAATTGCTGGAAATTCATCGTATGGCGAATGATGAGGTACTCGGTTTGATCCGGCATCATCACGAACGCTGGGATGGCAAAGGTTATCCTTCGGGATTAAACGGAGAGCGAATACCGTTGCTTGCCCGGATTTGTTCCGTACTGGAGTCGCTGGATAGCATGCTATTTAATCGGTCTTTCGGCAATAAACGAACCATTCAGGACGCATTTTGCGAATTGGAAAGAAAAAGCGGCTCCCAGTTTGACGGCTTTATTGTCGAGAGATTGATGAACCGCGCGGATGAAATCATTCGGCTGCAATTTTTATTTGCGCATAAACGAGGTGTCTTCCTTTGAAGTATCGCGTGCTGGTCGTGGACGATTCCGCTTATATGCGTAACTTGATTGCCGATCTCATCGGGGATGATCCTGAACTGGAAGCAGTCGGGTTCGCAAAAGAAGGGAGGGAGGCGGTGGATAAGGTGAAGTCCCTTCGGCCTGATGTCGTAGCTCTTGATGTCGAACTGCCGGATTTGAACCATATCGATGCTTTGGAGCGGATGATGCGGGAGTGTCCGGTACCTGTCGTCATGCTGGGTACCCACAGTCATTTCGGTGCTTCGGAGACGATATCCGCTCTGCAAGCGGGGGCTGTCGATTTCATTGCGAAGCCCGTTGGCGCAGCTCTGACGGGTTTATCCGAATTTAAGAAAGAGTTGGCCGGCAAGCTCAAGGCGGCGGCGCTTGTACCGGTCGATAAGCTGCGGGAATGGGTCTCGGCTCCATTTGATTATTTTCCAGGTATGGGTAATCCTCTCCGATTGTCGCCGGAGGACGATTCCGTCGTGCAGATGATCGCGATCGGGGCCTCTGCCGTCGGTTCACGTTCCTTACGCGAGCTGCTCGGTCCATTGCCTGCCGATTTTCCGCATCCGATTGTCGTCGTCCAGCATATGCCTTCGCCTTTCACGGCTGCCCAGGCCTTGCAATTGAACAAAATGACGGCGCTCCGGGTCGTGGAGGCCAGAGACGGTCAGAGCGTAAGGGGTGGATTCGTTTACATCGCTCCCGGCGAGTCCCACACGAAGGTCGTGCAGTCTCAAGAGGGCTTTCGAATCGCATTAAGCCGGGAGCCGCCCAGAAGCGGCCACCGTCCGTCCGTCGATGAGCTGTTCGACTCCGTATCCAAGCTGAGCTTGCAGAAACGGCATTTCGTCCTCTTGGCAGGCAAAGGGAAAGACGGAGCGCAAGAATTGGCAAACGCCAAACGGAGCGGAGCTTCTTCCACATATGCCGAATCCATGCAATCATGCGCGGCTTGCGGAATGCCGAGAGCAGCGATTGATACAGGTGCCGTTGATTATATTTTAACGCCTGCGGAAATTGCAGACAAGCTAATTCAGCTATCAATTCGTCAAATTCCTACATAATATCAGTTCCAAATTACACCATAACTCGGGGAGGATCTACAGATGCAGCAGTCCGATCAAAGCCAATACGTTGAATTCGGAATCTCGGAAGAGAATTACGCCATCCTCATCTCGGACATTCATGAGATTATCCGGATGCAGGACATTACGGAAATTCCCAACAGCCAGTATTACGTGCAAGGCGTCATTAATTTACGGGGGAAAATCGTTCCCGTTATCAGTCTGAGAAGCCTGTTCTCTCTCAGCGAGGATGAAGCGACCAAATTGACCCGGATCGTGGTCGTCAACCATAAGGAGGAATCCGTCGGCATCATCGTGGACAAGGTTCACAAGGTAACCACCTTCAGCGATATCCAGCCCCCTCCCGAACGCGTCGGCGGAATCAACGGGGCGTATTTCGTCGGAATCGGGATCACTCCGTCCGGATTGACAGGAATCCTGAAGTTGGACGAAGTGCTGATTCGGGAATAAAAGGGGGAAGCCGGATGACCAATATGACGGAATATCAGTCGCTGTTTCTGGAAGAACTGGACGATCAGCTCCGGTTGATGGAGGAAGAGATTCTCCGCCTCGAGCAGGAGGGAGAGTCCGCGGAAGGCGTGCAAAGTCTGTTCCGGGCCGCTCATACCCTGAAGGGCTCTTCCGCCGCCATGGGTTACGACAAGATGAAGCGGCTCACCCACGCCATGGAGTCGATTCTCGATAACGTGCGGAACGGTGAATTTTCCGTTACCACGGCTATGGCGACGCTTTTTTTTCGGTGCGTGGACCGGATGAAAATGCTTCAAGCCGAAATATCGGCCGACAGCATGGAGCTGTCCGAAATAGATGATCTGATCGGCGATCTGAAGCGATTGGATGCCGTTCGGGCGCAAGATACGCAATTGAAATCGGAAGGGAGAAAGAGTGACGAAAGCGGTATTTATTTAGATTCGTTCCCGCTCAAGGAAGATGAATGGGAATTGGCTCGAAGACAAGTCGCGGAAGGGTACTCTCTATTCAGGCTTTATATCAAGCTCTCCTCCGACTGTATGATGAAAAGCGTTCGTCTCGATGTCATCGATGCGCAGCTGAGGGAAACGGCGACCGTCATCTGGTCGGAAATCAAGTCGCGGGGAGAAGACTTCGCGCCGGACGACGGCGAATTCGTCCGCTGGCTGATTGCCTCGGGCGAGGGCAAGGAATCGATGGAGGTAGAAATCCGGTCCTGGTTCGATGTCGACTCCGTCGAAACGGAACCTTGCAGCTTGGAAGAGCTTGCGAGGCCAATCGCACCGCAGGTGACCCCGCTGACGAATGGTGCCGTCCTTTCGGATTCCTCCTCCCAGCAACCGCAGGCGGAAAGGGTCAAAGCGCAGAGCATCCGGGTGAATGTGGACCGGCTGGAGACGCTTATGAATTTGGTCGGGGAGCTGGTCATCGATCAGACTCGAATCCACCAGGTCGAGGGAGTTCTTCAGCAAAAATTCGGCTCCGACGAATCGGTTCAGGAAATGGCCCATATTTCCGATCATTTGACCCGCGTCATCGGCGAGCTTCAGGAGAGCGTCATGAAGGTCAGGATGCTTCCGATCGAGCAGCTGTTCAGCCGGTTTCCCCGGGTCGTCCGGGATTTGTCCAACGGGCTGGGCAAGAAGGTGGAGCTTGTTTTGGACGGCAAAGAGACCGAGCTGGACAGGAACCTGATCGAAGAGGTCGGAGACCCGCTCATTCACCTGATCCGGAACGCGCTGGATCACGGGATCGAGACTCCGGAGGTTCGAAGGCTGGCAGGCAAGCCCGAGCAAGGAACCTTGCGGATCAGCGCCGCTCATGAGGACAACCAAGTCATTCTGACGGTGGAGGACGACGGAGCCGGAATCGACGGGGACAAGCTTCTCGTCAAAGCGGTGGACAAAAACCTCATGACGCCGGCCGAAGCTTCGCAATATTCGGCGAATGAGGCGGTTCAGCTGATATTCCATCCCGGATTGTCGACGGCGACCGAAGTCAGCGATATTTCCGGCCGGGGCGTCGGCATGGACATCGTCCGCGCGGGTATCGAGCGGATCAACGGCATGATCGAAGTCGAGACGGTAAAGGGCAAGGGGACCCGCTTCAAAATCCGGCTGCCGCTGACGTTAGCCATCATTACGGGGCTAATGGTAGATATCGGAGGACGGATTTACATTCTGCCGATGAGCAATGTGGCGGAAATCATCCGGATGGAGCCGAAGGCGATCCAAACAGTAAAGGGAGTTCCTGTCGTCACCTTGCGAGAGCGGGTCATCCCCGTCGCGTGGCTTCATGATTCATTCGGTCACCCCCGAACCGGCATCGACCGCAAACAGATCCCTATCGTCGTGATCGGCCGGGCCGAGAAACGACTGGCGCTCGCGGTGGACGGTCTTCTCGGGTATCAGGAGGTCGTCATCAAGTCTCTCGGGACGTTCGTCGGAAACATCGAAGGGATCTCGGGAGCGACGATTCTGGGTGACGGAAATGTAGCGCTTATTCTGGAAATCGGCGGTGTTATGAAGATGGCCGGCGGGTAATCCCGACGACTTGCGGCGGCGGCTCAATCCCTCTCGCAGCCGGCCGAAGACTTGAACGGAATTTTCTACTCGAATGGTATAAAAGACGATAATGGAGGAATCATTCATGAACTTGTTCCGGAACTTGAAGCTGTACTATAAAGTGTTTTCTCTTATTGCGGTGGCTCTCGTAATGCTCATTTCAGTTGCTGCGGTTGGTTACTATTACATTAAAGATATGTCTAAAGACTCGGCCTATGTGTACGATGAACTGTTGGTGCCTATCAATAAGATGAGCAACATACGAACCAATGTGCGCGCAGGATCCGCCTATATGCTTCAGATGACGATGAACAGGTTGGATCAAGACAAATTCGAAGAAGTGCAAGCCAAGTTAAACGAGAGACTAAAGGCCAATCAACAGCTGATTACCGACTTGGACACGTTCGAATTCGATTCAAAGCAGCTTGAATTGCTAGCCAAATTCAAGAGTAGCTTTGCTACTTATATAACAGAGCGCGATAAGATGCTTGAGCTTGCGTCGACCGACCACAAGAACGAAGCCTATGACTTATACGACTCTTCCGTTGAAGGCCTGATGGAAGAAGCGCAGTCCTACATAAGGGAATTGCAGGTGTACTCCCTGGAGACCGCCCAAAAGATAGATGATGAAAATGGCGCGAACGCAACGACAGCCGTTACGATCATGATTGCCGTGGCCGCAGCCGCTATCCTGATTCTAACCTTGATCGGAATCGGCATCACGAATCTCATCACCCGCCCCGTAAAGAATCTGCAAGCTCTGATGGGCCAAGCGGAAAGAGGGGATCTGACCGTTCAAGGCGGCTACAGCGCCAAGGACGAGATCGGCCAGCTTAACGGCTCCTTCAACGTCATGCTGACCGGGTTCAAAGATACGGTATCGCAAGTGTTGACTGCTGCCGAAAGCGTGTCCGCGGCGGCGCAGGAGATTTCCGCGAGCACGGAAGAAATCGCCAGCAGCAGCAACGATCAGGCCAAGTCGGCGCTGACGATGAACGAGCTCTTCGGCGAACTGGCCGAGGCGATCAACTCGGTTGCGCTAAGCGCGGAGAATGCCTCCGATTTGTCGAATAAGACGATGGATATCGCCCGCGAAGGCGGCAAAGTGGTCAACAAGTCGATCGACGGCATGGACCGACTGAACGAACAAGTGGCGAAGCTAGAGAACGACTCGAACAAAATCGGCGAAATCATCGAAGTGATCGACGACATCGCCGAGCAGACGAATTTGCTCGCGTTGAATGCCGCCATCGAGGCGGCGAGGGCCGGTGACCAGGGACGTGGCTTCGCCGTGGTCGCGGACG
Source organism: Cohnella suwonensis (assembly GCF_042655365.1). Lineage (NCBI taxonomy): Bacteria > Bacillati > Bacillota > Bacilli > Caryophanales > Paenibacillaceae > Cohnella > Cohnella suwonensis. The sequence goes on along the minus strand of NZ_JBHSMH010000111.1, from coordinate 146,674 downwards.
AAGTACGCAAGCTCGCCGAACGGAGCGGAGAGGCGACCAAGCAGATCACGGCCATTATCAAGGGCATGCAGCAGAATACGCTGCAAAGCGTGAAAGCGGTGGAAGAGGGAGTCGCTTCCACGCAGCAGACGGGCGAAGCCTTCGAAAGTATCCTCGCGATGGTTAACGAGTCGGGCATGAAGGTTACGGAAATCGCGGCGGCAAGCGAACAGCAGGCCGCGCAAACGACGGAAGTGCTCCATTCGATCGAAACGATTTCTTCGGCTACCGAAGAAGCAGCGGCAAGCAGCGAGGAGACCGCATCGGCTGCCCAGTCCCTCGCTCAATTGGCGGAGCAGTTGAATACGACGGTTTCGGTATTCAAAATTCGATGATTTCTTATTGATGCGGCAGAGATGACGATCAAGGAAGGGCCAAGCTGGAGAACGACTCGAATAAAATCGGCGAAATCATCGAAGTGATCGACGACATCGCCGAGCAGACGAATTTGCTCGCGTTGAATGCCGCCATCGAGGCGGCAAGGGCCGGTGACCAGGGACGTGGCTTTGCCGTGGTCGCGGACGAAGTACGCAAGCTCGCCGAACGGAGCGGGGAGGCGACCAAGCAGATCACGGCCATTATCAAGGTCATGCAGCAGAATACGCTGCAAAGCGTGAAAGCGGTGGATGAGGGAGTCGCTTCCACGCAACAGACGGGCGAAGCCTTCGAAAGCATCCTCGCGATGGTTAACGAGTCGGGCATGAAGTTTACGGAAGTCGCGGCGGCAAGCGAACAGCAGGCCGCGCAAACGACGGAAGTGCTCCATTCGATCGAGACGATATCCTCGGCTACCGAAGAAGCCGCGGCAAGCAGCGAAGAGACCGCTGCTTCCGCGCAATCGCTTGCTCATTTGGCCGAAGAATTGATTATGACCGTTTCGGTATTCAAAATAAGGTAAAGGTGGCACAACATGAAAGCTCAGCATATCAATCCGTTTCTGGAATCGGCAAACAGCATTTTGGGTATGTTTCAGCTCTCCCCCCGAACCGGAAGCCCTTCGCTCCGGCAAACTCCTTTTAAAGGAATAGAAGTGCTCACGGTCGTTGGCGTGACAGGACAATTGCGGGGCCAGGTTTACTTGGGCTTCTCGAGAAACGATGCGCTGCGCATCGTGTCCAACATGATGGGCGGAGCCTCCGTTGCAGAGCTCGACCCAATGGCTCTTAGCGCCTTATCCGAGATAGGCAATATGATCTGCGGGAACGCAACGATACAGCTGTCGCAGAACGGGGTTGCGATCGATATTACGCCGCCTACCGTGATTATCGGAAGCAGCGTAGAAGTGGCTGCTGTCAAAATA